>NZ_JAMYMR010000005.1:0-316829 GCF_040318635.1 Mesorhizobium sp. M1066
CCCGCTCGGAACGCTGGTAGCGCTCGAACAGCTCGGTGGAGAAACGACCGGCCCGGTCCTGCGGAACCCGCAGCTCAAGCTTGCCCACCCGGGTGACCAGGGTGCGGCCGTAGTAACCCGAGCGATACCCAAGGCGCTCGGGCGTCCGTTCGCCCTTCGAAGCACCCAGCGCCTCCTCCATCTCGGCCTCGAGAACCTCCTGCATTACTGCACGGATCACTTCGTGCAGCCCCTCCGGGTTCGAAAGCAGAATGTCTTTGACGGCAGCGCTGGTCGATTTACCTTCTGTCTTGGTCATGGTGGCGTTCCTTCGCGGGAATCGGTGACGTTGAACATCACCAGCCTGCCATGACCGCCCTCTCTCAGCGAATTTGCAGAACTCTCAGCACACTACCCAAAAAGGCTGACAGGCCTATGGGACAGCGCCCCCCTCTGCCCTGCCGGGCATCTCCCCACATGGGGGGAGATTACGCGCTCACTCCGCCGTGCCTTCCTCATACTCCGCCGACATGGACAGCCACTTTTCCTCGTGGCCGGCCAGCGTCTGGGCCAGTTGCGAGCGCTCCTTGGCCAGCCGTGTCGCCGTCGAGGGATCCTTTTCGTACACCGCCGGATTGGACAGTTCGTCCTCGATGCCGTCGATGCGCTTGCGAATGCGGTCCATCAGCGCTTCGGTGGCGCGGATCTCCTTGGCCAGCGGCTCGAAGGCGGCGCGGCGTGCCGCTGCATCGCGGCGGCGATCGGCCTTTGACGCCTTGTCCGCCTCGCGCTTGCCGCGGCGGTCGCCGGACACGCCGGTGACCAGCGTCTTGTAGTCTTCGAGGTCGCCATCATACGGGTTGACCGCGCCGTCCTTGACCAGCCACAGCCGGTCGGCGGTCGCTTCGAGCAGATGGCGGTCGTGCGAGATCAGGATGACGGCGCCGGGAAACTCGTTCAGGGCATGGATCAGCGATTCGCGGCTGTCGATGTCGAGATGGTTTGTCGGTTCGTCGAGGATGAACAGGTTTGGACCCTCGAAGGCCGACAGCCCCATCAGCAGGCGCGCCTTCTCGCCGCCCGACAGATCCTTGGCGGCGGTGTTCATCTTCTCGGTCGTGAGGCCGAACTGGGCGACGCGGCCGCGTACCTTCGATTCCGGGGCCTCCGGCATCAGCCGGCGGACATGCTCGTAGGCGTTTTCGTCCGGCCGGAGGTCGTCGAGCTGATGCTGGGCGAAGATCGCCACCTTCAACCCGGGCGCCACCGTCATGGTGCCACTCTCCTGCTTCAGCCGGCCGGACAGCAATTTGGCGAAGGTCGACTTGCCGTTGCCGTTGGCGCCGAGCAGCGCGATGCGGTCGTCGGCGTCGATGCGCAGCGTCATCTTCTTGAGGATCGACTGACCCTCGGTGTAGCCGACATTGACGTTGTTCAGCGCCACGATCGGCGAGGCCACCGTCTTCACCGGCTCGGGGAAGGAGAACGGCCGCACCGAATCGTTCACGAGGGCCGCGATCGGTTTCATCTTCTCCAGCGCCTTGATGCGCGACTGCGCCTGTCTCGCCTTGGAGGCCTTGGCGCGGAACCGCTCGACGAAGGATTCCATGTGCTTGCGCGCGGCCTCCTGCTTGACCCGGCCCTTCTCCTGCAATTCCTTCTGCTCTGTATATTGACGCTCGAACTGGTCGTAACCGCCGCGCCAGAAGGTCAGCTTCTTCTGGTCGAGATGGACGATCGAGTTGACGGCGCGGTTGAGCAGATCGCGATCATGCGAGATCAAGAGCACCGTGTGCGGGTATTTCGATACATAGTTTTCCAGCCACAGCGTGCCTTCGAGATCGAGATAGTTGGTCGGCTCGTCGAGCAGCAGCAGGTCGGGCTCGGCAAACAGCACCGCAGCGAGCGCCACGCGCATGCGCCAGCCGCCGGAGAAGGACGAGGCCGGACGCCTCTGCGCGGCGTCATCGAAGCCAAGGCCTGCGAGAATTGTGGCGGCGCGGGATTCGGCTGAGTGCGCGTCGATATCGGCCAGCCGCATATGGATGTCGGCGATGCGGTGCGGATCGGTCGCCGTCTTTTCTTCTTCGAGCAGCGCCGTGCGTTCGAGATCGGCCTTGAGCACGATCTCGATCAGCGGATCCTCGGTGCCTGGCGCTTCCTGCGCCACCTGGCCGATGCGGGTGCTCTTGGGCAGGCTGATCGATCCTGTCTCTGACGGGAAATCGCCGGTGATGGCCTTGAACAGCGTCGTCTTGCCGGTACCGTTGCGGCCGACAAGGCCAGCCTTGGTGCCAGCCGGCAACGTCAGCGAGGCATGGTCGAGAAGCAAGCGTCCGGCCATGCGGAGCGATAGGTCGTTGATGATCAGCATGGCCGCGCTTTTGCACCGGACATCAACGCTTCGCAAGGCCTTGCGGGCCAGTTGGCCGCACAAGGCCTCGAAACGACGCCCGCGAGGGCGTCGTCAAAGCAGCCGAACAGTGGCCTGCCTGCTCTCAGGCAGTCGCCTTGCGCTTCGTTGCCTTGGCGACAGCGGCCGGCGCTGCTGCCGGCTTGCGGCCAAGTCCCGTCGACTTTGCCAGCGCCGATCGCGTCGCCGAATAGTTTGGCGCTACCATCGGATAGTCCGGCGGCAAGCTCCATTTGGCCCGGTAGTCGTCCGGGCTCAGGCCGTAGTCGGTCCGCAGGTGCCGCTTGAGCGACTTGAACTTCTTTCCATCCTCAAGGCAGATGATGTAGTCGGGAAACACCGACTTCTTCGGATTGACGGCCGGAACCAGGTTTGGGACTTCCGCGACAGCCGCACCGGCGAGCTTGCGAACCGAGGCGCTGACGCTGGCAATCAGCTCGGGCAGGCCGGCAGCCGGAAGCGGATTGTTGCCTACATAGGCCGAGACAATATCGGCCGTCAGCTCGATAACGGTCTTATCATCGATATTTGACAATTCTTTCACCTTATTTGCGACAAAATCATCCACCCCAGCGAAGACTTGTGTCGATGTATCTCTTTAACCGCGTCCCCCAACGGACCGCCAAGCCTCATAAAAGAATCAAGAGTCGGCAAAAATAGCATTCATGCAAAATCGACGCTGTGCAAATTAGAAAATCTAATACTTGGAACCAGAAGACTTAGCGGCAGGACTTTCGTCCAATATCTCCAGAATACGCTTCCACCGGGCGCAACGCGCAAAATCCTTTTGTTCTATCGCCTTTTCGGCCCTCATCGCGGCGTAAAGCGGTGCCTCGGCGCCGAATTCATCGATCAGCCAATTCGCTTCCTGAATAGCCAGACGCTCATTCTCGTCAAACATGGTTTTCGGCCTCCGAACGTTCCACACCGACCGCGACACAACTGCCGATGACGAGGATGGCTCCGACAATGGCCGTCACCGTCAGCCGCTCGCCGGACAAGGTCAAAAGCAGGGTCGAGGCGATCGGCGTGAGATAGGCGACCACCGCGACCCTGCCGCTGCCTTCAAGCTTCAAGGCGCGCGACCAGAAATAGTAGCCCAAGCCCATCGGACCGGCGCCGAGATAAAGGCCGAGAGCCAGGTCCGCGCCGACGGGCCAGGTGAAACCGTCGCGAGCGCTCCATAGAAACGTCAAGGCGACGCCGATCAAGGACGATGGCAGCAACAGGCGATCCGCTGGGGTGGCGACCCGTCCCACCATGATCGAGTAAAAGGCCATGCACAGCGCGGACCCGAATGCGGCGAGATAGCCGGCCAGATCGCCCTGGAGCCAGGATTGGCTGCGTCCTCCCGAAATCACCAGTGCGACGCCGATGAAGCCTACCACCGCGGCGAGACCCAACAGGGCCGGATGCCGCGGATTTTCCAAGGCGATGACTGCCGCCGCGACCATCAAGGGCCAGGTGTAGGCCATCAGATTGGCCTCGATGACCGGCATCGAAGCGAAGGCGATGTATTGCAGCACCATGGTGCCGACCAGACCGATGAAGCCGACCGCGACAGAGATGAGCGCCGCCCCGGGCGTGACCGGTGCTACTCTTTCCCGGCTCATCAATCGGATGGCGGCGAAGACGAGTGCAGCGCCTGCAAATTGCAGGAACTGGACCTGCGACACCGGGTGACTGGCCAGCAGGGATTTGCCGACCAGCGCATTGGTGGACCACAACGCCACCGCACCGGCAGCGAAGACCAACGCGGATATCGAGCCGGATCCCTGCCGAAACAATCGGCATGGGATTCTATTTTGCTGTTCGACCATGATCCTGTCCGAAAACCGGTTCCGACTTTTCGGGATCTTGGTTCATTACCATGATTCCCTGGCGCCGCCCGGAACCGGTGCATCGACGGCGGCGGGCACGGGATGCTCTGCCTCGAACCGACGATAGGCCGGCAACTGGTTGTTCCAGACATCTTCGGCCAGTTCGCTGATCCACTCACGGTCGTGGTCATTGTCGGCGGCGAGATAGAACATTCTGTTGTCGTCGACATAGGGCTTGGCCACCGAGCGCTGGTTGAGCACCAGCGTGACGCGCTCGCCGAACCGGATCGGAGCGGTGCGATGCAGGACGCCCAGGAATTGCCCGAGCGTCGCGTAGTTCATCTTGTGATCGATGCGCATGACACTGTTGCGCGGGATCTCGCGGCCGGCTTCGAGAATGGCGCGGCCGGTTTCGGAGTCGTCGCAGTAGATTTCGAGGTGGCCGCCGACCAGCGGATTGCTGATCGACAATGGAATGAGCTCGGTGACCGGAACGCCATCGCAATGCCACTCCACGGCGCCGTCCTTGGGATTCATGAAGGTGACCGTCGAACCGACGATCGACAGCGGATAGGGCTCCAGCTTGGTGCCCATCATGTCGGACAGCCGCTCCAGGCGCAGCTTGTCATGCAGCAATTCCTTGATCTCGGGGATGAAACGGTCGGCCCCGGTGATGAAGGTCAGATCGAGGTGCTTGTGCACGGCATGGCTGGCCTTGAGCTTCAGGGCAGCCTCCTCGATCGCGGCAAGCAGTGCCGGGTCATAGCCGTGCAGATATTGCGCGACACCGAAACTCGACACTTTCCAGGCGGTTTCATGGCCTATAATGGCTTCGCGGCTCATCGCATAACGCAGTTCGGGAATGGTATGGGCGTTCATTGTACTTCTCCAGGATGGGGGCAACACTTGGTAAACAGTCGATTAATTCACCCACCCCTGTAAAATTAGGAATGCTGGTGCTAGTGTAAGCCAAGCTTAAGGTCGAAACCGTGCGTCTGCTCAGTCAGGTCAACCTCAATTCGCTTAAAATCGTGGAGAGTGCTGCAAGGCACGGTAATTTCACGCGTGCCGGCGAAGAACAGTTCATTACCGCCTCGGCGGTCAGCCAGCGCGTGAAAAGCCTGGAGGATCAGCTTCGTTTCAAGATTTTCCAGCGCGGCGGCAATGCGGTCTCGTTGACGCCGGAGGGTGAGACCTACGTCTCGCGCGTTCGCGAGGCGCTGGAGCGAATCGTCGCCGCCAGCATGGAAGCGACCGGGCAATCGCAGGAGCATGTGCTAAAAATATCGGTGCTGCCGACCTTTGCGGCACGCTGGCTGTTTCCGCGCCTGCCGCTGTTCCAGCAGCAATATCCCGATATCGTGATGCGGGTCTCGACCTCCTACGCGACGCATGAGTTCACTGCCTCGGAATTCGATCTCGAAATCCGTTATGGCGACGGTCACTTTCACGGGCTGCAATCCGATCTGCTGTTTCGCGAAGACCTGACACCGGTGTGCAGCCGCAAGCTGTTCCACGAAGTCCTCGGCGACAAGCGGCTGTCGAAGGTGACACCGGACGACCTCAAGCACTTCACCCTGCTGCATTCCGACACCTGCACCCAGAATTGGCAATCCTGGCTTGGTTTCGCCGGCGCCAGCTTCGTGCTCAGCGAGACCAAGAGCATCTATTTCGACTCGTGCATGATGTCCTACGAGGCAGCCAATTCCGGGATGGGATTTGCGGTGGCCAACCGTGCCTATATGGCCAGCGACATCCGCGCCGAAAGGCTGGTGGCTCCCTTCGCCGTCCACCATCCGAACACGGCTGGCTGGTATTTCGTCTCTCCGCAGAAAGGCCTTGCCGCACGCAAGGTCCAGTTGTTCAAGCAGTGGGTGATGGCGGAAGCGGCTCTGACGCAGTGTCAGCTGGACAGCGAAATCAGGGGCGAAGCTTCGACGGCTGCCTGAATCTCGGGCAAGCATCCGGTGTGCCCGCTAATTTCTGATGTAAAGACAATGCTGCAGCACAAAATGCAGAGATGAGCGCGGGGCTCTTCAACCTCGGACTGACTATGCAAAACGCCACTGGATCAGGCGAAAGCCCTGCCCTCCTCGGTCCGCTGGAAAAGCATCAAATCCAACCCCAGGCTTGGCCGTCCCAGGATGGTCAGAATCGTATGCGCCTGGCCGCGATGGTGGGTCTGGTGGTTGAAGACATGATCCAGCGCCGGCGCCAGCCTTTGCGAGACGGTGCGCATGTCCGAGACGGTCATGTAGGTGAAGCGGCCCGTCAACGCCTTGTCATTGAGGCCGCCGACCCAATCGATGATCCTCCTGTCCTCGGCTTCACGCGCCGCCCGCAGGCCGGCCAACCCCCGATGCAGGATGGCATCCAGTGTCGTCGGCGCGTCGCCCTCGCCGGTGAAGCGCTTCATCCAGATGCGGTCGGCAGTCAAAAGGTGGTTGAGCGTGCCCATCATCGAGCCGAAGAAGGCACCGACATCGCGGTTGAATTCCTCATCATCGAGCTCGGCGGCGGCCTCATAGATGCGGCCATTGGCCCATTGATTATAGGCCGCAAACATCATGAAATGCTGTCTCATGGCTTCCCCTCGGCTCGCGTCGATGCGGGGTCTACCTAACGCTTGAAGGGCCTGCCGCCAATGACCATTCTGCTCTATGATCTCGTCGGACGCGACACCACACGTCCGTTCAGCCCGCATTGCTGGAAGGTGGCGATGGCGCTTGCCCACAAGGGGCTTGACATCTCGACCGTGCCGACGCGCTTTCTCGATGTGCCCGCCGTCGAGGGCGGCGTTTCGAAAACCGTTCCGGTGATCCGAGACGGCGAGACGGTCGTCGGGGATTCCTTTGCCATCGCGCTCTATCTCGATGAAGCCTATCCGGACCGGCCGACGCTGTTTGGCGGTGAAGGCGGCAAGGCGATGGCTCGTTTCATCGAGCGCTGGTCGCAACTGACCATCCATCCCTACGTGACCACCGCCGCGATCATCGACCTCCACACCATGCAGGACGAGGAGAACGCCGCTTATTTCCGCCGGAGCCGCGAGCAACGCTTTGGCAAGACGCTGGAGGACGTCGTCACCGCGCGCGACGCCGGCCTGGCGACATTCCGCGCCGCGCTGGAGCCGCTGCGTTCAATGCTCGGCTATCAGCCATTCATCGGCGGCGCGTCGCCGCTGTTTAGCGACTATATCGTCTTCGGCGCCTTGCAATGGGCGCGCATAGCCTCTCCCTACCAACTGCTCGACGACGGCGACGTGGTGGCGCAGTGGTTCGCTCGCTGCCTCGACCTGCATGGCGGGCTGGGACGAAAGGTCGCCGCCGCGGCTTGACGCCGTAAAGCAGTAACTTACTTGGCCGCCTTCTTTGGCTTGCCGGCCTTCGTGGCAGCCTTTGCCTCCTTGGGGGCGGCCTTTGCCTTGCCTGCGCCAGCTGCCTTCCTGGTTGGCTTTTTGGCTGCCGACTTGCCCGCGGCGTCCTCCTGGTCGACATCGGTGGCCGCCTGATGCCAATGGCGCTCATGATGGCCAGCCGGCTGGCCCTCCTGCAGCCAGATCTGGTGCGCACGGTTGCGAATGCGTTCCTGACGATCGTCTGTCATGGTCATGGTGTCTCCATACGGCCCGACCTCAGCGCGGCGCCGACACGCGACTATAGCAAGCAAAGCGTTGCTGTGCAGCCGTCTGAACGGGGCCGGCTTGCCGCAGAAACGCGCAGCCGTCCGGCCCTTCGCTCTCGCTCCGGGCGTTCGTCACTCGGAAAGCCAAGCAGTTGGCTTTCCGTCCGCTGCGCGGACCGTTCCTCACCCCTTGGCAATGGGCCGGGCGGCTTGTATAGAGCCCGCCACTCTCAATTCCATTCTCAGACAAGGACGACCCATGGCGCTCGAACGCACATTTTCCATGATCAAGCCGGACGCGACCCGGCGCAATCTCACCGGCGCCATCACCAGGATGCTGGAAGAGGCAGGCCTGCGCGTCATCGCCTCGCGCCGGGTCTGGATGAGCCGCCGCGAAGCGGAAGGCTTCTATGCCGTCCACAAGGACCGTCCTTTCTTCGGCGAATTGGTTGAATTCATGTCGTCGGCACCGACCGTCGTCCAGGTTCTGGAAGGCGAGAACGCCATTGCCAGGAACCGCGAAGTGATGGGCGCCACGAACCCGGCCAACGCCGCCGAAGGCACCATCCGCAAGGTTCATGCGCTGTCGATCGGCGAAAACTCCGTGCACGGCTCCGACGCGCCGGAGACCGCCGCCGAAGAGATCAAGTATTGGTTCTCGGACACCGAGATCGTCGGCTGAGCCGACGATCCAAACCCTTGAATTCCGTTAAAAGGCCGGCGTTACGCCGGCCTTTTTTCATGACCCAGCTATCGGGTTCCCTTGCGAACTGCTTTTACTAGGGTGAGACATTGAACTGATGTGACCGACAATGGAGCGGACCTCAGCATGACCAGTGCCATTCCGGGCTTCTTTCAAGGCACAGAGATGCCGGACAGCGGCTGGTGGGAGGCGCTGTGGCCTAACCCTGCCGCGGTGCTTTCGGCAACGGGGATCAAGTCAGACATGGAAGTGATCGATCTCTGCTGCGGCGATGGCTGGTTCACGCTGCCGATCGCCAAAGTGGCCCGCCATGTCGTAGCCATCGATATCGATGCCAACCTGCTCGCAGCCGCCAGACACAGATTGGTCGAAGGCGGCGCGACGAATTGCGACTTTGTCGCAGGCGACGCCTACGAGCTTGCAGGACTTGTGCCTCGACCTGTCGATTTCATCTTCATGGCCAACGCCTTTCACGGCGTGCCTGACCGGCCGCGTCTCGCCCGTGCCGTACGCGCGACGCTTAACCCGGCCGGCCGTTTCGCCATCGTCAACTGGCACCAGTATCCGCGTGACAAAACCACCGTGCTGGACGGACCGCGCGGACCGAAGACCGAATTGAGGCTGTCGCCAGAGGAGACTATAGCAGCCGCCGAGGCGGGTGGCCTCAGGCTTGCCGAACTGGTCGAGGTGCCGCCCTATCACTACGGCGCCGTATTCGAACAAACAAAAGTTTGAGAGGCCCGCCGCCCCTCCGGCGGGTTCTTGGTCATTTCGGCTGGCGATCTTTTACGTTCGCATGGTCATTCGCCGCCGCCGTATCGGTGGCCGGTGTCTGTGTATCCTCACCGGCAAACGGGCTACCCTGCCCAGGCGCGAGGTCGCCGCTGTGGCCGGCCTGGTTGGTCTGGAACGGGTGGCCATCGTCGCTGAGACCATGCTGCAGGGCGTTGACCAGATGGTCGTCCGCCTTTGCGAGGCCGGTGAGAGCAAGGAGCGATGCGCCTGTGACAGCGAGGATAAGCGCGTGCGTTTTCATGTCTGGACTCCTTTGAGTTAAGCCAGAACGAGCCGCAGCAGGTCTGGCGGCTTCAACGAAGGGACATTCGAAAATATCCCTTTGCCTTGCCCGCCATATCTGAGAGAAACGCTTCCCTTGCCCGAATTATTCCGGAAAAGTGTTGGAGATCGAAATACGCTGGACTAGCTCGCGGCGCTAAAGCGCAGGATCTCGCGGCCGTCGTTGTCCGATATGATGAGCTTGCCGGCCTCGACACGGTATGACGCCGCCTTGGCCAGCGCATCGAACAGCGCCTTTTCCTCTGCCATCACTTCGGGCGCGCAAGCCTTGTAGGTCGAACCGATGTCTCTGATCGCGATCGTTTGCCCATCGAGTTTGGCGGTGGCGAAGTAGGTGTTGCAGGGGCCGCTGCCGCCCGCCTTGCCGGCCCCGCTGACCCTGAATGTCGCTTGCGGGGCAGCAATGGCGCCGATGCCGTCGACATAGTCGACCAGCCAGAGCTGGTCGAAGACGGAAGCCGTCGGCTCGGCACTCGGGGTGACCATCTTCAGCATGATGGTCTGCGGCACGTCGGCCAACGGATCGACCTGATGGCGCATATCGGAGATGAACAGGAGCTTGTCATCGACGGTGATGCGGGCTTGCAACGCGTAAGTCATCCGCGACCGGATGACGGAAGGGTCGAATTTGATCTCGAAGCTGATCGGCACCTGGCCGGCCGGCTGCACTTTCTGCTCGCCGATGATGGTGGCAGGCGCATCGGCCAGCGACACATCGGCAAGTTGTACGGAGAGCACGGCACTGGGCGGCAAGGCAATGCGCTCGCGATAGATCACCTCGCCTCTCACGGCCTGTTCGGCGGCAACAGACTGGTCCGGAACGGCCAATATGCCGACGACCAGCGGCACGAAACCGAAGATGAAGAACTCCGCGATCCTGTCCAGCATGACCATCTCCCTCACCCCGGGCTGCCAATGCCCCGGGCTGCCAATGCCCAGGCTGACCAATCCTGCCAATTGGCCAAAGGATTGCGGTCAATGCATGGCTGCGGCGGATCTTATTCGGACTGATACCAGCGTTGCGCGGCCTTTGCATCGGCTTCCTTGGCCTCGACCCAGCCACCCTCCGAGCCGTCAGCGCGATGCTCCTTCTTCCAGAAGGGCGCGCGCGATTTGAGATAATCCATGAGAAAGTTCGCCGCCTCGAACGCCGCCTGGCGATGCGCTGACGCAGCTACCACCAGCACGATGTTCTCGCCGGGCGCGATCTTGCCGTGGCGGTGGATGGCGGTGAGCCCCTGCAATGGCCAACGCTCGACCGCTTCAGCAGCGATGCGGGCGATTTCCGCTTCGGCCATGCCGGGATAGTGTTCGAGCTCGAGCGCCGAGAGCGCGCCCTCCTCGTCGCGGCAAAGGCCTGAGAAGGTCACCACGGCTCCGATATCGGCGCGGCCTTGCGTCAGTCTGGCGATCTCGGCGGCGACGTCAAAATCCTGGCGCTGAATGCGAACCACAGGCAAGACCGCGCCGCTCACGTCAGCCCCCGGTCATCGGCGGGAACAGCGCGATTTCGCGGGCGCCAGCGATCTTCTCGCGGTGCTCGACATGTTCCTGGTTGATGGCGACGCGGATCACGTCGGGATATTGCAGAGCGTGCTCGTAGCCCTCGCCGCGCGATTTCAGCCAGCGCAGGAGATCGGTCACCGTCTCGATGCCGGCAGGCAGGTCGACATCCTCCTCAGCCATGCCGATGCGTTCGCGCACCCAGGCAAAATAGATGAGCCGGGTCGTCATCTCACTCGTCCATGATGTGCTTGAGGCCGGCGCGGAAATAGTCGTAGCCGGTATAGAGCGTCACCAGCGCCGCGATCCACAGCAGTACCAGTCCGGTCTGGGTGGTCAGCGGGAAGATCTTGTCGCCGGCCGGCCCGGCCAAGAGGAACGCTATGGCGACCATCTGGATGGCGGTCTTCCATTTTGCCAGCTGCGTCACCGGCACCGAGACCTTGAGCGCCGCCAGATATTCGCGCAGGCCCGAGACGAGGATTTCGCGGCACAGGATGATGATCGCCGCCCACAGCGACCAGCCGGCGATACCGGCATGGCGATCGGTATCGGCGGCCAGCAGCAGCAGGCAGGTGGCGACCAGCAGCTTGTCGGCGATCGGGTCGAGCATCTTGCCGATGTTGGAGGTCTGCTGCCAGGCGCGCGCCAGATAGCCGTCCAGATAATCGGTGATCGAGGCGAGCAGGAAGATGATCAGCGCCGACCAGCGGGCAAAGTCGCTCGACTTCAGATGTCCTTCGAGAAAAAAGCATAGCACCACCAGCGGCACCGCGACGATGCGGGCATAGGTGAGCATATTGGGCAGGTTGAACGCGCGCTTGGCCATATCTGGGAAACTCTTTCTGCCTGCCTACTCAAATCAGAAGCGAATGTAGGGGGTCAACAGGCGAGAATCGATTGACCAGACGAAAATAGCATCCTTGCTGTCAGCTCTCATGGAAATGATTGTAGACCAGTTTCGCCACCTGCTCGGAAATACCGTCGACTTTCCTCAAATCCTCGATGGCGGCGCGGCTGACCGCCTTGGCGGTGCCGAAGGCTAACAACAAGGCGCGTTTGCGGCCTGGACCGATACCGCTGATCTCGTCGAGCGGGCTCTTGACCATCTCCTTCTTGCGGCGCGCCCGATGCGAACCGATCGCGAAACGATGGACCTCGTCGCGCAGCCGCTGGACGAAATAGAGCACGGGATCGCGAACCGGCAGCGAAAACGAGTCCCTGCCTTTGACGAAGAACCGTTCGCGGCCGGCGTCGCGGTCCTGGCCCTTGGCGATGCCGATGGCAACCACGCGGTCCTCGATGCCGAGATCCGAAAGGATTTTGCGCACCGCGGTCATCTGGCCCTGGCCACCGTCGATCAGGATGACATCGGGCCAGGCCGGAAAGCTGCCGGAGATGTCGTCCTCCATATCGTCTGCCGAACCATCAACCCCATCCCCAGCCGGGACATCGCCATGCTCCTTGAGCAACCGCGAAAAACGTCGCTCCATCACCTCGCGCATCATGCCGAAATCGTCGCCAGGCGTGATCTCGGTCGAGCGGATGTTGAATTTCCGGTACTGGTTCTTCACGAAGCCTTCCGGTCCGGCGACGACCATGGCGCCGACCGCGTTGGTGCCCATGATGTGCGAATTGTCGTAGACCTCGATGCGCACCGGTGGCTTGGCCAGGCCGAATGTCTCGGCGAAACCGGCAAGCAAGCGTCCTTGGGTGGAGGTTTCAGCCAACCGGCGTCCGAGCGCCTCGCGGGCATTCTGCAGGGCGTTGTCGGTCAGGTCTTTCTTTTCACCGCGCTGCGGCACGGAGATCGCGACCTTGCGGCCAGCGCGGGTGGAGAGCGCCTCGGCCAGCAGTTCCTGATCCTCGACGCCATGCGACAGAAGAATGTTCCGCGGCGTCGGCTTGTCGTCATAGAACTGCGCCAGGAACGAACCCAACACCTCGGCTGCTTCCAAGGCCGGATCGGCTTTGGGGAAATAGGCGCGGTTGCCCCAGTTCTGGCCGGTGCGGAAGAAGAACACCTGGATGCAGACCTGGCCGCCTTCCTGATGAATGGCGAAGACATCGGCTTCGTCGACGGTTGCCGGATTAATGCCCTGGTGGCTCTGCACATGCGACAGGGCCGCAAGTCGGTCGCGATAGATCGCGGCGCGCTCGAAATCGAGAGCTTCCGACGCCTGCTGCATGGCGGCCGAGATTTCCGTCTTCACCTTCTGGCTGCGGCCGGACAAGAAGTCCTTCGCCTCATTGACCAGTTCGGCATAGTCCTGGTGCGAAACCTCTCCGGTGCAGGGGCCGGCGCAGCGCTTGATCTGATAAAGCAGGCATGGCCGCGTGCGGTTCTCGTAGAACGAGTTGGTGCAACTCCTGAGCAGGAAGGCGCGCTGCAGGGAATTGATGGTACGGCCAACGGCACCGGCCGAGGCGAAAGGCCCAAAATAATCGCCTTTGCGCGAGCGCGCGCCGCGATGCTTGTAGATGCCCGGCGAGACATGGTCGCCGGTCAAGAGGATATAGGGAAACGACTTGTCGTCGCGCATCAGGACGTTGAATCGCGGCCGCAAGCGCTTGATAAGGTTGGCTTCGAGCAGCAGCGCTTCGATCTCGGTGCGGGTGACGACGAACTCCATCGTCGACGTTTCGCGCACCATGCGGCCGATGCGGGTGGTGTGGAAGCGGCCTTGCGCATAGTTGGTGACGCGCTTCTTCAGGCTGCGCGCCTTGCCGACATAGAGCACATCGCCGGCAGCGTTCATCATGCGGTAGACGCCGGGCGCGTTGGGCAGCCGCTTGACCAGCGTCTGGATCACCTCGGCGCCGATCATGCCTTCCGCGTCGCCGGCATGCGGCGTCCAGTCGATGGCGGTGAAGGCGACATCGGGACCGACGGTTTCAACGATCTCCTCGACCGCCTCGTCCTCGAGGTCGATATCGGGGGGCAGATCGTCGGCGCCGCCGCGCGGCTTGCTTTTGTGGTCTACAGGACTCATTCCGTCATGCCTGTCACATCGGGCGTCTGCCACGCAAGATGCTGGCCGCCATCAAGGGCGATCATCTGGCCGGTGACCGAGCGCGCTTCCCAGAGATAGCGGATCGTGGCGCCGAATTCCGGCAATTCCGGGCCGCGCTTGAGGATCAAGCCATCGACCTGTGCGGCAAAATCGCTGTCGTCCTGACGCGCGTTCTTCAGTGTCGGCCCCGGGCCGATGGCATTGACGCGGATGCGGGGACCGAGCGCTTGCGCCATCATCTGGGTGGCCGTCCACAGCGTCGATTTGGACAGTGCATAGGAGAAGTAGCGCGGCGTCGGCCGCCAGACGCGTTGATCGATCATGTTGACGATCAGGCCCTCCTGCCCTGCCGGCAACGCCCGGGCGAAATTCTGCGCCAGGAGCGCGGGCGCTTTCACATGGACGGCAAAGTGCCGGTCCCAGGCCCGCCAGTCGAAATCCAGAACCGAATCGTCCTCGAACAGCGACGCATTGTTGACCAGCAGCGGGATCGGTCCGAGCGCTGCTTGCGCCTGGCCGACGAGATCGCCAACGGCGTCTATATCGGTCAGGTCGGCGGCGACCACGGCGGCGCGGCCACCTCCGGCGATGATTTCGGCAGCCAACGCATCGGCCTCGGTGCGCGAGCGGTTGCAATGGATGGCGACGGCAAAACCGTGGGCGGCGAGATCCTCGACGATCGCCCTGCCGATCCGCCTGGCCCCGCCCGTCACCAGCGCCGTGACAGTGGCTTTGCTCATATGGTGTCAATCCTCAATTTCGGCCCGAAAAAGCAGTGCCGGCGAAATATGGCCCGGCATGCGTTAAATGGTGTTCGCACCTTGGGCAGCATTGTGGCGAAACGGCCGTTTGGATATCCCGGCCCGCCCTGGACTCAGGTGTGCCCGACCGCAATATAGGGTGCTGGAGTCCTTGCACCAAGCGGTGTGCAGCGCAGCACGGGATGGTTCCTGCCATTTCGCTGTTGCGAAGATGCAACGTCAAGGTTCTGCCTCATTCGTGCCGGGGAATGACCCAAGTTCAGGTTCGCTTCAGCCGCATTTTGACACGACATTTGGAACCGACGAACGCCAGATCCGTTTCACCCCCCGGACGGGTCGATGGCGATCGTGAGAAACAAGCCTGTGTCCTGTGGCTTAAGGAGTAAAGAACAATGCAAGCCAATCTAAAATTCGCACGGCCGCTGGCCGTCGCGCTCGGGCTCTTCGCCCTCAGCGGAACTGCCTATGCTGCTGACGTGGTTTCGGAAGAGCCGCCGGCACCTGCGCCGATCGCTGAACTTCCGGTCGCTTCGTGGGCCGGCCCCTACGCCGGTCTCAACGTGGGCTATGGCTTCAGCGGCCGGACCAAGGAAAAGGATTTCGACGTTGAAACCGATACCAAGGGTTTCGTCGGCAGTGTCTTCGGCGGCTATCAGTGGCAGCAGGAGAACTTCGTCTACGGCGCTGAAGCCGAACTCGGCTACAACGGCGTCAAGGGCGACGACAACGGCATCGACTCCAAGGCCGGCTTTGAAGGTTCGCTGCGTGCCCGTCTCGGCTACGCGGTCAGCCCAGAAATCCTGCTCTATGGCACCGGCGGTCTCGCCGGCAGAAGCCTGAAGGTGGAAGACACCGTCCTTGGGGCCAGCGATCGCGCAACGATGCTCGGCTGGACCGCCGGTGTTGGCACCGACATCAAGTTGACCGACAATGTCTTCGGCCGCGTCGAGTACCGCTACACCGACTTCGGCAGCAAGAGCTTCGACGGCATCGGCAAGGTCAAGGCCACCGACAACCGCGTCACCTTCGGCGTTGGTATGAAGTTCTAAGTCGTTCAAGCCACGACACGAAAAAGCCGGGCCTCGCGCCCGGCTTTTTTATGCCCGCGTGATTTCCCCGGGTGGGCGGTCAACCGGGAATGCAGGGCTTCAGTTCCGGAAACTTCTCGTCAAAGCGCGCAGCCCACCGTGTCAGCCGGGCACGACCCTTCTCCCATTTTCCGGCAAAGCGCAGCGAGAGATAGCCAAGGCAGGCGCGCAGCGCCATCTGGCCGGCGGTGATCTTCTTCGGCAGCTTCGGCGGGTTGGCATTGAGCAGGTCGAGTGCCGCCGTGATCTTCGCCCACTGGCGATCGAGCCAAGGCTGATAGACCATCTCGTCGGGCCGCGTGCGCCGTTCATAGACCATCGACAGCGCGCAGTCGCAAATGCCGTCGGCCAATGCCTCCAGCACTTCCGCCTCGAGCCGCTTGTCGGGATTGCGTGGAAAAAGCGCGCTCTTCGACAAACGGTTGAGATGCTGGGTGATGGCGCGACTGTCATGGATGGAGCGACCGTCGTCGAGCACCAGAACCGGGATCTTGCCGAGCGGGTTGGCGACCATCAAGTCGGCCGGCTTCTCCTCGGTCTTGATCGGCACCAGATCGACAGCGATGCCGGCATAGGCTGCTGCCATTCGTACCTTGGAACTGTAGGGAGAAGACGACGCATAGAGCAGTCTGGGCATGGATCGGTTTCCTGTTTTGCAGGCGGGCAGTGTTGACCGATCGGGCGCGATCGAGCAATGGCCAGAAGCGGAAAACCCAGCCGCCAGCGAGCGGCGCATCGGCCAGGGCCGTTTAGCGAGCGCTCCATGAAGACGGCGCTTCATCACCATGGTCGCCGAGTTGCCGGGATCGCATGGATCAGCCAGCCGACAGGCAGACCGAAGAGCCTCGCGCCGATATTTCATCCGCATGAATGACACAAAAAAGGCCCCACCGGACTTCGCCCTGTGGCGAAGTCCTGGGAGCTGCGAAAAGATATCCTCCGTCCGCCTCTGTTCTCGCCTTCCGACTGCCTAAACAGCGAGCGGGGCGCCTGTCAGGCACCCGCCCTTGACTGTTTCGGCACCGCCCCGGCGAGGGAAGACGCGACTACTTCTTGCCGGCCTTGGCAGGCGCTGCCTTCGGCTTGGCCGCAGGTGCCGCTTTCTTCACCGGTGCTGAAGATTTCGCTGCCGCAGCCTTCTTTGCCGGAGCAGCCTTCGCAGCCGGCTTCTTGGCAGGTGCAGCCTTGGCAGCCGGTTTCTTGGCGGGTGCTGCTTTCTTCGCTGCGGGTTTCGCCGCGGCTTTCGCTGCAGGCTTCTTGGCCGGTGCCGCCTTCGCAGCCGGCTTTGCCGCTGCCTTGGCGGGCGCTGCCTTCTTCACTGCCGGTTTCGCAGCAGCTTTCGCTGCCGGCTTCTTGGCCGGTGCTGCTTTTGCCTTGGCCGCCGCGGCCTTCGGCTTGGCAGCGGGTGCTGCTTTCTTCACTGCAGCTGCGACCTTTGCCGTCGCTGCTTTTGCGGGTGCTTTCTTTGCCGGTGCCTTGGACGCCGGCGCTTTGGATGACTGCTTAGCCATGCGATGCCCCTTCCTTTGTGCCGACGGCCGTAATGACCCGGCACGCTCATGCATATCTGACTCGCGGCTTGCTAGCCAGCGAAGCAATAGACTGATTTTCGCAGCTTAAATTTCGGTTACGATCGGCACATGATCGTGCTGATCGTCGCAGAAATTTACTGCTGATCTTCGACCAATGGCTAGAATGTGCCACCGACATTCTTCACACTCCGCTGGACCGCTCCTCTCGTGAAGCTCCGAAGATCAGCGAGCAGCTTTGGGTGTCGATCGTCGGCGCCGATATCATGACCGCCGCCTCATCGGTGCGATCATCTCCTGCAGGCGCACGATCTATACTGCAATGCGACAGCCGGTCGATGCATCGTCTTGTCAAGCACGATCGCAGACCGGCTTGCTCATGAATTGACAGACAACTCTACATGACAGAGTATTCTGCACAGCATGCCGGAGTACTTCGATGTCGATCGCACAGGAGCAAACGGCGCTGTCGCCGTTCGAGATTGCCAAGACGGTCCGCCACGGCGGCGGCATGGTTGTCGGTGGCCTCCGGCTCGGCTGCACCGGAGCCGTTCGATGAGTGCCGACGAAATCATCCACCAGAGCACTCGGCTCAGGATCATGGCCGCGCTGAACATGCTGGAAAGGCGCCAAACGCTGGACTTCACCGGGCTGAAGGCCATCGTGGACGTCACCGACGGCAATCTCGGTGCGCATCTCGATACGCTGGCCAGGGCCGGTTATGTCGACATCGAAAAGCTGTTCGTCGGCCGCCGGCCGCAGACGCGCGTCAAGGCGACGACGAGCGGACGGCGCGCGTTCCGCGGCCACGCCGCATTCCTGCGCAAGATCCTCGATCAGGCCGAGGCGGCGCCGCGCAGGAAATAGCGTGGTGACCGGGCAATCCTGCGCGATCCGCAGTTCCGTCACGGCTGATAGCCGAGGCAGATGGCGCCGAGCGCGACGATGGCGCAGGCGCCGACCCGCCGCGGCGTCAGCACCTCGCCGAGGAACAGGCGTCCGATGAAGGCCGCGAAGACGACGCTGGTTTCGCGGATCGCGGTGATCGGACCTGCCGGTCCAAGCGCGAAGGCCGCGACCACGACGCCGTAGGCCAGAAGTGCAAACAGGCCTCCGCCCAGCGCCTTCCAGGTTTCCGGCGCGCGCAGGTCGACAATGAGCCGGCCACGGCAGGCGACGAAGGCCGCCGGCAGCAACGCGCCGTAGATCAGCAGGACCCATGAGGTGTAGGCGCCGGCATTTCCCCCCGTCCGAACGCCGAGCGCATCGACCGTCGCATAGGCGGCGATGATCGCTCCCGTTGCCAATGCATAGAATATCGATGTCGTGGCGGCCCTGCCCCTTCCGAGAGAAAGGCCCATGATGCCGCCCGCGACCAGCGCGACACCAACGGTCTGCGGCAGAGTGAGCTGCTGGTTGGCCAGGAAGAACCCGCCGAGCGTGACAAGCAGCGGCACGCTGCCGCGAACGATCGGATAGACCTGTCCCAGTTCGCCATATCTGTAGGCGGCCACCAGAAACAAACTGTAGCCAACCTGCAGGCAGGCCGAGAGCACGATGTAGGACCAGGCCGGTGCTGCCGGAAGGTCGTGGAAGAAGGCGAAGGGGATGGCGAGCGCCGTGCTTGAAAAGCTCATGACGGTGACGGTCCACAGCCTGTCGGCCCCCGTGCGCAGGAACGCGTTCCAGCTTGCGTGCAGGATCGCCGCAAACAATGCGAGCCCGATGACCAGCGGGCTCATTGCGGCCTGCGCGAAGCAGCGACGATGCTCATGGCCGCCTTGCGGGCGTCGCGAATGGCGGCGTCGGCCTGCCCCATCTGCGCCAGCAAGGTCGCGCCTTCGATCAGCATAAGCAGCGTCGCCGCCACGCTCTCGGCGCGGCTGCGCGGCATCACCTCTTCGAGGATAGATCGCATGCGCCGCTTGAGGCCGTTCTTCTGCCTGACAACGGCCTTGAAAACCGGATGCCCGGGATCGCCGAACTCGGCCAGCGCATGTGCGAACAGACAGCCATGGAAATCCGGGCTGCGGAACCAGCGTGCATGCCAGTCGAAGATTCTTCCGATTTTCTGTTCCGGCGGAATGCCCTCTTGGGCGAGCCGGTCGAGTTGGCGGTCGAAACGCATAGCGCGATAGCCAAGCACCTCGACGATCAGTTCGTCCTTGCTGGGAAAGTGGCGATACATCGTCATCTTGGCCACATCGGCTTCGGCGATGATCCGGTCGATACCGGTCGCATGGAAGCCGGCGCGCTTAAACAGCACGTAGGCCGTTTCAACGATGTGCTGGCGCTTATCGGAAACGGGCGATGGTGTCATGCGCTTACCGAGTGGTGAGACAGGTCTGTCTCATAGCTATGCAACGGATCGCGTCTGCTGTCAACGCGGCACAAAAACGCCTGCAGCCGATCAAGCCACAGGCGCGAAAGAGATTGGAAGGGGAAACCGGGTTTAGCGCAGAATGCGGCAGCGGCCGTTGTAGACCATCCAGCGGTCGAAGCCCGAGACGCAGAATTCGACATTGTCGCCGATCGAGGCAAAGCCCTGACCTTCCTCGATCAGGTACCAGATGGTGCGATCGCGGCCGTCGGACAGGCTGACGGTGGCCCCGCAATAACGGCGACCGATCGGCCAGGTATCGTTGGCCGCCAGATAGCGATGCTGGTGAATACGCCGGAAATCGGTGATCTGCACATCAGGCAGATGCGGAACGTGATGCACCTGGTAAGAGAAGCGGCTGGTGATCTTGTTCAGCACCCAGGCTTCGCCACAGACACCGCTGTCCTCATCGGAATAGACAGTAAGATCGGCCGCCTGCACGGCCTTGGTGACGCCGAGAGGCGCGGCGAGCGGGGTGCAGAGCGAAATCAGGGCGGCAAGAGCGGATTTGGCGAAGCGAGTCATGGCAGCCTCTCAAGGTCGATTGCGCACACTGTGCGGATTCGCTCGACGGCGGTCAAGCGGTTGCGTTGACAATGGTTTCCCAGTTTGAAACCGCTTTTTGACCAAAGCCGAATTTGCACGCACCGGAATGGCTCTGGCACGTTCATATCCAGACCCAAGAGAGCACGGTCCCTGGGTCGTCGATGAGTCCGCCTCAAGCCTGCTCGCCGGCCAGCCATTCCAACGACCAGTGCGCCGGCCGCCCCACCGCAAGCAGCCTGTGCAGGGCCGGCAGCAGCGTCCGCAGCTCGCCCTCCAGCGTGAACGGCGGGTTGACCACCAGCAGACCGCTGCCGTCGAGGCTGGGTTCCGAAGAGGCCGGCCTGATCTCGAACTCGATATCGAGCAGCTTCGGAATGCCGGATTGCTTCAGCGCCTTGCGGAAGGCGATGATCGCCTTGCGGTCCTTGATCGGATACCATAGCGCGTAGATGCCGCCGGGCCACCGCTTGTGCGCCCTTATGAGCCCGTCGACGAGGCGTTCGAACTCACCCGCTTCCTCGAATGGCGGATCGATGAGGACAAGGCCGCGCTTTTCCTTCGGCGGCAGATGGGCGCCGAGCGCCAGCCAGCCATCGAGCTCGATGATCCGGGCCTGGAAATCGCCGGCAAAGAACGTCCTCAGCCTCGCGGCATCCTTGGGGTGCAGCTCGATCGCCGTCAGCCGATCCTGCTTGCGCATGAGATGGCGCGCAATCAACGGCGAGCCCGGGTACTTCTGGATGCCACCCTCGGGGTTGAGCGACCGTATTGTCTCCAGATAAGGCGCGAGCAGCGCCGCCACCGGAGCGGCAAACGGGGCATCGATCAGCCTGCCGATGCCGCCTTGCCATTCACCCGTCTTCTGCGCCTCGACGGACGACAGGTCGTAGCGGCCAATGCCGGCATGGGTGTCGACGACCCGAAACGCCTTGTCCTTCTGCTTCAGATACTCGAGCAAGCGTGTCAGCACGACATGCTTGACGACGTCAGCGAAATTTCCGGCATGATAGGCGTGGCGGTAGTTCATGGTTTTGTGCCGTTATGCATGTCGTTGTCCCAAAACCGCTGCACACTTTTGGGCGGCATGCATCAGCCCCTGCCCCAGCGCGGCGGTGGCGGCTGCGGGTTCGGATTTTCCGGCCGGCCGCCACGAGTGCGCAAGGTCAGCAAAAATCCGATCAGGCCGATCGCCATCAGCGCGAAGCCGACCGGCCGTACACGGCTGTCGATCTCGCCGGCGCCGGAACGCAGGATGAGATCGACCGCCCGCATCGGTATGTCGTCGGCATCACCTGGTCCAACGGTGAAGGTATAGGGGCCTGGGCTGACGGTCGCGATCACGCCGGCCTCGTCGCGGAAGATCTTGTCGGGCAGTTGCGGGCTGGCCTGGCGAGGATTGTCGGAATGGTTGAACTGCAGCGTCGAGGCGAGCACCGTGCGGCCATTGCTTGCGGCGGTCAGCGTCAGCACGGTGCGCTGCTGCGAGACGATGCGCTCTGCTCTTGCGGTCAGGTCGACCAGCACCCGCACCGGCGCGTCGCGGCCGGAGAGCGGCACCGTCAGCGGCTTGAAGCGGCCCTGCTCATAGACCCGCCAGGTGCCGATCTCATGGCCGGAGAAGTTGCTCATCGCCCAGGGATAGACGACACCGATGCCGGCGCCGACGAGCAGGATCAGGACAAACAGAAAGCGCATTCACATCACCACATTCCATCGTGACCTTGCCAATAGCGCCCCGACGATCAAAAGGCGATGGCCAGCCGAATCGCCACCCCAGGCGCTCGAGCTAGACGTGCGCAAGCAACAACCCGGTGGCGGCGTGGCCGCGCGCCAATGCGGGTTCTACCTATGCGCTTAAAATTCGTTGCCGAAATGACCGCTCCTCCACTATGGAATGAAGGCGCGCATGCGCTTTTCGGCGGAATGGGCCATCGGCGCGCCTTGCGAACCAGGGGCCTTGATGCGCAAAGATCATGAACAGCGGCACCAAAAGAGGACAAAGTCAAAATTCGTCCCTGTGAATGAATTTGCTTACAAAGTTTTAGTCCTTGCCCTTCTTCCCACGATAGCCAGCTGCGGCGTGCCTACGATAGGTCAAGCCTATGGTATGAATATTCGCGCCCTGGAATTTATATTTGCACTCCGAGCGGTTTCGGGCAGCAATCTCGTTGCTATCTGAAATTTTCCCGTCGCTTGGGTCGTTAAATCCACTTTCGGCTGGATCCATCCCGACCTCGCCCTGAATTGCGCAACCTCTCCTTCATGGCGATCTTGGCTGCCAAGCGCTGATTCGACATAACGAACAGCGTGTGGCGCCGACCGCCAGTGGCCGGACCCAATACCCTGATTCAAAATGAGGAACTGCCCTGGACATCTCCTGGTTCAGCTTCGAGGCCGATGCCGCCTCGTGATTAACCATTCGCAAAAAGATATAGTTAAGAAATATCTAATTTAGTTGACTATGATTTCCACAGGTATATTTTCGATGTGTTGGGATGTGCAATTTGGGCGAGCAATCGACGATGGTGACACCGAGCGTGTGATCGCGATTTCGGGGCGCAGAGAATGCTGAGCGGCAGCACGGAGGTTGTGTAGTCGCACCAGCTTCGCGAAAGCCAAAGAACAATTGACGCACATCAGTGATGGCGGTTCCGCAGATGCGGAGGTTTGCCACGTTCTGAGGAACGTGGCCGGGCGATGCTTTGTCCCGGCCCGGCGGTAGCGTGTGCGGTGCGTATGAGGAAAGCATGAGTAAGCTTGTCAAGGTTCTGAAACTGGAATCCGGCAGCCAAAGGGGCGCCAACCAAAGCCGACGGCGCGCCCTTGTCGCCGGAGGAGCGGGATTTTTAGGATCGCATCTGTGCGAACGTCTTTTGCGGGACGGATACGACGTTGTCGCGCTGGACAATTTCCACACCGGCAAAAGATACAATCTCAATACCCTTCTGCGTAATCCGCGCTTCAGCTGCATCGAGCACGACATCGTCGATGCACTGCCTTCGGATCTTCAATGCGACGAGATCTACAATCTCGCCTGCCCCGCCTCTCCGCCGCACTACCAGGCAGACCCGATCCACACCTTCAAGACAAGCGTGCTTGGATCGCTGAACCTTCTGGAACTCGCGCGACAAAACAAGGCCAAGATATTTCAGGCCTCTACATCCGAAGTCTATGGCGATCCCTTCGTGCATCCACAGCCCGAGAGCTACTTCGGCAACGTCAACACGCACGGACCGCGTTCCTGCTACGATGAAGGCAAGCGCTCGGCCGAAACCCTGTTCTTCGATTATTCGAGGACCTATGGCCTCGATATCCGTGTCGCCCGCATTTTCAACACCTACGGTCGCCGCATGCAGCCCGACGATGGGCGTGTGGTTTCGAACTTCATCGTCCAGGCGCTGCGCGGCGAGGACCTGACCGTCTATGGCAGCGGCCAACAGACGCGCTCGTTCTGCTATGCCGACGACCTGATCGAGGGCTTTATCCGACTGATGAACGCGCCGAGCGCGCCCGCCCACCCGGTCAATCTCGGCAACCCTGCCGAATTCACCATCATGGAACTGGCGACGCTGGTCGTCGATTACACCAACGCCCGATCGAAGATCGTGCATCGGCCGCTGCCCGTCGACGATCCCAGGCAGCGCAAGCCGGACATCTCCTTTGCCAAGGCCGATCTCGGCTGGGAGCCGAAAATCAGCTTGAGCCAGGGGCTCGCGCGTACCGTCGAGTATTTTGATGCCCTGCTTTACGGAAGTCACATCGCCAGAGGAGCTGCCGCTTCATGAGCCGGCCGGCGGTCCTGGTGACGGGTGGAGCCGGTTTCATCGGCAGTCACACCTGCAAGCAGCTGGCGGCCGCCGGCTACATGCCGGTGGTTTTCGACAATCTGAGCCGCGGAAACGAGAGAGCCGTCGCTTGGGGGCCGCTTGTCGTCGGTGATATCCGAGATCAAGATGCACTGCGGCGGGCGATGGAAACGTACCGGCCAACGACCGTGATCCATTTTGCGGCGCTGGCCTATGTCGGAGAGTCCGTTCGCGAGCCGGCCGAATATTATTCGACCAATGTGACAGGCAACATCGCGGTGCTCGATGCCGCACGCGCGAGTTCGATCGAAAACATCATCTTCTCCAGCAGTTGTGCGACCTACGGCGTGCCGGAAGCGTTGCCGGTTCGCGAGACCTCCTCGCAAAATCCGATCAGCCCCTACGGGCGCTCCAAGCTGATGGGTGAACAGATCATCGGAGACTATGCATCCGCGTATGGAATGAAATTTGCGATCCTGCGCTATTTCAACGCTTGTGGCGCCGATCCCGACGGCGAGCTCGGTGAGTGGCATTCGCCGGAAACCCATCTGGTTCCCAGAGTGCTCATGGCCGCATCGGGCATCATCGACGCGATCGAGGTTTTCGGCACCGACTACGACACGTCGGACGGCACCTGCGTAAGGGACTATATCCACGTCACCGATCTGGCCCGCGCTCACCTGAAAGCGCTCATCTATCTCGAGGGTGGCGGGCGAAGTCTTGCGGTCAATCTCGGCACCGGGCGGGGCATCTCCATCAAGGAGATCGTCAAGGCGGTCGGCCGAATGACGTCGAGGCCGGTTCCGGCAGTGCTCAGGAGCCGACGCCCTGGGGATCCGGCGGAGCTCTACGCCGATCCGGGAAGCGCACGCGAACATCTTGGCTTTGTGCCGGAGCTTTCAGACATCGACACGATTGTCAGGACGGCCGCTCCCTTTTTCGGACTGAAGACCAAGCCAATGAAACTGCCGCCAACCAGGGCGGCAGCCTCGGTGGTCGCTCGACGGGTCAGAGATAGCGGGGGTGACAGCTCGCGCGCTGGCCAAATCCGCTAGGGCTGCAGATATAAGGCGAGCCGCCCGAGAACGTGCTGCCATCGCCCGGATTGAACGAGATTTTCACCGGCGCCGGCGTGCTGGCTTTGATCCGTTGCGGCGGTGCAAAGGCGTAGGCACTTTCAGTCCCTATTGTGCTTATCATCTGGATCGGAAGGTCGGCCCGCAGCGAGCGCACCAGAAATCTGGCCTGCACGGGCTGGACCGCAGGCTGACTCCGGACCGGGTGGACTATGGGCCTGATAAGGACCGAACCGGTTTCAGTTGCGTCCATACCTTGACAACCTGCAACCATAGAGCTCAGCGCCACGGCCGCGGCAATAGATACGACATTTTTGCTTGAGCGAAATACGCTCGCGGAATTTCTCATCCTCTGTCCCTTGCTATCAAGTATAAGCCAAGGGCGCGTTGCGACATACTATACTTGGACCGCTTTCACGCCGCATGAGTGACCACTCGCACATCACACATTATATTAGATATCACTAATTATTAAATTTCATCAAAACCGTATGGCAGGCCATCGTCTTGTCGTTTGGGTGATGCAATTGAATGCGACTAGATGCTGAATGCGACTAGATGCGATCGGCGCGCCGACCGCGCCTGCCGAGCCGCTTAAGGCTTAACCATAGGCGATTCGCGGGTTCCGCGACAGGCGCACGGCAAGAACAGCCAGGCCACTGGCTCAGCATGGCTGGAAGCATGGCCTACTTCTTGGCATCGACCAGCTTGCGGGTCTCTTCGAACTGCGCGCCCTTGGTGTCGCCTGCTTCGAATTTCTTGTATTCGTCGGAAGGCTCCTCGGGAGATCGCTTGAAACCGTACCATTCCCCGTCCGGATCCTTGCGTTGCTCGATGTTCCGGCCCTGAATGCGATGGCTGTAGCAGGTGCGGTGCGGCTCGCCGGTGTAGCTCTTAGATCGCCAGGCGAGCTCCATGCACATCTTGCCGTCCTTGGTCACCAGCCATCTGCCCTCCGCGACGGTTGCCGTGTCCTGCCCGGACGTCCAGGCCCTGAGGTGTCGATTGTCCCGCGCGAAATAAGCTGCTCCGTCCTTCCATATCCATGTGCGGCCGGCATACAGAAGCTGTAGTTCGTAAGCAGTCGGAACAGCGGCGGTAACGGGTTCCGCGGTGCTTTTGTCGTTGGCGGCGGCCGCTTGCGCCGCTCCCGAAACAGCCACCTGACCGGAGAGAGCCAGGAGAAACAAAAACTGCATGCAACTTGCGGACCGACGTTGGCGGCGTTTGACGCCAAGCGGCAGCAATCTGGTCGGAGATGTCGGCACAATTGGCGTTCGCATGTCTGTTTGGCCCAGGGCGGCGCTATCAGCGCGACAGCCACGCGACATATTTAACTGCCGCGAGAAGGGTGATGTCAACCTTTGCGAGTGGACGGACAACACACATCTAGACATGCGCGTAACCCGCTGTCATCAAAATTAAGAATTGTGTCATATACTGCGCCAACTCTTACTGCGCCAACTCTGACAATCGCGTAAAAGTAACATCCGCAGGGAGGACGCGGTTTCAAATGACGGACGACCCGGGATTGAATCAGGCCGAAGGTCAGCAATACCTGGAGCAGTCGACCGATCGGGAAACGACTGCTCGCAACTACTCCAGCCCCAACACGGCGATCTTGCTGGGGATCCTGTTCATTGCAGCCCTATTTAGGTTCCACAACATCACCTTGCCGCTGGTCGATGCCTTCAGCTGGCGTGAGACAAGCACGGCAATGATGGCCGACAATTTCCAGCAACGCAGTTGGAACATCTTCTTCCCCGAGATCAGCTGGACCGGACCAGGACCGAGCTATCAGGGCCGCGAGTTCCAGATCGTCAGCTATCTGACGGCTTTGCTCTACGAGGTCTTTGGCTGGCACGACTGGTTTGGTCGCATGGTTGCCGCCCTGTTTGGGCTGGTGACGGTCTTTTCGCTGCACCGGCTGACAACTCTATGCTGGGGCGAAACACACGCGCATGCCGCAGCTTTGGCCTACGCACTGATGCCCGCAACAATCATGATCGATAGCTCGTTTCTTCCCGACCCTTCGATGCTGGCTCTGGTGACCTTGGGCGTCTGGCTTTTCACGAAATACTGGACGGGAGGCCGTGAGTGGCTGCTCCCTCTCGCCACAGCCAGCTTTTCCCTTGGCGTGCTTGCAAAACCACCGGGTTTGGCCGCCGGAGGTATCATATTCTATCTGATGGCTTGCTGGCTTCTGCAAAATCGGCGGAAGCATGCAGCGAAAGTATTCATAAGCGGACTTGTCAGCCTTGCCATCATCGCTGCTTACTACAGCTGGGCCATTTATCTCGGGCGAACCTATCCGCCGTTTCATGTCGCGGGCAGCGGATACATCTGGGATTCCGGATTCTGGGCGTTTTTCAAGGACGATTTCTATTTCGAATCTGTTTGGAATACGTCGGTCTGGTGGTTTTACGGCTATCCGTTCATGGTTTTGATGGCGGTCGGATTCTGGATGCCGCCCCAGCCTATCGCGGAATCGAAAGAACGCGCACTTTCGGCCATACCTTTCATATGGCTTGCGGCGGCCTCTGTTGTTTATCTCGCAGCGGCACGTGAGATCACGACCAATCCATGGAACTATCATATATTCCATGTGCCATTTGCGATGTTTTGCGGCCGTGGCGCGCTCGTCCTGGCGACGCTTGGAGCCAAAACCGTTCTGTCCCCTGGGGTAATTCTGCGGTCGATTTGCATCGCGGCCGCCACGCTTGTCTGGTCGACTTTTCCTCTCGTCAGGACGATGAAGGCGCCCTTCGCCATGAATGGAAAGTTACTTGGCGACGAGCTGGCGCGCAGGGCCCAGCCTGGCGATCTTGTCGTGGCTATCGCTCCGGAGGTGGGGGATCCTGTCGCTGTCTACTACAGCAGGGCACGCGGGTGGGTATTTCCGCCCGGTGGCGGCGATGTCGAGTGGTCCAAGTTCGTCGAGGACGATGCCATCGCGATAGCACAACTTGAGGAACTTCGCACGCAAGGCGCGGATTGGTTTGGCCTGGCAAAGGATGCCGAAGACAGCCAAAGACGGCCGTTTGTCAAGCATCATGATGGGGTGATCGACTATCTCAACAAGATCGGGACCAAGCAGGTGGATTCAGACAACCTCCTGATTTATGAAATCAGCCGGCCTTGATCTAGCCAGGCCGTTGGGCTTATGGGCTGCGGAGCGGATAAACGTTGGAAATTCGGCGACGGTCAGCGACCCTGCGAACCGCCCTCGCCTGCCCAACGCAGCCAGCCAAGCGAGACAAGCCGCCAGCAGGGTCTTATCTCTACGTGGCTGGCGGAATTCGACGGTTGCGACCGGAGGAATTGTTGAAACGAGCGATTTCCATCATTGTGACGCTGGCTTTGCTGGCTTGGCTCGCAAGCGACTCGCGCTGGCGGATGGTCGGCGACGCCTTCGATCGCATAGCCCCCGGCACGTTCGCGGTGGCCACAATCGCGTTTTTCGTCACCTATGTCTTGCGTGCGCTGCGCGTCTGCGACGAGTTCCGCGACGAGGTGCATGGCCGTTTCGGCGCCTGCCTGCGCGTCATTCTGATCCACAATGCGATGATCAACGTCGTGCCCTTTCGCGGCGGCGAGACGGCCTTTCCCCTGCTCCTGCGCCAGGTCTTCGGCGTACCGATCCTGCGCGCCAGCGCCTCTCTGCTGTGGTTCAGGCTGCAGGACGCCTTCGTCGTCGGCGTGCTGGCCCTGGCGGTGTGGCCCGGCCTGCATCCGGCGATAAGGATCGCGGGCGTGGCCGCCCTGATCGCCGCCGCCTGGTACCTGCCGCGCTGGGCGCGCGCGCCGCATGACTGGGCAGGCCGCGGCAAGATCGTGGCGAAACTCGGCAGGCTGCGCGATGTCTTCACCGAGGCGACCGGCCGATCGCGCTATGGCTGGTGGTGGACGATCGCCAATTGGTCGCTGAAGCTCACCGTACAGGGATGGTTGCTGGCAATGCTGCTGGGGACATCCTTTTCGACCGCTTTTCCAGGCGTCGTCGGGGCCGAAGGCGCCGCCATACTGCCGGTACAAGGCGTCGCCGGCTTCGGCACCTACGAGGCGGGTGCAGCGGCGGCGCTGCTCACCTCCGGCATTGCCATGAAGAGCGGCCTTCAGGCAGCGCTGGCACTGCATCTGTTCATCTTCTGCTCGGCAATAGCCACGGGTGCGATCGCCTGGCTGTTTCCCTCGAAATCGACGCTGCCGGGGAACCCGGCCGTCGGCCCTGCAAGGAAACCATCCCTATGAGCGTATTGCCCATCCCTGCTTCGGGACTGCCTGACGGCGCGGTGATGCCGGAGCATACACTGTCCATCGTCGTGCCCATGTACAACGAGGCTGAAAACGTCGAACCCCTGCTGGCACGGATTCATCAGGCGATGGAACGCTACGGCCAGCCCTGGGAGGTCGTGCTGGTCGATGACGGCAGTACCGACGGGACGGTGAGCGAGATCAGGCGCCTGGCGGCGCATTACGGCCCGCATGTGCATGCGGTCGAGCTGGTGCGCAACTACAAGCAAACCGCCGCGATGCAGGCTGGTATCGACGCAGCGCGCGGCGACGTCATCGCCACGATCGACGGCGACCTGCAAAATGATCCCTACGACATTCCGCGTATGGTCTACCGCCTGCTAAGCGAGGATCTCGACCTAGTGGTGGGCTGGCGCAAGGATCGCCAGGAAGGGTTTTTCATGCGCAGGCTGCCCTCGCGCATTGCCAACGCGCTGATCGCGCGCGTCACCGGCGTGCGCCTCAAGGACTATGGCTGCAGCCTGAAGGTCTATCGCGGCAACGTCATCCGCAGCGTCAAGCTCTATGGCGAGATGCACCGCTTCATCCCGGCATGGCTGGCCACGGTGACGACACCCAGACGCATCGCGCAGGAGGTGGTGACGCACCATGCCCGCATCCACGGCCAGTCCAAATACGGCATTTCGCGCACCTTCAGGGTCGTGCTCGATCTGGTGTTCATGTATTTCTTCATGCGCTATCGCACACGGCCCGGGCACTTCTTCGGCGGCATCGGCATCGTGCTTGGCGCGCTGGGTTCGCTGATCCTTGCCTACCTGCTTTGCCTGAAGCTGCTTTTCGCCGAAGACATCGGAACACGCCCGATGCTGTTCACCGGCTTCTTCCTGCTCATCGCCGGGGTGCAGATGGTGACGTCGGGCGTGCTGGCTGAAATGCTGGCACGGGTCTATCACGAAGCGAATGGAGCATCGGCCTATGTCGCGCGGCCACAGCCGGCGTCCAGTGACAATGACGGCTGGCTCCGCCCGGGCCGGCCATCATGAGCTGACTGGAACGCCATGGAGGTTCTGCGCCCATAGCGGTGACCCGAGCAGCGGGCTTCATCGGTAGCCGAAGGTGCCGATCGAGGAAGGACTGGCAAGGTTCGTCGACTGATGTCGCCAGGAACGGCGTCGGAGGGCAAGAGGCAAGGCGCAATGCCTGCGCCAACCTCTCGCCCTCGACTCTCGCCCCCCGGCGAAGACCTGGGCGGCGGACTCTTCAGTCAAATCGCGCCGCCACTTTGGGTTTGAGTTTTCTAGTAACGCGAACGGCAGCTGGCGCGCTGGCCGAAACCACTCGGGCCACAAATCCAGGGCGAATGACCCAGGAACGGGCCGCCATTGCCCGGGCTGTAGGAGACCTTCACCGGCGCCGGCCTGCCGAGCCGCTGCGGTCGCACGAAGGCCGCATAAGCCTCCTCCCTCGTGCGCGTCACGCTGGTCATCTGTGTGAGCGGCTTGCGGTTGATCAGATGCAGCCGCTTGTTCTTGACGTAGTGCACCTTCTTGCCGAGCGCATGAACCGCCGACTTTGTGCCGATCGAGCCGGTCTTGGTCGCGTCCATGCTCTGGCAGCTGGACACCATCGAGATCAATGCAACAGCGGCAAATGCACAGGCATATTTCTTGCCCATTCTTGCCCCTCTTTCCATAAATTTGTTCATCGCCATCCCTGCCACGAAAATAGGTCGCTGGAGCGCGGAGATATATTCTCTCTTATTTGCTTTCCGCGCCATGTGGTTAGCGTATCGCCACTCACATCATGGCCAAATATTAGAGGATACTTATTAAAATTCGTGCAAACGACATGATGAGTGCGGTCTTTCAGCGCTCGATCGGATATTATTAAAATTTTATCTGTCGAGCATGCCTGGCGTTGCCGCAGGTTGCCGGCCGGCTATCAAGGCAAATGCGGTTCAGGGGAGCTATTTTCGCACAGACGCCTCTCGGCGTCAGCGTTGCGGATCCCAGCCGGGGTCAAGATGGAATGTGCGGGTTCCGCTCCCGCCACGCCCAGCCCCGGAAACCGGGTAGGCCACGCTGACGATGCGCACACTGCCTGCGCCCTGCTGGAGCCCATATATGCCCTCCAGTCCGTGGTCATAAAACGCAGCGCCCGGGACGAAGAGCGCAACGCCAGCGAGCGAGGCCTGCAAGGCGAGTTTCGCCACGTTGCGCCGCAACGAAATTCTGTTCTCCGCCAGGTGCCTGGTGATGATTACGACCACAAGCAGCCCGTAGACGAACGCATTGAAGGCAGCGAACCAGTAGAAGCCGGTGGCATCCGACACGCGGTCCACTAGAAGGACCGGCAGCGAAGCTCCGATTGCAAGTGCCACATACGGAACGATGACGCGGGCAGGCAGCAGATTTTTCGGGCCACTGCCCTTGGGGGTAACACGAAAATCCACGAACGACTTGGTCGCATAATCACGGATCGACGACAGCGTGCCCGCCAGCACCCACGGCCAACGCGCGAAGAATGAGAACAACATTCCCTCCCAACTGATCGTCTTGGCAGTGAGCGGGCGCGACAGGTCGAAGGCCTTCAGCAACATCACCAGCATAATCAGGGAAATAGAGATCGGAGTATAGTATAAAAGGAAATCGACATACGTCACATTGGCGAAGCTCTTCCCCGTCAGAAGCGCGTACATAGGCATGACGTACATGACAAGCGAAAACACGGCGAAAAGCGGATACCAGAGCTGGCGAAACAGGAACTGGAACTTCAGCCGCGGCGATAGCTTGGAAAGGTATATGGGCGAGTATTCGAGCATGATCGTCATCAGGCTCCGCGACCACTGGAACTCCTGCGTGACAAGATCGGCAAAGGTTTGCGGGCCGTCGCCATGGGCAATGGCGTCTATGGCATGCACACCGCGCCAACCAGCCGCAATGAACAGCATGGACGTCGAGTGATCTTCGGCCAGTTCCGGGCCAAGGCCGCCGACCTGCTTGAGCGCTGCGGTTCTCACGGCATAATGCGAGCCGATGCAGAGCGGCGTTCCGTCGCCCGTATGGCCGGACTGCAAGGGTCCGTGGAACATCCCTTCCGGGAACAGCCGGCCGCGTGCCGACCAGCTTTCAGCGGCATTGTTGTCACATATGCTCGGCGCCGATACATAGCCAACCGCCGGGTCGGCAAAGGCGATCAGGATTTCCCTGAGATAGGTCGGTGTCGGAACGTGGTCCGCATCCATCTGAGCGACGAAGTGATAGCGTTCATAACCATAGTGGTCGTAGAAGAACGCCAGATTCCCCTCTTTGCAGCGCGTCCGGCGGGGCCACACCTTGCGGTGATAATCTTCCCGCCCGCGCCGAGTCGAAATCATGACGTTATGGGCATCGCACCAGGCAATCGTTTCCTCGGACGGGTCCTCGTCGGCCAGCCAGGTATCATGCGGACAGTCCTGCGCCAGCATCGCTTCGAGCGTTCGCGCGACCACCGAAAACGGTTCGGACGGAGCCTTGGTCACCACCATCGCGACCCGCGAACGCTCCGGGATCGTGTGAAGCCTGGAGGGCTTTTTCATCGCATGCACGTTCAAGAGAAAATACATCGGCATGAACGTCAGCCATACGAGCGTCAACGTCGCCAGCATGTATGGAATGACGTGTTCGATGTGCCCGGGTTGCAGCCACCAGAACCAGAAAAATCCGAACGTTACCGACCAGCAGGCAAGTCCCAGCTTCCAGATCCACTGTTGGGTGGCCGACAGCACCGGCACCAGAAAAGGAGGCTTCTCCGCCGTCTTCCCTGGAACCGCCCCAAGCCCCCGTTTCGGCATGGTCTTGCCGCTGGTGATCCCCACGTCCGCGGAAACACTCATACACGTACCGCCACCCGAGCATCAGCCGAATGACGGCTGACGAGCCTTGAAAACCCGACCTTAGAATCCACCCGGGTGTCTTAGAGTCAACTAAATTAAGCGTTGGTTAACTATACTTCTTGCGAATTGGTTAACTTAACATCTTGAATCGGGAGGGTAATTTCGTCGGCGCCTGCCCCGATCAGCACTGCAATCAACGGCCGGCAAAAGTTTCAGCGTTGGAGAATCCGTCGAAGGGAGCCGAGGCTATCCGCAGGAAGACCCGCTCAAGGCAGCGTTAACCATGTTGCGAGCATCATGGTTAAGCAACCATTAATTGCGCTTGACTCTTTGGTCCGTCCGGCTCTTAAATTAGCCAGGGATGATATATCGGAATATTGACGCGAATTTGTGAGTATCGCGGCGAAACTCTCTCGACGGCTCTTTCTGTGTTGGCGCCTTGAGAAGTAATTTTGGGTGGGCTTCGTGCGAAGGTTCGCACAACCACCAATGATCGCTCCGAAATCCCGCAGATTCCGCCAATAGACCCGATAGGTTTTTGGGTAGCCGTGTCGATCAGGCATCGATGCGCACGGGCGAAGCCTTAACTTCCGCGAGAAGTCGAGGCTATGGGAGAATCTATGATGACACACTCCGCAGCAAAGGCACTTGCAATCGCGCTGGTATTGGGCGGAAGCGCCGCCTTTCCTACTGCAGGAGGGGCCGGCTCCGTAACCGCGACCGACCCCGTTCAGACGAGCAGCGCTGCGTCGGCGTTCGGTTCCTATGATCCCTACGGGGACTTCAGCACCGACAAGAGCGCCAGCATCGAAGAGCTGTTCCTGCCCTGGGAAGACGTCGATCTGTCGACGCTGCCGCTTGCCGACGCTTACGCGCTGCAGCGCGGCCGTTCGCTGCTGATCACGATTGAGCCGTGGACATGGTCCAAGGACTGGCGCATCACCCCGCCCGAGTTGCGTGACGGCATTTTGAGCGGCAAATATGACGCCAACATGCAGGCGATCTGCGACCTGGTGGGACAGATGAAGAGCCCGGTGACCATTCGCTGGGCGCAGGAAATGGAAGACAAGAACGGCCGCTTCACCTGGGCTAACTGGGCTCCCAAGGACTGGATTTCCGCTTACAAGCGCGAAGTCGACATCTGCCGCAAGGCTGCCCCCGCCGCCAAGTACATGTGGTCGCCCAAAGGCGAAGAGGGTTTGGAAAAATACTACCCCGGCGACGACTATGTCGACGTCATCGGCCTGTCGGTGTTCGGCCTGCAGAAAAAAGACGATGACGAGGCCGGTCGTGACCGCACCTTCGCTGAGCTGCTGAAGCCCGGCTATGACCGCGTTGCAGTGTTCAACAAGCCGATCGTCGTTGCGGAACTCGGCTATGTCGGAAAGCAGGACTATGTCTCGAAGTGGCAGGACGATAGCCGCAAATCCTACGCGGAGTTTCCGGCGCTGACTTCGGTCGTCTACTTCAACCAGAAGGAAGTGTGGCCGTGGCTGGGTGGCTATGGTCTGCCCGACTGGAGGGTCACCCAGCACGTCCTGCCCTAAACGCATCGTGCTGATCCATCCCGACGCGATCGGGATGGGTCTCCATCTCCTTGTTTGATCGTGATCTATCCCGAACTAGCGGTTCGGGATGATGCTCGAGGCGTGGCGTAAATCAGTCCGTGGAGTAGTTTTCGTGAAACGAGTAGTGGGAAATTGTCTCGGAGCGGCATTCGCCTGCTCCGTTCTTGTTCTTGCATTCCAGGTCCCTGCGACAGCCAAGACGGCGACGAAAATAGCCGAGCAGGCACATAAGGGCACAGTGGTTCCTGACGAAGGCGTCTACCAGATCTATCAGAACCATTCGTGGCTGTGGGGCAAGAAGGGCGCCGGGTTCTTTGCCGTCAAGCAGCGGCAGTTCGACGCCTGGACCCATGACAAAGGCAAGTCGGGCTATGGCGACGGCATGTGGTTCATTCCCGGCGGCGGCAAGTTGTGCTGGCGCGCGAAATGGCACGGCTCCTGGGGTGTGAAAGGCTCGATGACCTGTTTCGAGCATCGCCAGGCAGGCAAGGTGATCTACCAGCGCAAGGCTCCGGATGGTGACTGGTACGTTTTCAAGAGATTGAAACACGGCGACTACGTCACCCGGAAACAGAACCGGATCAAGGCAGAATTGTAGACTGTGTCATCCACGACAAGCGGCTAGTCTAAGGCGGGTCGCGTCTGAGCGTTTCAGGCGACCTGGGCGACCTGCCTTAAGCCTTGCGCTCCCAACGGCGATCTGGCGTCTGTTGCCAGTAGGTGACGGCGTGGCCAGCGCTCTTCATCACCTTCCAGTGCCCTCGCGCCGCCTCGAGCTGAGCGGCATCGTGGCCATCGAACAGGAACACGGCGCGCTCGTAGCCGCCAAGGTCAGGCGGCACCGCGCCGTCGACCAGGAACCTTATCTTGGCGTCGTTGGGATTGCCGTCGCCGGTGGTCAACAGAATCGGCTGTTCGCCGGGATGAGCCTCACGATCGGTTGCGTGCGCCAGGAACGAATCGTCCCGGAAGGTCCAAAGATGCTGGTCGAGCGCATCGCGGCGTTCCTCGGTGCCTGTCTGCACCACGGCGCGCCAGCCACGGTCGACGCTGCGCTCCAGGAGGCCTGGCAGCGCATCCTCCAGCGTCGATTCGGTCAGGTGGTAGAACAGGACGTCGGCCATCGCTTCAGCCTATAGTGATTGAACCGTTCACTGCTCATAATTGTCGCGCACCAGCCGGTCGAGCAGCCTGACGCCGAAACCGGAACCCCAGGACTGGTTGATCTCGTTCGACGGCGCCCCCATCGCCGTGCCGGCAATGTCGAGATGGGCCCATGGCGTATCCTTGACGAAGCGCTGCAGAAACTGCGCCGCGATGGTGGCGCCGCCAAAACGGCCGCCGATGTTCTTCATGTCGGCGTTCTTGGAATCGATCAGCTTGTCGTATTCGGCCCCCAGCGGCATGCGCCACAGCCGTTCCTGCGTCGCCTGCCCCGCCGCCGCCAACTTTTCGGCCAGTTCGTCATTGTTGGAAAACAGGCCGGCATAATGTTGACCGAGCGCCACCATGATGGCGCCGGTCAGCGTCGCCAGATTGACCATGAATTTCGGCTGGAAGCGGTCGTTGCAGTACCACAACGCATCGGCCAGCACGAGGCGACCCTCGGCGTCGGTATTGAGCACCTCGATGGTCTGGCCCGACATCGAAGTGACGATATCACCGGGACGCTGGGCATGACCGTCGACGGCATTTTCGACCAGTCCGATGATACCGACGACATTGGCTTTCGCCTTGCGGGCCGCCAGTGCATGCATCAGGCCGGTAACGGCGGCGGCACCGCCCATGTCGCCCTTCATATCCTCCATGCCCGAGGCCGGCTTTATGGAATTGCCGCCGGTGTCGAAAGTGACGCCCTTGCCGACGAAGGCGATCGGGCTGTCCTTCGGCTTGCCGCCGTTCCACTGCATGATCGCCATGCGGGCGCCGCGCGGCGAGCCTTGCGCGACACCAAGCAGCGAGCCCATGCCGAGCTTCTTCATTTCCTTCTCAGCCAATATCTCGACCTTGACGCCTAGCGCCTCGAGTTCCTTGGCGCGGGCAGCGAACTCGACCGGCCCAAGCACGTTTGCCGGTTCGTTGACAAGGTCGCGCGCCAGTAGGACGCCGTCGATCACCGCCTCGGCATCGGCGAAGGCCTTCTTCGCAGCGGCCGGATCAGCGGTGTGGATGGTCACCTTGACCGGCTTCTTCGGCTCCGCCTTGCCGTCGTCCTTGTCCTTCCTGGTCTTGTACTTGTCGAAGGAATAGCTGCGCAGGAGAATGCCCGCGGCAAGGCTTGCCGCGTCCTTCGCACTCGGCGAGGCGCCGGCCACATCGAGGACCACCGCCACTTCGGTCGCCTTGCGCAGCGACGCGGCAACGGTGCCGCCAAGCTTCAGCCACGCATATTCGTCCAGTCCCGATACCTTGCCGGCGCCTATCGCCACCAGTCTGTCGAGCGATGCTCCCTGCGGCGCCAGAACTTCCACCGTGCTGGCGAACTTGCCCGTGAACTCAGCCACGGGAAAGGCCCGCTCCAGTGTCTTGCCGGGATCACCGGCCTTGGCGACGTCGCTCAGGCCGCCCTCATCCGCCGCGAGCACGAAGACCGTGCCCTTCTTGTTCACCGCGCTCTGGGACCCGGAAAATTTGGCGAAGGCGATCGACGGTCTTTGATTCATCATGTCCTGCTTTCAGGGAATGCGCGATTTTTGGGGAAGCGGTTCGAAACGATGCGCGACATTTGGTCGTTTTCCGGCATTTGGCAAGACTTTGCCGAATTGGCATCCCATATGACCTATGGAATCGATGACGATTCGTCGCGGCACGGCCCCGCTTTTTGCCGCAACCTGTTGTTAACCATCGATGTTCGCCCTTTCTTATCCATTCCCGCCGACACTCCGCCCAGCCGGGGGGCGTGATGTGGGACAGAACCCGGAGACCATCTGATGAGCCAGTTGTGCAGGCGCTGCCGGACAGCTACCTTGTTCGGTGGCATGATGCCGTTCGAAAGAATCGAGAAAAGCCTTCATGAAGGTCGTTGAACGCTACATCATGCGCCGCGCTTTCGTGGTCTTCATGGCCGCTCTTGTGTGGACGCTGGCGATCGTATGGACGACGCAGGTGCTGGCAAAGATCGATCTGGTCACCGACAGCGGCCAGTCGGCGCTCACCTTCTTCGAAGTCGCCGCCCTCATCCTTCCGTCCATCATCCCGATCGTGGTGCCTTTTGCCCTGGTGGTAGCGGTCGCACAGACACTCAGTGTCATGAATTCGGATTCCGAACTCGCCGTCGTCAACGCCGCGGGGGCCTCACGCTGGACGATCGTGCGGCCGATCATGTTGCTGGCTCTCGCCGCCGCCGTTTTTTCCTTTGCCGTCGACAACGGCATCGACCCTTACGCACGGCAGAAGAACCGGGCCCTGGTGGCGTCGTCGCGCGCGGATCTGTTGTCGCTGATCATCCAGGAAGGCACCTTCCGCAAGATTGACGACGGGTTATTCCTGCAGATCGGCGAGCGCCTTCCCAACAATCGGCTGGGCGGCATTTTTGTCGCCGATTCGCGCGAAGAAGGCGTCAACCTCGTCTACTACGCCAAGACCGGAAGCATCATCGAACGCGGCGGTGAAAAGGTGCTGATGATGAACGACGGCGTCATCCATCGCAAAACGCTGACCGGCGATCTCTCCGTCATCCGCTTCACCTCCTATGCCTTCGACATGTCGGCCTTCATGGCGGCGGCTTCGGCGGTGACGCTCCTGCCCAAGGACCAAACGACGCAGTACCTGCTCAACCCGGGCGCCAATGACAAGTATTATCAGCAGAACCCCTACGAATACCGGGCCGAGGTCAACCAACGGTTCTCGGAATGGACCTATTCCATGGTTTTCGCGCTGATCGCGCTTGCGGTCGCCGGGGATGCGCGCTCGCACCGCGAGGCGCGCGTCAATCCGCTGATCACGGCGATCACGATATCGCTGTTCGTGCGTTGGCTGGGCTTTTTTGCCGCCAGCAAGGCGGATGAGGTCCCGCAATATGCGTATATGGTCTATGGCGTGCCGATCGTGGCTTCCGCGGTGGCGATCTGGTTCATCGTCTCCAACCGGACACTGGAACTGCCCGTGACCTGGGCGGACTGGATGACAAACTTCGCCACGCGCATCGCTGACAGCTGGAATGCTTTCAAATTGCGTTTGTCCAGGCGCGGCGCATCAGGCCAAGGGGTCGGCTGATGGGCTGGACACTGGGCCGCTATTTCTTCTTCCGCTATGTGACGATCACCATCTGGTTCTTCATCGGCCTCCTGGCGCTGGTGTTCCTGATCGATTTCACCGAGTTGTCCGGACGCACCACCGGCCTGCCCGGCTTCACCTACGGCACGGCGGTAGCCATTTCAGGCCTCCGTATGCCGATGATCATGCTGCAGACGGTGCCGTTCGTCGGTCTCTTCTCGGCAATGGCGACGCTGGTGTCGCTGAACCGGCGCTACGAGCTGGTCATCGCGCGTTCCGCCGGTGTTTCCGCCTGGCAGTTCCTCTTGCCCTGCTGTGTCGGAGCCTTGCTGTTCGGCGTCCTGTCGGTTGGCGTCATCAATCCACTCGCCGCGCACGCATTCTCCTGGTCCGAGCAGATCGAAACCCAGCTGCGTTCCGGCAAATCGAATACGGTCTCGGCCGATGCCGCGCCCTGGATCCGGCAGAAAACCAGTTCGGGGGACACCATCATCGGTGCGCGGGCCATCCTGAACCAGGGCCTGGAAATGGCCGACGTCGTGTTTTTCATTCTCGACCCGCAAGGCAACATCGTCGCGCGCAAGGACGCCACCCGTGCCTTCCTGCGCGACGGCTATTGGGAATTGCAGGACGTCAAGACGTTCCAGAACGGCACGATCCAGGCATTGGCAACCGATCGCGTACCGACCAATTTGAAGCCCGAATTCGTGCAAGAGCGGCTGGCGCGCCCCGAAACCATCCCCTTCTACGACCTGCCCGGAAAGATCGAGGTTGCCCGCTCCTTCGGCCTCAAGGCAAATGCCTTTGCCATGCAGTTTGATTCGCTCGTAGCGTTGCCGTTCCTGCTCGTCGCCATGACGCTGATCGCGGCAACGGTTTCAATGCGATTTGCCAGGATGGGACAGTCGGCGACGATGATTCTGGGTGGCATCATCGCTGGCTTTCTGCTTTATGTCGTTTCGGTGCTGGTAAAGGCATTCGGCGTGGCGGGATTCGTGCCGACTGTCGTAGCCGCCTGGGTACCGGTCATGGTGGCTATGTTCTTCGGGGTGACTTTCCTGCTATACAAGGAAGACGGCTAGTGAGGGAGGCGTTTTTGCCCAGCAACAGGCAGGCCGGTTTGGCGCGCCTCTATGCGGCGACCGCCTTGGCGTGCGTGCTTGCCTACGCCGTTCCGGCACCGGCGCTCGCGCAGGACGTCGGCGACATGGCGACATCGGTTCCCTCCGGCTCGCAAATGCTGCTGGCGGCCGATACGCTGGTCTATAACAACGACAATCAGACCGTGACCGCCGTTGGCGGCGTGCAGATCGACTATGGTGGCAATCGCCTTGTCGCCCAGCGGGTCGAGTACAACCGCAACACCAAGCGGATGGTGGCGAGCGGCAACGTCGAAGTCATCAACAGCGACGGCACCAAGATCAATTCGCAACATATCGACATCACCGATGACTTCGCCGACGGCTTCGTCAACGCCTTGCGGGTCGAGACCATCGACAAGGCCTATTTCGCCGCCGAAAGCGCAGAACGCATGGGCGGCGTGCTGACCACTTTCCACAATGGCGTCTACACCGCCTGCGAGCCGTGCGAGGATAAGCCGGACAAAGCGCCGACCTGGCGCGTAAAGGCCAAGAAGATCATCTGGAACGGCGAGAAGAAGACGGTTCGCTTCGAGAATGCGAATTTCGAGTTCTTCGGTTTTCCGCTTGCCTATCTGCCTGCATTCGAAATTGCCGACCCGACGGTGAAGCGCAAGAGCGGCTTCCTGATCCCGAGCATCATCTACAAGAGCGATCTCGGCGTCGGCGTGAAAGTCCCCTATTATCTCGCATTGGCGCCGACCTACGACCTGACCGTCACCGGCACCGGCTATACCAGGCAAGGCTTCCTCGGTGAGGCCGAGTGGCGTCAGCGCTTCGACAACGGCGAGTACAGCCTGAAGATCGCCGGGATACACCAGCAGAATCCCGACGCCTTCCTCGACACCACTGCCTTCCCATCCAGCTCTGGCCACAACGTCAATTCGGGCAGCGCCGGCGATCCCAACAAATTCCGCGGCATGATGGGTACCCAGGGGCAGTTCGCCATCAACTCACGCTGGAACTTCGGCTGGGACGTGCTGCTGCAGACCGACAAGAACTTCTCGAACACCTACGGCATCGACAAGTATAATAGCAGCGTCCACCAGTCGTCGGTCTACTTGACGGGTCTCAACGGCCGCAACTATTTCGACGTGCGCGCCATGCATTTCGATGTGCAGGAAGATACGCCTGACGACAATATCTCTGCGCGAAGCGGACAACAGCCGTGGGTGCTGCCGTCGCTCGACTACGCCTATATTCCTGATGCGTCGGTGGCCGGCGGCCAGCTGTCGCTCAATGTCAACGCGCGTGTCATCCGCCGCGACGAACTCGATGACACGTTCTCCACCCCCACACAGCGTGTTCCCGGTATCGAAGGTGAATCGGGCCGTCTCACCGCCGAGGCCGAGTGGAAGCGGAGCTTCGTCACCGATGGCGGGCTGGTGCTGACACCATTGCTCGCGCTGCAGGGCGACGTCGACTATCTCAACGCGTCGTCGGCTTCGCTAGACGCCGTCAACCAGATGGCGGCAAATTTGGGCGAGCAGGCCGATATGCGCTCGTCATTTGCCCGTTACATGGCAACCGCGGGTCTCGAGATGCGTTGGCCGGTGCTGTTTTCCATGGCCAGCGGGTCCAGCCACGTGATCGAGCCAATGGCGCAGGTCTTCATGCGCCCGAACGAGCAATATGTCGGCGGCCTCTCAGTGCCCAACGAAGACGCCCAAAGCATGGTCTTCGATGCGACCACCTTGTTCGAGCGCGACAAGTTCTCTGGTTACGACCGCGTCGAAGGCGGTTCGCGCGCCAATGTCGGCTTCCGCTATTCCGGCTCGTACAACAATGGCTGGGGCACCAATGCGATTTTCGGCCAATCCTATCAGATCGGCGGCGAGAACTCCTTTGCCGCGCCGGATCTGGTCAATGTCGGCGCCAATTCCGGCCTCGACACGACCAAGTCCGACTATGTCGGCCTGTTCGGCATCAACAGCCCCAACGGCTTCGCGGCCTCGGTCAGCGGCCGTTTCGACGAACAGAGTTTCGAGGTCCGCCGTGCCGAGGTGAAGGCCGCCTATTCCGGCCTGCCTGTGTCGCTGAGCGCCAAATACGCCTTCATCCAGGCCCAGCCGCTGTACGGTTTCACGGAAGACCGCCACGAAGTCACACTTGGTGCATCCACGCATCTGGCCGAAAACTGGCGCGTCTTCGGCACAGGAACCTACGACCTGCAGCAAAGCCTGCTGGTCAAGGACGGTGTCGGCTTCGCCTACAACGATTCCTGCTTCACTTATCTGATGACCTACTCGCAGTCGCGCGATCTGAACACCAGGGAGGTGTCGCAGACCATCGGCTTCAATCTGTCGTTCCGCACCCTCGGCGAATTCGGCTCGTCGACCAGTGCCATCGACACGATCCAGTAACAATCGGCGACATCGTTTCGCCGCATAGGGCTGGCACGGATTTCGCGCACCTGGAAAGATGAAATTGGGCGGGACCGGGATAGAATTGGGATACCAACGATGAGGAAATACCTCTTTTCAGCAGGTTTCGCGTTGCTCGTGGCGGCAACGTCGGTGTCGATCACCGCAATGACGCCGCCGGCTTTCGCCAGCGAGATCAAATACGTCGTCAACGACATTCCGGTCACCACCGGCGACATCGCCCATCGCGCCGCCTTCCTGAAGCTGCAGCGCAAGAAGGGCGATGCCGGCCAGGAAATGATCGACCAGACGCTGCGTATGGCCGAGGCCAAGCGGCTTGGCATCCGCATCAGCGACGCACAGGTCGAGGCGGCGTATCAGCGCTTTGCCTCGAGCAACAAGATGCAGCTCAGCCAGCTTGACGGCGTCATGGAGAAGTCAGGCGTCACCAAGAGCCACTTCAAGGAATTCATCCGCGCCCAGATGGCCTGGAACCAGGCCTTGAGCGCGCGCTACCGTTCCGGCGACGGCACAGGTGCCGTCAGCGAGCAGGATCTCGTGAGGAAGATGCTCGAAAAAGGCGGCGCCAAACCGAGCGCCACCGAATACATGCTGCAGCAGGTCATCTTCGTGGTGCCGGCGGCTGAACGCAGCGCGACGCTGGGCAAACGCAAGCGCGAGGCCGACGCCATGCGCGCCCGCTTCAACGGCTGCAACACGACGCGCGAATTCGCCAAGGGCCTGATCGACGTCACCGTTCGGGATCTGGGCCGGGTGCTGGCGCCGCAGCTGCCGCCGGACTGGGCCGAGCAGATCAAGGCGACCAAAGTCGGCGGCGCCACCGCCACGCGCGAAACCGAACGCGGCGTCGAATTCATCGGCATCTGCTCGTCGCGCGAAGTGTCCGACGACAAGGTCGCCCAGATGGCGTTCCAGGCCGAAGGCTCCGGCGGCGACAAGGATGCCGACGCGCTCAGCAAGAAATATGTCGACGAGCTGAAGGCAAAAGCCCGCATCGTCAAGCGCTGACGTGGGCAACGCAGTGAGTGCGCTCGCGTTGAGCGCCGGCGATCCGTCCGGCATTGGGCCGGAGATCGCCATCGCCGCCTTTATGGCGCGCGAAGCTGCCGCCCTGCCCCCCTTCTACCTGCTCGCCGATCCGGCGCTGATCGCCTCCCGGGCACGCCTGCTCGGCATTTCGCTGCCGGTCGTCGAAACGACATCAGCGCAAGCGGCGCAGGTCTTTGCGCGCGCCTTGCCGATCGTTCCGCTAGCCGCCCGCTGCATCGACAGTCCCGGCCGGCCGGATCCGGCCAATGCGGCCGCCACCATCGAGGCGATCGACCGCGCCGTCGCCGATTGCCTTGCCGGCGAAGCCTCGGCCGTGGTCACCTGCCCCATCGCCAAGAAGCCGCTCTACGATGCCGGCTTTCGCTTTCCCGGCCACACCGAATATCTGGCGCATCTGGCGGCCCGGCACAGCGGCGTCGAGGCGATGCCGGTGATGATGCTGGCAGGACCCGACCTGCGCACCGTTCCCGTCACCATCCACATCGCGCTGGCCGAGGTGCCGAAGGCACTGACCACCGAACTGATCGTCGCCACCGCGCGCATCACCGCTGCCGATCTCACCGGCCGCTTCGGCATCGCCAAGCCGAGGCTGGCCATTGCCGGGCTCAACCCGCATGCCGGCGAAGGCGGCGCCATGGGCCTCGAGGACGAGCGGATCGTGCGCCCGGCGGTCGACATCCTGCGTGCCGAAGGCATTGACGCTTTCGGCCCTTTGCCGGCCGACACGTTGTTCCATGTCCGGGCGCGGGCGGGCTACGACGCAGCCCTTTGCATGTATCACGACCAGGCGCTGATCCCGGCCAAGGCGCTGGCTTTCGACGAGGCGGTCAATGTCACGCTCGGCCTGCCCTTCATCCGCACCTCGCCCGACCACGGCACGGCCTTCGACATCGCCGGCAAGGGTGTGGCGCGGCCCGACAGCTTGATAGCGGCGCTGAAGCTTGCCCGGCGGCTGGCCGACACGAACACGAAGGCAATCGCCGTATGAGACCTCGGGCATGAGCATCGACGGGCTGCCGCCGCTACGCGAGGTGATCGAGCGTCATGGGTTGCAGGCGAAGAAGGCGCTCGGCCAGAATTTTCTGCTCGACCTCAACCTCACCGGCAAGATCGCGCGCACCGCCGGCGACTTGTCCGATGCAACAGTAATCGAGGTCGGTCCTGGTCCCGGCGGGCTGACCCGCGCCTTGCTCAACCACGGAGCGCGCCATGTGATCGCCATAGAGCGCGACGAACGTTGCCTGGCTGCTCTTGCCGAAGTGTCCGACCACTATCCCGGCCGGCTGGAGGTTGTTTCCGGCGATGCGCTGAAAACGGATTTCGTGGCACTAGCCAGCCGAGCGACCGGAAACGGCGGTCCGGTCAAGATCGTGGCCAACCTGCCCTACAACATCGGCACGGAGCTGCTGGTGCGCTGGTTGACGGTCAGCGACTGGCCGCCCTTCTACACCTCGATGACTTTGATGTTCCAGCGCGAAGTGGCCGAGCGCATCGTCGCGCCCGCCGGCAGCGACAGCTATGGCCGGCTGGGGGTTCTTGCCGGCTGGCGAACGGAGGCGAGGATCGCCTTCGACGTACCGCCACAGGCATTCACGCCGCCGCCAAAGGTCACCTCCTCGGTGGTGCATCTGGTGCCGCGCCCGACCCCTCTGTCCGCCGAGGTAAAAAAACTCGGCCGCGTCACCGAAGCCGCGTTCGGCCAACGTCGCAAGATGCTGCGGCAAAGCGTGAAGAGCCTCGGCGGCGAGGCCCTGCTCGAACGCGCCGGCATCGATCCGACACGCCGCGCCGAAACGCTCAGCGTCGAGGAGTTCGTGCGGCTGACCAATGCGGTGTAAGAAGCTGCCGATCTCCCCCTCGTGGGGGAGATTGGCGCTTCACCGCCTCAGCCAGTCTTCTCGTCCAACAGTCCAGAGACGAAATCGAACAGGCCTGGCCGGCGGTCGCGTCTTAGCCGCTCGGCGACGACGATACCGCGCACTTCGGCGAAGGCGCGGTCAAGGTCGTCATTGACGATGACGAAATCATATTCCTTCCAGTGCTCGATCTCGTTGCGGGCGTTTTTCAGCCGCGTCTCGATCACCGCCTCCTGGTCTTCAGCGCGACGTTTCAGCCGCGCCTTCAACTCCTTCATCGATGGCGGCAGGATGAAGATCGAGACAATGTCGGCGCGCATCTTCTCCTTGAGCTGCTGGGCACCTTGCCAGTCGATGTCGAACAGCATGTCGCGCCCCTCGGACAGCGCCAGTTCGGCCGGTTCGCGCGGCGTCGCATAGCAATTGCCATGCACCTCGGCCCACTCCAGCAGTGCGTCGGAATCACGAAGCCGCTCGAATTCGCGCATCGTCCGAAAATGATAGTGGACGCCTTCGATCTCGCTTCCGCGGCGCGGCCTGGTGGTGACCGAGACCGACAGTTCGAGGCTGGAATCGCTTTCCAGAAGATTGCGCGCGATCGTCGACTTGCCGGCGCCGGATGGCGACGACAGGACGAGCATCAGGCCCCGGCGGCGAATGCGGGACCCCAAATCCTTGGCAACCATCGGCTACTCCAGATTCTGGATCTGTTCACGAAACTGGTCGACCACCGCCTTCAGATCCAGCCCGATCGCGGTGATGGCGGCGGCATTCGACTTGGAACACAGCGTATTCGATTCGCGGTTAAATTCCTGTGCCAGAAAATCGAGCTTGCGACCGACCGCACCGCCGCCCAACAGCAGAGCCCGGCCGGACGCGACATGCGTTTTCAGCCGGTCGATCTCTTCGCGAATATCGGCCTTGGTGGCCAGGAACGCCGCCTCCATGTGCAACCGGGTGGCATCCAGGTTGGCGGAAGTGTCCATCAGCAGCCTGACCTGCTCGGCGATGCGTTCGCGGATCACCGCGGTCTCGCGGGATGGATCCACTTCTGCCCGCAACGTCAGCGCCTCGATTGTGTCGATATGGCCCGACAGCAGCAAAGCCAGCGCAGCCCCTTCGCCCTGCCGTGCCTGTTCGAGCCCATTCAAGGCCACTTCGAGCGCGGCCATGATCGCGGCATCGAGCGCGGCCCTCGCCTCATCGGTTTCGACAGTTTCGGGAATATCGAGCACGCCGCGCAGCGAAAGCAATCCATCTGACGTCGCCGCGGCAACGCCGAATTGCTCCTGCAGCCGTTTGGCGAGCCCAGCCAGGTCCTTCAGGAAGGCTTCGTTGACGACCGGCTGCGCCTGCGCGCCAACGGCACGGCCGATGGTCAGCGTCGCCTGGAAATTGCCGCGTGCAAAACGCTTCTGAAGTACCTGCCGGACAGCCGGTTCCAACCGCTCGAAGCCTTGCGGCAGCCGCAGCCGTACTTCGACGCTCTTGCCGTTGACGGACTTGACCTCCCAGGCGATCGAGGTGCCTTCGTGCTCGGCGACGGCACGTGCAAAACCGGTCATGCTCTGCAAATTCATATCGCCCACACGTCCCTGGCACATCGCCCCGAACCGGCTTTCCGGACAGGGCAAGTGCGGCTTGAAAATGACTGCGCCGCAGGCGCGTCGAAATCGGACGCGCGGCGCTCTTCCAAATGTCAGGGCGTCGCCTGTCGGGCAACGCCTTTCTTCATTCTACTGGGCAGCGCCCGCGTCACCGCCGCTGTCGTCGGCACCGTCAGCCGGCCCACTGTCAGCCGGCCCGCCGTCAGCCGGCTTGACGGCATTGCTGTCGCCGGCGCCGGTCGTCTTGGCGGCTTTGGCGGCATCATCGGCCTGCTTCTTCAGCAACGCGCGATAGCGGGCGACATTCTCGTTGTGCTCGTCCAGCGTCGCGGCAAAGACGTGCCCGCCGGTGCCGTCGGCAACGAAATAGAGGTCGGCGGTTTTCGACGGATTGGCCACCGCCTCCAGCGCTGCACGACCCGGATTGGCAATCGGCGTCGGCGGCAAGCCATTGATCACATAGGTGTTGTAGGGAGTCTGTTTCTGGATGTCCGACTGGTAGATCGGCCGGTCCGCCGGCTTTCCCTTGCCGCCGAACAGCCCATAGATGATGGTCGGATCGGATTGCAGGCGCATGCCCTTGGCAAGCCGGTTCAGGAAGACGGCGGCAACTCGCGAACGCTCGTCACCCTTGCCCGTCTCCTTCTCGACGATCGAGGCCAGCGTGACGAACTCCTCGACGTTGGCCAGCGGCAGGTCAGGCGCGCGCCGCTCCCAGACATCGTCAACCAGCTTCTTCTGATCCGCCAGCAGCTTGTCGACCATCTGCTGGCGTGTCGCGCCGCGCGTGAAGCGCAGCGTGTCGGTGGCGAGGCTGCCCTCCGGCGGCGTGGTTGCCGGCATGTCGCCGCTCAAGGCAGTCTCCTCGGCGATGCGCTGCAATGCCTGGTCGACCGTCAGTCCCTCAGGAATGGTCAGCGAATACATCACCGACTTGCCGCTCTTCAAAAGCTCCATGATATCGCGCATGGAAGCCCTGGGCTTGATCTCGTACTCGCCGGCTTTCAGCGCGGAATCATTGCCGAAGGCCCGCACGCCAAGACGGAATACCCGGGCGTCGCTGATCAGCCCCCGCCGTTCGAGCTGGTCGGCGATATCCTGAACGCCGGTGTTCGGCTTGACCAGGAAGGTGTCGCCATTGGCCGAGGGGCCGGGTTCGGTGAATTCCTGCTTGCCGAAATAGACCGCGACGCCGGCGGCCAGAACCACCAGCATCACCGAGGAGATGACGAAGTTCATGAACACGACGACCTGGCTGCGTGACGCACGCGAGCGCTTCGGCGGCGGCGTGCCAGCCTCCGGCCGCAACGCCTCGCTGGCCGTTTTCGGCACGATCGGGCCGGATGTCGGCGGCCGTTGCCCGAATTCTCCGCTGCCTGCCGGATTTGTGTTCATTTCGCCCTACCGTTTGATCGCCCAACGAATCCCCAGCGGCAGAGTAGGGGCGAATATGGCAAAATTGACGGCACGCCAAAGCGCCGCCCGGCAGCCGGACGATCAGCCATTGTAGCGCTGGAAGACCAGCGACGCGTTGGTCCCGCCAAAGCCGAAGGAATTGGACAGCGCCACGTCGATCTGGCGGGCACGCGGCTTGTTCGGCACCAGATCGATCGCGGTTTCGCGTTCCGGGTTATCGAGGTTGATGGTCGGCGGCGCGACATTGTCTCTGATGGCAAGGATAGAGAAGATCGCTTCGGCGGCACCCGCCGCTCCAAGCAGATGGCCGATCGACGACTTGGTTGACGACATCGAAATCTTCGATGCGGCATTGCCGACAAGCCGCTCGACGGCACCGAGCTCAATCGTGTCGGCCATGGTCGAGGTGCCGTGCGCGTTGATGTAGTCGACATCGGCCGGCGTCAACTTGGCCCGGTTCAGTGCCGCCGTCATGCAACGGAAGGCGCCATCGCCATCCTCGGCGGGCGCGGTGATGTGATGCGCATCGCCGGTGAGACCATAACCCGTCACCTCGGCATAGATCTTGGCGCCGCGCGCCCTGGCATGTTCGAGCTCCTCGAGCACGACAACGCCGGCGCCCTCGCCCATGACGAAGCCGTCGCGGTCCCGATCATAGGGTCGCGACGCCGTTTGCGGCGAATCATTGCGTTCCGTCGACAGTGCCCGGCATGCGGCAAAGCCGGCGATCGACAGCCGCGTCACCGGCGCTTCGGCTCCACCGGCGACCATCACGTCGGCATCGCCCCACATGATCAACCGGGCAGCATCGCCAATGGCGTGCGCGCCGGTCGAACAGGCCGTGACGACGGCATGGTTCGGGCCTTTCAGCCCGTGCCGGATCGAAACCTGCCCGGAGACGAGATTGATGATCTGGCCCGGGATGAAGAAAGGGCTGATGCGGCGCGGGCCGCGCTCCTTGAGGATCATCGCGTTCTCGGCGATGCCCTCGATGCCGCCGATGCCGGAGCCGATCAGGACGCCGGTGGCACACCGCTCTTCATGCGTCTTGGGTTCCCAGCCGGAATCCTTCAGCGCCTCGTCGGCGGCGGCAATCCCGTAAAGGATGAAGTCGCCGATCTTGCGCAATTCCTTCGGCTCGAGCACGGCCTCGGGATTGAAGGTGGCATTGCTGCCGTCACCACGCGGAATGACGTGGGCGATCTTGCAGGCAAGATCCTCCACCTCGAACTCAGTGATGCGCTTGGCAGCGCTGCGGCCGGTCAGAAGTTCCTTCCAGCTGTGCTCGAAGCCCATGCCGAACGGCGACAGCAACCCAAGGCCCGTGACGACGACACGCCTCATCGCAGGTCCTCCCCGGTAGTGACTGCGGAAAGCGTCAGGCCGAAGCCTTGTCGATGTACTTCACGGCATCGCCAACGGTCAGGATGGTCTCAGCCGCATCGTCGGGAATTTCGACGCCGAATTCTTCTTCGAACGCCATGACGAGTTCGACCGTATCGAGGCTGTCGGCGCCCAGATCATCGATGAAGCTCGCCTGCTCCGTCACTTTGTCGGCATCGACGCCAAGGTGCTCGATGACGATCTTCTTGACGCGCTCTGCGGTGTCACTCATTTGGGCATCCTCGTCTTTTGTTTGTCTGTCTTCGTTAGCGGGCAGAATGCCGCTAATCAAGCTGAAAGATGGTCCTGCCGGAAACGCAACGACTACGGACCGGTTTTTGCCCGAACCGCCGGGTTGCGGGCCGCATTACACGAAAAATAGCTGAGGTCCAAGCCGAAATGGTCTCTTTTCACAACCCGCCGGACCTAGTTCAGAATTCGCCCTGCCGAGTCATATGGTGCGGTTTTCGAGAACCGGAGCGGAGCGTACTTTCAGTACGCGAGCACCGGAAGCGCAGATAACCGCGGCAGATGGCCGGCAGGATAGAATTATCAACAAGGTCCGTCAGATCATCGCCATGCCGCCATTCACGTGGATGGTCTGGCCCGTGACGTAGGCGGCTTCGTTGGAGGCGAGATAAGCGACGGCGGACGCGACTTCAACGCTGGTGCCCATGCGCCGCGTCGGGATCGCCGTCATGATCGCCTCTTTCTGCTTGTCGTTGAGCTTGTCGGTCATCGCCGATTCGATGAAGCCCGGGGCGACGCAGTTGACGGTGATGTTGCGGGTGGCGATCTCCTGTGCCAGCGATTTGGAAAAGCCGATCATGCCGGCCTTTGAGGCGCAGTAATTGGTCTGGCCGGGATTGCCGGTGACGCCGACCACCGAGGTGATGTTGATGATGCGGCCATGGCGGCGGCGCATCATCGGATGGGTGAGTTCGCGGGTCAGCCTGAACACGGCGGTCAGGTTGACTTCGAGCACGGTGTCCCAGTCGGCATCCGACATGCGCACGAACAACCCGTCCTTGGTGATGCCGGCATTGTTGACCAGGATGTCGACGCCTTCGAGATCGGCCTCGGCTTTCTGGCCGAGCGCCTTGACCTCGTCACGGTTCGACAGGTTGGCCGGGAACAGCTTGACCCGGTCGCCAAGCTCGCTGGCCAGCGCTTCCAGTTTCTCGACGCGGGTGCCATGCAGGCCGACGATCGCGCCCTGCGCATGCAGCATCCTGGCGATCGCCTCACCGATGCCTCCCGATGCGCCGGTGACGAGCGCCTTGCGGCCAGTCAATTCGAACATGTCTTTTCCTTCTCTCAAACCGGATAACGGTTATCTGTAGACATCACAGCCCCAGAAGTCGTCGCCTTTCATAATACCTTCCTCGCCGCTCCTGATCCGTGCCAGCACCTCGGCGGCAAGGTAGTAGTCTTCTACGTCCTCAAGGCCGCGCTCAATGAACTCACGCATATGATAGGCTTTGCTGCGCCCAGTCTTGGACGCGAGAACATCCAGGCGCAGCCTGATCTCAGGAGAAAGACGGATCGATGTGGACATGCCGCACCTTAGTTGCGATGCACGTATTCATGTGGCCGCGCATCAGCGAATTCAAGTCAAGCCGTTCAACCAAGCGCCGCCAACGCCGCCTCGACCTCAGCCGCGGAGCCGACCGAAGCGGTGGCGATGTCGCGGTTGATGCGGCGCGCCAATCCCGAAAGCACCTTGCCGGCGCCAATCTCGTAAAGCGTGGTGACGCCGTTTGCGCCGAACCATTCCACCGTCTCGCGCCAGCGCACGCGGCCTGTCACCTGCTCGACCAGACGCCGCGCAATCTCGTCCGGATCGCTCGACGGCGTCACCGACACGTTGGCGACGACCGGGACGACCGGTGGGTTCTTTGTCACGCCCGCCAGGGCTTCGCGCATGACGTCCGCGGCCGGCGCCATCAGCGCCGAATGGAAGGGCGCGGACACCTGCAGCATCAGTGCGCGCTTGGCGCCCTTTTCCGTGCACAGTTTTGCGGCCAGTTCGACCGCGGCTTTGGCGCCGGAAATGACCAGTTGGCTGCCGCCATTGTCGTTGGCGATCTGGCAGACAGAGCCTTTGCCTGCCTCCGCGCAGGCGGCTTCGACATCGGCCTGCTCCAGTCCGATGATCGCCGCCATCGCCCCCTCGCCGGCCGGCACCGCCGCCTGCATGGCATTGCCGCGGATGCGCAGCAGCCTGGCGGCATCGGCAACCGAAACAAAACCGGCAGCGGCCAACGCCGAATATTCGCCCAGCGAATGGCCGGCGACATAGGCGACCTTGTCTCTCAGCGAGAAGCCACGCGATTCCAGCGCCCGGATCGCGGCCAGCGACACCGCCATCAGCGCCGGCTGCGCGTTGGCGGTCAGCGTCAACGTCTCTTCCGGCCCTTCCCAGATCAGCTTCGACAGGTTTTCGCCCAGCGCGTCGTCGACTTCCTGGAAGATCCTGCGCGCTTCGGGAAAGGCGTCGGCGAGATCCTTGCCCATGCCGACTGCCTGGCTGCCTTGTCCAGGAAAGGTGAATGCGACGGCCATGCGAGGGCTCCCAAGGGCTGGTTTTGCTTGCCTGAAGACGGGTTTTTCTTGCCTGTGAGGCATGGCGGGGCGCCAAGTCAAGCCCGGTTCGACCCTGCCCGACGGCCGCCTCATCCGCCGAGTGCCTGTTCCGAAAGGCTTTTTGGCGATCACTCCTGATGAAAACCGCTCACGATTCGTTTGCTGGCTCTTCTTATTTTGGCCACAGGCGCTAGCTTTGCGTGACAATTCCATGACAATCGAGTGACGTGTTTGTCGCTGGGTGGGGAAGTTTAAGTGGCAAAGAGTTACAAACGCGCCGGCAAGCCCGCGCCACAGTTCCTGGAAGACGACCCCTCCACCGGCTATCTGCCGGGCAGGAGATGGCCGGTCGTGCGCTATGGGCTTGTCAGCCTGGCGATCGCGGCCGTCCTGGTGTTTGCGATCGAACTGATCGTGCGCGGCGATTTTGCTGGCACCGTCTCCTTCTTCCTGCAGCCGCTGAAGCCCGGCTGGACCACCATCGTCGTCTTCGCGCTGATCCTGATCGGCCTCGATGCGGTGCTCGGCCGCAGCCATCAGAGCCTGATGATCGTCGCGCCGCTGACGCTATCCCTTGCCTTCGTCGGCCACCAGAAGTCGCATTATCTCGGCGATCCGCTCTATCCCACCGATTTCCTCTATGCCCGCCAGATCTTCGCGCTGCTGCCGCTTTTGGTGCGCGACCGGCCGATGACCGCGCTCGCCATGGTCGTCGGCATCGTCGCCGGCCTGTCACTGCTCGTCTACGGCTGGCGGCTGTGGCGCCGCAAGGTTCCCGCGCTCAGCCGCAAGGGCCGCCTTGCCCGGCTGACGCTGGCCGTGCCGCTGCTCGCCTTCTTCGTTTCGATCATGGACTACGCCACCTTCTCCTGGACCAGGGACCGGCTGCAGATCATCCCGATCATGTGGGACCAGAAGGAAAACTATGCCTCCAACGGTTTTGCGCTGGCCTTCGCCCTCAATGTGCCGATGGCGCATGTCTCGGCGCCGCCAGGCTATACCGACAAAGCGATCGCGGCGATCGGCAGACCTGATGTAACCGCCTCGGTGCCGGCCGAGAAGCCCGACATCATCATCGTCATGAGCGAATCCTTCTGGGATCCGACCAAGCTGCCCGGCGTCACCATCACGCCCGATCCGATCCCCAACGTGCGGGCGCTGCGCTCGGGCTCAATGTTCTCGCCGGAATTCGGCGGCATGACCGCCAACATCGAGTTCGAGGCCCTGACCGGCTTTTCCAACGCCTTCCTGCCGGCCGGCAGCATCCCCTATCAGCAATATGTGCGCACGCCGACGCCTTCGCTGGCAACCTTCCTCAAGAGCCAGGGTTACCGGGCGCGCGCCATCCATCCCGGCACCAACTGGTTCTGGAACCGTGGCGCGGTCTACGCCGATTTCGGCTTCAACGACTTCAAGTCGGAAGAGACGCTGCCGCCCATGCAAAAACGCGGGCCGCTGGCATCGGACGCGGCGATGACCGACGAGATCATCAGCGAGGCCGACGCCAGCGACGAGCCAGTGTTCTTCTTTGCCGTCAGCCTGCAAAACCACGGTCCTTACGAGCCGAACCGCTATTACAATCCGACGCATAGGGTGCAGGCGCCGATCAGCCAGTGGGCGCGCGAATCGCTGCTCAGCTACGCCGAGGGCTCAGCCGATGCCGATCGCGGTCTCGAACGCCTCGTCGAATGGGCAAAGACACGCTCCCGCCCCACCGTGATCGCCTTCTTCGGCGACCATCTGCCGCCGCTGGGGCCGGTGTATGTCGAAACCGGCTTCCTGAAGGACAATGTCGCGCCGCGCAAGGAAGCGTCGCCCGAGGCTGCCCTCGAGCATCATGAGACGCCGCTTGTCATCTGGTCGAACCGCACCGGGCCGGCTGAGCACATGGGTGCCGTCAGCCCAGCCTTCCTGCCCTATCATATCCTGAAGACGGCCGGCATCAGCCATCCCTACTACACCGGCTTCCTGGGCGAGATGAACGAACGCTACCGTGTCGTCGACCGCAATTTGCTGCTGACGCCGGCTGGCGAGGCCACGCCCGATTGGGCGCGGCAGAAAGACATCGACCCGGCGATCCGCGATTTCCGCCTGTTGCAGTACGATATGATGTTCGGCAAACGCCACGCCGCGCCCGACTTCTTCCCCGAAACCGTCGACAAGATTGTCGCCCATACGAGTTGAGATCGCCTTTAGTTCGTCAATTGCAGCTTCGAGAACTTGTTTGCAATCTGCTGGAAGACATCCGGCAATTTGGTCGGATCGTTGACTGCGTAATAGCCGCTCGGATCAGAGGCGCATGCGCTGTAAAGCGCGCGGTTGGCTGCGGTGTCGGATTGCAGCACCATGGTGTAGATTTGCACGCCCTCGTCCTTCAATTGCGTGCAGACGCTTTTGGTCCAGCCGTCGACATTGCGCGCAGCGGTCGTCTGGTTATCCGATCCGAAACGGCCGCCGGCCAGATAGCCATATGATGTGTAGTCAGACTTCGTCGGCTGTTGGCTGGCGCCATAGACGACGTTCTCACCGTCGGTGAGCAGCAGCACGATCTTGCTGATGCCGGGCGTCTTCCACGGCGCTCCATCGGTGTAGGGCGCGGTGGGCGACAGCACCCGCATACCCCATGACAGGCCCTCGGAGACATTGGTGCCCGAACCGTTCCACTCGGTCATCTGACTGGCTGCCTTGCGCAGCTTGTCGAAATCGTCGGTCAGGGGGACCACCGGGGTCGGACACGCACGGTTCGGGCCGATAGTGATGGGAGAGCCGGTCTCGGTGATGAGTTCCTTGGCGGGCGCAACATATTTGGCGATCTTTTCCCTGGCAGCCCTGTCATCGGGTGACAAAAGGTCGATGAGGTTGCCGAGCAGGTTGCTGAGGTCGATGCCCAGAATGTTGATGCCCGACTGGGCAAGCCTGGTTTTGTCGCTGACATCGTTGAGGTAGGAGTTGTTGTAGTATTTGTCCGAATTGCCATAGGCGCCAGACGGCTTTTGGGCGTCTTCGGGATCGTCCGGCGCAAAGTACGGCACGAACAGCGTGTCGGGCTTGGCCGCGTCGGGTGGCGTGTCGGAGATATTGTAAGCGCCTGGCCGCACCTCGACACAACCCTTCCATCCGGTGCCATTCCATCCGGCATCGGTCCATCCGGTCTTCTTGAGCTGTTTGAAAAGCGCCATGTGGTTCGGTCGCTTGCCGTCGATGACGGGAAAATTGACGCCGTTGGTCGAGGACTTGCCGTCCATGTCGATCCAGGACGGATCGAAGCCGTCGCCATTGACGTTGACAGCCGTTACGAAAGGAACCAGCGAGGCGCGGACCTTGCGCGTCGGCGATTTCGCCGCTTCAAGCGTGTCGAGCAACGATTTTGTCGCCGTCCTCAACGCCGTCATCCGCGCGCCGGCCATCGAGCCGGTGTTGTCCAGCACCAGCACGACTTCGAGCTGGTTGTTCGATTCGACCGCCGAGGCATCGACGACGATGTGCTTGCTGTCGCCGAACAGGAAGGCGAAGTTGAGATTGACGTCCGCCGAGGCAACCGCCTTTGTCTTGACGAAGTTGACGCCCTTGTCGACAGTCAACGTCGCCTGCGCATTGCCGAGCTCGCCATGACCGACGATGTTGGCCTGGAAATAGCGGTTGAAAGCGTCATTGCGGGTGATGTCGAGATCGCCAAGGTGCGAGGAAGCAAGGTTTGCCGAATCGAGAGCGTTCTGCAAATTGCTCTTGGCCCGCATAAGGGTCGAGACATCGGTTGCGAAAGCGACAGCCGTCAGGATCACCGGCAAGCCCAGTGCCAGCACAAGCGTCAAATTGCCGCTCTTCGAGCGCCAGAATTTGTTGAGAAGCATCCTTACCCCCGGAAATGCTTGCCGCTTTTGTGCGGTCGTCCGGGTTTTTGCGCCTTCCATGATGAATCGACCGTTGACGGCCAGGCCTCAACTCCACACAACCTGCTGGTGTGGTTAAGACGTGGTTGCCGGAAACCACAACTCCAGCCGTTGCTGCTCCCTGATCGTCGCGTCGGACACACGGGCATGCCGCTTGCCCTTGCTTTGCGGCCGGATTGCTGTATAGACGCCCGCAATCTGCCGGTCCTTGCTGGGGGCTGAACGGAGGGCCGGAGGTCTTTTCGAAAACCTTCGTGTGAAGCCGGAAGTGCTTCCGCCTCCCGTGTCTCCGCTCTCGACCGTCTCGTCATGCTCCTTTCTTCCCCCTGCCCCTTCGAGGGTTTGCGGGTCAGAGAAGTTGCAGAGGCTTTTGCCGCCGGGAACCGGGAGAGAAACGAAGAAAGGCATAAGACATAATGGCTCTTTACGAACATGTGTTTCTTGCCCGGCAGGACCTCTCGCAGCAGCAGGTCGATGCGCTTGTCGAACAGTACAAGGGTGTCATCTCCGCAAATGGCGGGTCCGTCGGCCGGGTCGAGAACTGGGGACTGAAGTCCCTCACCTACCGGGTCAACAAGAACCGGAAGGCTTACTACACGCTGATGGACCTGAATTGCCCGGCGGCCGCGCTCAACGAGATGGAGCGCCAGATGGGCCTGTCCGAAGACGTGCTGCGTTTCCTGACCATCAAGGTCGAGGCGCATGAGGAAGGCCCGTCGGCCATGATGCAGAAGCGCGAAGAGCGCTCTGAACGCGGCGGCTTCGGCGACCGTGACCGTGGCGATCGTGGTCCACGTTCGTTCGGCGATCGTGACCGCGGCGACCGTGGCGATCGTCCGCCGCGTTCGTTCGGCGACGCTGGTGCCGATCGTGGCCCGCGCCGTCCGCGCGAAGGCTTTGAAGGGGGTGCAGAATAATGGTCGACATCAATCAGATCCCGACCCGGCGCCCGTTCCATCGCCGCCGCAAGACCTGCCCGTTCTCCGGCGCCAACGCGCCCAAGATCGACTACAAGGACGTGCGTCTGCTGCAGCGCTACATTTCCGAGCGCGGCAAGATCGTGCCGTCGCGCATCACCGCCGTCAGCCAGAAGAAGCAGCGCGAACTCGCCAAGGCAATCAAGCGCGCCCGCTTCCTCGGCCTGCTGCCCTACGTGGTTCGGTAATATCTCAAATGCGGGCGGTTCGCCGCCCGCTCTTCTCCCACGGCGACGGGCGCCGCAGGGTTGAACATCAAATCCCGGGTTGAGGTCAAAAACCTCTAACTGCCGCGACAGGCAGGACAGCGACACCAGCGCCAAAGGCGCTCAAGCTTCCTGCCTGTTCCCAAGACATTCGGCGTCGATCTCATCTTGCGATTGGCGTCCAACCGAAGGAACAAAACCATGGACGTCATTCTTCTCGAACGCGTTTCCCGCCTCGGCCAGATGGGCGACACCGTCAAGGTCAAGGACGGCTTTGCCCGTAACTTCCTGCTGCCGCAGGGCAAGGCGCTGCGCGCCAACGAAGCCAACAAGAAGAAGTTCGAAGGCCAGCGCGCCCAACTCGAAGCCCGCAACCTCGAGCGCAAGTCGGAAGCGGCCCAGATCGCCGAAAAGCTCGACGGCAAGAGCTTCATCGCCGTTCGCTCCGCCGGCGAAACCGGGCAGCTTTACGGTTCCGTTTCGACCCGCGACATCGCCGATCTGCTGACGGCGGAAGGTTTCTCGATCAACCGCAACCAGATCCTGCTCAACCAGCCGATCAAGACCATCGGTGTCACCAATGTGGCGATCGCGCTGCATCCGGAAGTCGAGGTCACCGTCACGCTCAACATCGCCCGCACGGCTGACGAAGCCGAGCGCCAGGCCAAGGGCGAGACACTGACCACCGCCGAAGCCATCTATGGCGACGACATCAACGACAACGCCCGGCCGGAGAACTTCTTCGATCCGAACACCGAGTTCGAGGGCGGCGAAGACAACGCCTGATCACACTTCGCAAGACGATTGGAGCCATGGGCTGATCACGACTTAAAGCCAAGCTCCGATCACTTTGCCGTCATCCAGCCATGCTGGACCAATGCCCGGGTCTCTCGCCCGGGCATTTTTGTGCCAAATGGAACTTTTCGAACCCCTATATATTGTTGCAGATTACAGCGTCGCGTGTCCTTTGGCCGCGCAAAGCACGCTGTGCAACTTGGGTTCGGCGCAAGACCCCGGCGAAATCGATTCCGATTTTCGCGGTCACGCGCCAAGGCAGCCTGTCTGGCCGAGAGGGGACATTTGGTCATGAATATTCTGTTGAAGCGCGTTCTCGACCGCCTGGTGCGCACCGGTAATCTCAGAGTAACCGGCCCCAAGGGCTCGACGGTGGTTTTCGGCGACGGCAGCGGCGAACCGGTGCACATGCACATCAAGACCGCGCATGCCGAGCGCGCCATCACCTTCGATCCGATGCTGGCAGTTCCGGAATCCTACATGGACGGCGAACTCGACATCCTCGAAGGCGGGGTGCTGGGCGTGATGCGCATCGCCTTCCAGAACATGGGCAGCGGCGGCATCGACGCCACCTGGTCGAAGGCCATCGAAGGGCTGCGCCACGCCTTCCGCCGCCTGCAGCAGATCAACACCGCCTCGCGCTCGCGCCGCAACGTGCAGCGCCACTACGATTTGTCGGGCGACCTCTACCGGCTCTTCCTTGACCAGGACATGCAGTATTCCTGCGCCTATTTCGAGCAGCCGGACATGACGCTGGACGAAGCGCAGGCCGCCAAGAAGCGCCACATCGCCGCCAAGCTCCGGCTGAAAGCCGGCCAGACGGTGCTCGACATCGGCTCCGGCTGGGGCGGGCTTGGCCTCTACCTCGCCAAGGCGTTCGACGTCGACGTGCAGGGCGTGACGCTGTCGACCGAGCAGCATGGCGTCGCCACCGACCGGGCGCACGCGCAAGGGCTGGAAAGCCGCGTGCATTTCGAGCTCAAGGACTACCGCGAACTCAACGAGCGTTTTGATCGCATCGTCTCGGTCGGCATGTTCGAGCATGTCGGCGTCAACCACTACCGTACGTTCTTCGACAAGAGCGCGACGCTGCTCAAGCCGGATGGCGTGATGCTGTTGCACACGATCGGTCGTTCCGGCGTGCCGTGGGCGACCAGCGCATTCATCCGCAAATACATCTTCCCGGGCGGCTATATCCCTTCGCTGTCGGAAGTCATGCCGGCGATCGAAAAGTCGGGCCTGGTCGTCACCGACGTCGAGATCCTGCGGCTCCACTATGCCGATACGCTGAAGCACTGGGGTGAGCGCTTCGCTGCCAACCGCGACAAGGCCAAGGCGATCTACGACGAGCGCTTCTGCCGCATGTGGGAATTTTATCTGGCGGCTTCGGAAGCCGCCTTCCGCTGGCAAGACCTGGTGATCTTCCAGATCCAGATCACCAAGAAGAACGATACGCTGCCGATGACACGCGACTACATGGCCAAATGCGAAAAAGCGCTCGAGATGCGCGATATGGGGCATCGTGAAACGGCTCCCGTCAAAAAGAGCCCGACCGCCAAGCCGGCTCGCCGCCGCAAGGTTGCGGACCAGGAATAGCATTGCCGCTTGCCATTGCCGGCGCCTGCACTGAAAAAGGTCCCGTGACCGTCGCGGAACCTTTTTCATGACCTTTGTCCTCTATGCCGCCGCCGCTCTGGCCGAGATCGCCGGCTGCTTTTCGTTCTGGGCCTGGTGGCGGCTGGATAAGTCGCCGCTTTGGCTTCTTCCCGGCCTCGGCTCGCTTGCCCTGTTCGGCCTCCTGCTGGCGCTGGTCGACACGTCAGCCGCCGGCCGCGCCTACGCCGCCTATGGCGGCATCTACATTGCGGCATCGCTTGGCTGGCTGTGGCTGGTGGAGGGCGTGCGCCCCGACCGCTGGGATTTTGCCGGCGCGGCGCTCTGCATTGCCGGCGCTTCCGTGATCCTTCTCGTCCCGCGGGGCGCGTGAGATGGAGTTGCCGGCATCCCTTCGCCAAGGTGTCGAGCGCTTGCTCGAAAACGTTCCGCTGGCGGTACTCAAACAAGCGGCAAAAACGCTGTCCGACCGTTATCGTGCCGAATTGCGCGACGGCCGTCTGCACATGGCCGAGGATCTGGCGGTGAAAGCCTATCTGGCGACGCGGCTGCCGGCGACCTATGCCGCGATCCGCACCAGTCTCGATGCGCTGAGCGATGCCAAGCCCGCCTTCCAACCCAAGAGCCTGCTCGATGTCGGCGCAGGTCCTGGTACTGCGCTTTGGGCCACGACTGAGCTGTGGCCCGATCTCGAACAGGCTGTGTTGTTCGAAGCCAGTGCGGCGGTACGCAAGGTCGGCGAGACACTTGCCGCCGGTGCGATTGCCGCACAGACGAGGTGGCTGGCGGGTGATGCCACCATCGACCTTGCCGACATCGAGCCGGCCGATCTGGTCACTTGCGCCTATGTGCTCGATGAAATCGCTCCCGCATCACTGCCGAAGCTCATCGACCGCCTCTGGCAACTCACCGCCGACACGCTGCTTGTGGTCGAGCCGGGCACCCCCGCCGGCTGGCAGCGCATCCTTGCCGTGCGCCGGCAGCTGATCGAGGCGGGCGCGCATGTGCTAGCGCCTTGCGCGCATCAGGCGCCCTGCCCGCTCACCCCGCCCGACTGGTGTCATTTTTCCCGCCGCGTCGCCCGCTCGCGCCTGCATCGGCTGGCCAAGGATGCCGACGTGCCGTGGGAAGACGAGAAGTTCATCTATGTCGCGGCTTCCCGAGAACGGCCCACATCGCACCAGGCACGAGTTCTTGCGCCGCCGAAATCCGGCTCCGGCAAGGTTCTGCTCAAGCTTTGCCAGGAAGATGGCACCGCCGCCGAGCGCTTGTTCACCAAGCGCGACGGCGCCGACTTCAAGCTCGCCCGGCGGCTGGACTGGGGCGACAGGCTGGACAAGACGGCGATATGAACAGCGTAATCGTTCTTGCTTCGTTCTGACGAGTCAGATAGGAATCAACGTCCTGTTGAGTCAACCGGAATCGGGGCACGGGAATACTCTCCTGTGGACGATTGGTCGTTCCTGTGAACAACGGGCATCAAGGTTCGTTGGTCGCGCAGTGATGCAGAAAGGTCAGCACCGATTCGTCACGTTCTGATATCGAGAAGCCGGGATCGAAATCGGGGACATCATGGCAGAAGCAGCGCGAAAATTCGGCGTGGCGGAAACACCGCTTTATCGTGAAGCGCCCAACAACATCGAGGCCGAGCAGGCGCTGCTCGGCGCCATCCTCGTCAACAACGACGCCTTCTATCGCGTCTCGGACTTCCTCAAGGCCAGCCATTTCTACGAACCGCTGCACCGCAAGATCTTCGAGGTGGCGTCCGAGTTCATCCGCATGGGCAAGGTGGCGACGCCGATCACGCTGAAAACCTTCCTGCCGGCCGACGAGAAAGTCGGCGACATGACGATGGCGCAATATGTCGTGCGGCTGGCGGTCGAGGCCGTCACCGTCGTCAACGCCACCGACTATGGCCGCGCCATCTATGACCTTGCCACACGCCGCGCGCTGATCACTGTCGGCGAGGACATGGTCAACATCGCCTATGACGCGCCGGTCGACATGGCGCCCGGCGAACAGATCGAGGACGCCGAACGCCGCCTGTTCGAGTTGGCCGAAAACGGCCGCTACGATGGCGGCTTCGAGAGCTTTTCCGATGCGTTGAAGAACGCCGTCGACATGGCCAGCGCGGCCTATATGCGCGATGGCCACCTGTCCGGCATTGCCACCGGCCTGCGCGATCTTGATCACCGCATGGGTGGCCTGCAGCCTTCGGATTTGATCATCATCGCCGGCCGCCCAGGCATGGGCAAGACGTCGCTGGCCACCAACATCGCCTACAACATCGCTGCCGCCTATGAGCCTGCCCAGCAGGCCGACGGTTCGGTCAAGGCGGCCAATGGCGGCGTCGTCGGTTTCTTCTCGCTCGAAATGTCGTCGGAGCAGCTGGCCACCCGCATCATCTCCGAGCAGACCGAGATTCCATCGTCGAAAATCCGGCGCGGCGATCTGACGGAGGCCGATTTCGGCAAGCTTGTCGCCTACACGCAGGAGAACCACAAGCGCCCGCTCTACATCGACCAGACGGGTGGTATCTCGATCGCCCAGCTCGCGGCGCGCGCCCGCCGCCTCAAGCGGCAGCGCGGGCTGGACCTGATGGTCATCGACTATATCCAGCTGATGCAGGGTTCATCCGCCAAGGCGTCGCAGAACCGCGTTCAGGAAATCACCGAGATCACCACCGGACTGAAGGCGCTCGGCAAGGAGCTGGGCGTGCCGATCATCGCCCTCTCCCAGCTCTCTCGTCAGGTCGAAAGCCGCGACGACAAGCATCCGCAGCTGTCCGACCTGCGCGAATCGGGGTCGATCGAGCAGGACGCCGACGTGGTGCTGTTCGTGTACCGCGAGGAATATTACATCAAGAACAAGGAGCCGGAGAAAGGCACGCCCGAGCATCTCGCCTGGGAGACGAAGATGATCGAGGTCCAGGGCAAGGCCGAAGTGATCATCGCCAAGCAGCGCCATGGCCCGACCGGCACCGTCAGCCTTGCCTTCCAGGGCGAGTTCACCCGCTTCTCCGACCTCGCCGAGGAGCATCATCTGCCGGAAAGGTTCGAGTAGCTTTTTGACCTACCCCAGCCAACCTCGCCCAGGCCATTTTCAAGCAGCATCCCGCTGATGGCAAAGTCGCGCGTGCAATTCATCTGCCAGAGTTGCGGATCGGTGCATCAGCGCTGGGCCGGCAAATGCGATGCCTGCGGCGAGTGGAACACGCTGGTCGAGGAGGGCACGTCCGGCGGCATCGGTTCGGGGCCGGCCAACACGCGCAACGCCCGCAAGGGCCGCGCGGTGGTGCTGACCACGCTGTCCGGCGATATCGAGGACGCGCCGCGCATCATCTCGGGCATCGGCGAACTCGATCGCGCCACCGGCGGTGGTTTCGTGCGCGGCTCGGCGTTGCTGGTCGGCGGCGACCCCGGCATCGGCAAGTCAACGCTGCTCACCCAGGCGGCCGCGGCGCTGGCATCAAAAGGCCACCGCATCGTCTATGTTTCCGGCGAAGAGGCGGTCGCGCAGATCAGGCTGCGGGCGCAGCGGCTTGGCGTCGCCTCTTCTCCGGTGGAACTTGCCGCCGAGACCAATGTCGAGGACATCCTGGCGACGATCGCCGACGGCAAGCGGCCTGACCTCGTTATCCTGGATTCGATCCAGACGTTGTGGACCGACCTTGCCGATTCGGCGCCGGGCACCGTCACCCAGGTGCGTGCCGCCGCCCAGGCGATGATCCGTTATGCGAAATCCACAGGGGCGGCGATCGTGCTGGTCGGCCATGTCACCAAGGAAGGCCAGATCGCCGGGCCGCGCGTCGTCGAGCACATGGTCGACGCCGTGCTCTACTTCGAAGGCGAAGGCGGCCATCACTATCGCATCCTGCGCACGGTGAAGAACCGCTTTGGACCGACCGACGAGATCGGCGTCTTCGAAATGTCGGACAAGGGCCTGCGCGAGGTCGCCAATCCGTCCGAGCTTTTCCTTGGCGAACGCCATGCCAAATCGCCGGGGGCGGCGGTTTTCGCCGGCATGGAGGGGACAAGGCCGGTGCTGGTCGAGATCCAGGCACTGGTCGCCCCCTCCTCGCTCGGCACGCCGCGCCGCGCCGTCGTCGGCTGGGACGGCGCCCGGCTGTCGATGATCCTGGCGGTTCTCGAAGCCCATTGCGGGGTGCGTTTCGGCAACCACGATGTCTATCTCAATGTCGCCGGAGGCTACCGGATTTCGGAACCCGCGGCCGATCTGGCAGTGGCGGCGGCCCTGGTTTCCTCGCTCACCGGTCTTGCCCTTCCCGCCGATTGCGTCTATTTCGGCGAAATCAGCCTTTCGGGCGCCGTGAGGCCGGTTGCGCATGCGCAACAGCGCCTCAAGGAAGCCGAAAAGCTGGGTTTTGGAAGCGCGGTTCTGCCCTCGGGCAGCGGGGAACTGGCCGGGGGGATCGGGGCCGGTTCTTTCCAGCCGACCGAGCTTGCCGACCTCGTGGCACGCATAGCCGGCTCACGCCGAAGCCGCGTGGACGAAGAAGATTAGAGCATCGGACCCAGAACCCGATGCTCCGCGCTATAATGCGGCTCATGGAGTGGGGCGAAAGACATGCCGATTACGCTGCTTGACGGAATTCTCGTCGGCTTCACTCTGGTCTCGGCGATGCTCGCCATGGTTCGCGGCTTCTCGCGCGAAGTCCTGTCCGTCGTCTCCTGGGCAGCGGCGGCAGCGGCGGCGTTCTTCTTCTACAAGCCGGTTGTGCCTTACCTCGCGCCCTACATCGAGAATGAAAAGGTCGCCATGGCGGCCGCGGCCGGCGTCGTCTTCATCGTCGCGCTGATCGTCGTCTCGGTCATCACCATGAAACTCGCCGACTGGATCATCGATTCCCGAATCGGTGCGCTCGACCGTACGCTGGGTTTCCTCTACGGCGCCGCGCGCGGCATCCTGGTCGTTGCCGTCGCACTGCTGTTCTTCAACTGGCTGGCTGGCGCCAAGGCACCGGCCTGGGTCACGGAGGCCAAGTCACGGCCGCTGCTGGAGCAGATCGGCGCCAAGCTCGAAAGCCTGCTGCCCGAGGATCCGGAGAACGCCATTCTCAAGAAATTCAATCCGAATCAACCGGCTGCCGAGACGCCAGCTGCTCCGGACGCACCGGCGGCGGATGCTCCGGCGGGCGGCGACGATGCCAACACGCCGGCGCCTGACGACAATGACGCAACACCACCGGCGAACAACGCTCCGGCACCGGCGGCACCGGCAAACTGACGCCGAAAACGGCGTCAGGATCTGACGATGGTGTGAACGATCGTACGGCCCGCGTTGCTTTCGGCGCGAACCCGCATTATATGGCGATTTTAGCGGAGCTTAAGATGGCAGACGCAGACGACGTGCTTTCCGCCGAGGCCGACGACCATTTCCACGACGAATGCGGTGTGTTCGGCATTTTCGGCCGGCAGGACGCCGCGGCCATCGTTACATTGGGCCTGCATGCGCTGCAGCATCGTGGCCAGGAAGCGGCCGGCATCGTTTCCTATGACGGCAGCCAGTTCCATGTCGAACGCCATGTCGGCCTGATCGGCGACACCTTCACCAAGCAGCGCGTCATCGACAGCCTGCAAGGCAACCGCGCCATTGGCCATACGCGCTACGCCACCACGGGCGGCGCCGGCATGCGCAACATCCAGCCCTTTTTCGCCGAATTGGCCGATGGCGGCTTCGCCGTCGCCCACAACGGCAATCTGACCAACGCCATGACCGTGCAGCGCGCGCTGCAGAAGCAAGGCGCGATCTTCTCCTCCACCTCCGATACCGAGACGCTTTTGCACCTCGTCGCCACCAGCAAGGAACGCGACTTGAACTCGCGTTTCATCGATGCGGTGCGGCAGGTCGAGGGCGCCTTCTCGCTGGTGGCGATGACGGCCAAGAAGATGATCGGCTGCCGTGATCCGCTCGGCATCCGGCCGCTGGTGCTGGGCGATCTTGACGGCGCCTGGATCCTGGCCTCCGAAACCTGCGCGCTCGACATCATCGGCGCGCGTTTCGTTCGCGACCTGAAGCCCGGCGAGATGGTCGTCGTCACGTCCAAGGGCATCGAGAGCCTGTTCCCCTTCGAGCCCCAGAAGACCCGCTTTTGCATCTTCGAATATGTCTATTTCGCGCGGCCGGATTCCTCGGTCGAAGGCCGCAACGTCTATGAGGTGCGCAAGCGTATCGGCGCCGAACTGGCGGTCGAAAGCCCGGTCGAGGCCGACATCGTCGTGCCGGTGCCGGATTCGGGCACGCCGGCGGCGATCGGCTTCAGCCAGGCCGCAGGCATTCCCTTCGAACTCGGCATCATCCGCAATCATTATGTCGGCCGCACCTTTATCCAGCCGGGCGATTCGATCCGCCACATGGGCGTCAAGCTGAAGCACAATGCCAACCGCCGCATGATCGAGGGCAAGCGCGTGGTGCTGGTCGACGACAGTATCGTGCGCGGCACCACCAGCCAGAAGATCGTGCAGATGGTGCGCGACGCCGGCGCCAAGGAGGTGCATATGCGCATCGCTTCACCGCCGACACGCGCGTCCTGCTTCTACGGTGTCGACACGCCGGAGAAATCGAAGCTCCTGGCATCGCGCATGTCGATCGAGGAAATGGCCGAGTTCATCCGTGTCGATTCGCTTGGCTTCCTCACCATTGACGGGCTCTACCGCGCGGTCGGCGAGGCCAGCCGCGACAACGACCAGCCGCAATTCTGCGACGCCTGCTTCACCGGCCAGTATCCGACCCGCCTGCTCGACTTCGAAGGCCACGACAATGTGCGAACGCTGTCGCTGCTGGCGACGAGCGGGACGTAGGCCGGACCGTCATCAGCGTTAGTCAAATTCCCGGAATCCATCGCATGACCCTCGACCTTTCCGGCCGCGTTGCGGTCGTCACCGGCGCCTCGCGCGGTATCGGCTATTTCATTGCCAAGGAATTGGCTGCCGCCGGCGCGCATGTCATTGCGGTGGCGCGCACTGTCGGAGGACTGGAAGAGCTCGACGACCAGATCAAGGCGGCCGGCGGCCAGGCGACACTGGTGCCGCTCGACCTCGCCGACATGGCCGGTATCGACCGCCTGGGCGGCGCCATCCACGAACGCTGGGGCAAGCTCGACATTCTCGTCGCCAATGCCGGCGTGCTCGGCGTCATTTCGCCGATCGGTCATGTCGAAGCAAAAACCTTCGAGAAGGTGATGACCATCAACGTCACCTCGACCTGGCGGCTGATCCGCTCCGTCGATCCTCTGCTGCGGCTCTCCGATGCTGGACGAGCGATCATCCTGTCCTCCAACGCAGCGCACTCGGCGCGTGCTTTCTGGGCGCCCTACGCGGCATCCAAGGCCGCGGTGGAGACGATGATGCGTTCCTGGGCGCACGAGACGCAGAGCCTGCCGCTCAGGGTCAACGCCGCCGACCCCGGCGCCACCCGCACCGCCATGCGTGCCCAGGCAGTGCCGGGCGAAGATCCCGAGACGTTGCCGCACCCGTCCGAAATCGCCAAACGTATCGTGCCGCTGGCGAGCCCGGACCTGAAAGAGACCGGATTGATCTTCCAAGCCAAGCACAATCGGTTCGTCGCCTATCGCCAGCCGGAATAAAACTTGACTGCGAGATGGATTAAATAGGCCTCCGGCAACGTTTCCTCTGACGTAACCATTCGAACTGGAGGATCGACATGCGCAGACTTGTTCTCGTTGCCACCACGGCCATCGCGGCCGCCCTCGCCGCCACAGTCGGCGCAGCCCTCTCGCAAGATGCCAAGATGAGCTTCTTCGTCACCAGTGCCGGGTCCGGCAAGGGCGCCGATCTCGGCGGCCTCAAGGGCGCCGACGCGCATTGCGCCTCGCTGGCGGAAGCTGCCGGCGTCACCGGCAAGAGCTGGGCCGCCTATCTGTCGACCAGCGACACCGACGCGCGCGACCGCATCGGCAAGGGGCCTTGGGTGAACGCCAAGGGCGTCAAGATCGCCGACGATGTCGCCTCGTTGCACAGCGATGCCAACGGCATCACCAAGCAGACGGCGCTCAACGAGAAAGGCGAAGCGGTCAACGGCCGCGGCGACACGCCCAACCGCCACGACGTGCTGACCGGCTCCAAGCCCGACGGCACCAAGATCGCCGACCAGACCTGCGGCGACTGGACGATGAGCGGGGCGGAAGGCGCCGCTATGATGGGCCATCATGACCGCACGGGCCTCGACGATTCGGCAGCCGCCAAATCCTGGAATTCCTCGCACGCCTCGCGCGGCGGCTGCGGCCAGGAGGCGCTCAAGGGCACCGGGGGCGATGGCTTGTTCTATTGTTTTGCCACCAACTGAGCGGATTGCGCTTCGAAATCGGGCTGGGAAACCCGCCGTCACAAAAACCGGGGGTGATTTGTAGGCGGGAAGCTGTGCGGCGGTCATGCTTTCGTCATTTCCATGGAGTTGGTAGGGTCACAGCGACTCCCACAACAAGCGCCCAACTGGCAGAACAAGGAAATCCCAATGGCTACGACCGCAGCAGCGTTGGTCTGGTATCTGGTAATCGCCGGCCCGCAAGGCGGCATGGTTGTGCTGCCCAGCACCTTCGACAAGCGCGAACAGTGCACCGCCGCCATCACCGAGTATCAGAAACAGCCGACACCGGCCGGCTGGTCTGTACAATGCGTGCCGAGCGCCTCGCCCTTCACTGACGAGGGCGACGCCGAAGAACCGTCAGCGCAGTAAGCATCAGCGGCGTGCGCTGACCGTCAGCTCCGGTTTCTGGCTGATGGTCTGGAATACCACGCAATAACGCTCGGTCAGCTTCAGCAGCGAGTCTATTCGCTCCTGCGGCTCAGCGGTGTCGAGGGTGAAATTGAGCCGGATGGCGCGAAAGCCGACCGGCGCATCCTTGGCAACGCCGAGCGTGCCGCGAAAATCGAGATCGCCTTCGGCTTCCACCGTGGCGGCGCCGAGCTTGAACTCGAGCGCCGTCGCCACCGCCTTCAGCGTCACCCCGGCGCAGGCGACCAACGCCTCCAGCAGCATGTCGCCCGAGCAGAGTTCAAGCCCTGAGCCGCCTGTTGCCGGATGCAGGCCGGCGATGGCGAGCGCCCTGCCCGTCTCCACCTTGCAGGCAACCGACTGGTCATCGATCGAGCCCTTGGCGCGAAGCGTGATCAGAGCCTGCGAAGCATCGTCACGATAGGCCTGCTTCAGCGGCGCCTGCATGGCCTTCAGTTCGGTCGCATCCATCCGCTTTCCCCTTTCGTCGACTGCTTGCGTCACCGGCATACGCCGTCCGGTCGAGATTTGCGCCGATCACCGTGGGAAGGCAATGCCGTTCCGCAACAGGAAACAGCCGCCAACACCGATATCCCAAATGGGACATTGACGGACAAGGTCACAAAAACGTCTGATCCGGGAAAGTCATCACTCCATTTCCCGGCGGTCCCCAGATGCCCCGTACCCTCTCGACAAGGCCGAAACAGGATGGGTTTCGCGCGCCCGGCGAATTCGAACCCAAGTCGGGCTGCTGGATGATCTGGCCGGAGCGACCGGACACCTGGCGCCTCGGCGCCAAGCCCGCGCAAAAGCTGTTCGTGGATGTCGCCGCGGCGATCGCGCAAAGCGAGCCGGTGACGGTGGCGGCCTCTGCTCGCCAGTGGCAGAATGCCCGAGCGCGATTGCCCGGTCATGTGCGGGTCGTGGAGATGTCCACCAACGATTCCTGGCTGCGCGACAGCGGTCCCAACTTCGTCGTCAACGATCAAGGCGACGTGCGTGGCGTCGATTGGATCTTCAACGCCTATGGCGGTTTCGACGGCGGCCTCTATTCGCCATGGGACCTGGATGACCTGGCGGCGCAAAAAGTGCTCGAAATCGAGAACATGGATCGCTACCGCGCGCCGCTGATCGCCGAGGGTGGCGGGTTGCAGTGCGACGGCCAGGGCACCCTCATCACGACGGAGCAATGCCTCCTCAACCGAAATCGCAACGCCCATCTCGGCAAGACCGAAGTGGAACGCCAGCTCGGCGACTATCTCGGTGTCGATACCGTCATCTGGCTGCCACGCGGCCTCGCTTTCGACGAGACCGACGGCCATGTCGACGACGTCTGCTGCTTCGTGCGCCCCGGCGTGGTCGTGCTGAGCTGGACCGACAACCGGGAGGACCCGCAATACGAGATTGTGCGGGAAGCCGAAGAGGTGCTGCGTTCGGCTCGTGATGCGAAGGGCCGCGCGATCGAAGTCCACCGGCTGCCGCATCCCTTGCCGATCGAGATGACGCTTGAAGAAAGCGACGGCGTGGACCGGCTTGATTCGACCTGGGCGCGGCCCGTCGGGAACCGGATCGCGGCGAGCTACATCAACTACTATCCGGGCAACAGCGTCGTGGTGGTACCGCAGTTCGGCTGCGATCTCGACGTGAAAGCCAAGCAGACGCTGGCCGACTTGTTTCCCGATCACCGAATAGTCGGCATCGAAAACTCGCGCGAGATCCTGCTGGGCGGCGGCAATGTCGCCTGCATCACCTTGCCGGTCTATGCCCCGCAACGGCGTTGAGGGACGGGGCATGCCCAAAACAGATAGCGAAAACGGAGGACATTTATGCGCGCTCTGATCTTCTCAACCCTGCTTGCCTGCGGCATCTGCGCAAATGCGGCTTCGGCTGACGAGGAAAAGATCGTCAACGTCTACAACTGGTCCGACTACATCGCGCAGGACACGGCCGAGAAATTCGAGAAGGAGACGGGCATAAAGGTTCGCTACGATGTCTATGACGGCAACGAGGTGCTTGAAACCAAGCTGCTCACCGGCGGCTCGGGATATGACGTGGTCTACCCCTCAGCCTATCCGTTCCTGAAGAACCAGGTGAAGGCGGGGGCGTTCCTGGAACTCGACAAATCGAAGCTTGCCAACCATTCGAAGATCGATCCGCAGGCCCTGGCGCTGATCGCGGGCGCCGACCCGCAGAACCTGCATGCCGTGCCCTATATGGCCGTCACCGACGGTATTGGCTACAACGTCGCCGCGGTGAAGCAGAGGCTACCGGACGCGCCGACGGATTCCTTCGCCATGGTCTTCGACGTCGACGTGGTCAAGAAGCTCTCCGACTGTGGCGTGGCCATGATCGATGCGCCGGCTGAAGTCATCCCGATGGCGATGAACTATCTTCACATCGACCCCAAATCGACCAGTCCCGACGACCTCGCCAAGGTCGAGGACCTGCTGGGCAAGGTGCGGCCCTACATCCGCTATTTCCATTCGTCCAAATACATCAACGACCTCGCCAACGGCGACATCTGCGTGGTGTTGGGCTGGTCGGGCGACATACTCCAGGCAAGGACCCGTGCGGCGGAATCCGTGAAGAAGCTGGAGATCGCCTATTCCATCCCCAGGGAAGGCACGCTCATCAACTTCGATACGATGGCGGTGCCGAAAGATGCGCCGCATCCCGGCAACGCCCAGGCCTGGATCGACTTCAATCTGCGGCCCGATATCGCCGCGGCCAATTCCAGCTATGTCTCCTACGCCAATGCGATACCGGAATCTCTGCCGCTGATGGACAAGGCGATAGCTAGCGATCCCGGCGTCTTTCCGTCTGATGCCGTGAAGGCCAAGCTGTTTGTGGTGGACAACAACGACCCAAAGCTGCTGCGATCACAAAACCGCATGTGGACGCGCATCGTGACGGGGCAATAGAGCAATTCCGGGAAAAGTGCGCAGCGGTTTTTCCGGGAAAGCGCGTAGCGCTTTTAGCGCCGCTCGGAAGCCGTCAATCCCGAGCGGCTTCACGGAGGGTCGCCAGCAGCTCGACCTGGGAGTGCACGCCGAGCTTGCGGTAGATCTGCTTGATGTGGTTGCGGACGGTCCCGGGCGAGATGGCGAGGCTTCGCGAAATGCTCTTGGCATTGCCGCCATCGACCAGATGCCGCGCAATTTCGGCCTCGCGCCTGCTCAGCCGCGAGCGAGCGTCACCGATTGCGGCGCCCTTATGCCGGAAGCGGCACAGATGAAGCAATCTTTCCAAAATGAGCCTTGTCGCGCTGCTTGCCGCGCAAGCCGTTGCCAAATCCTGCTCGCCAAACGGTTCTGCCCCGTTTCGCCTGAGAAAAGTGACATAGCCAGCGGTCAGCCCGTCGAGATTGAACACGCCGGTGATCTCGTCGAAACTGTCGGAAGGGCCGAAGAATTCGCGATAGTAGGGGGTGCGCTGGAAGTCGCCATTGCGCAGAGCCGATAGCGGCAACAGGAAATCCTGCCGTGTGCTGGCGAACCTCTGGAAGAAGGGATCCTGGCGATACAGTCGTGCATCGTAGTCGCGGTTCCAGCGATCGGGACCGGCATCGTCGATGGTCAGGGATGTGATGTCGCGACGGTAAAAGCCGACATAGGCGCGGTCGGAGCCAAGCAACTCGCTCGCCGCTGCCGTGAAGCGAGCCGACAATTCTTCGGGAGTCGCGGCAACGGCCGCAGCGGCCACACCGCCGCTCCAGCGTCCAAACTGATCGAGGGAAACGTTCGACTGCATTCCGGCTCACACTAGCGCAAGCCGTTGCAAGTTCAAAACAGCCATTTCCTTTGACTTCGAACCTCTCGGCCATACCTATGCGGGAGTCGTTGTCGCGGAGCCATCATGCCGGTCAAGCTGAAACTGATCTGCCTTATCCTGCCGATGCTTGCCGTCCTGGCGCAGCCCGTCCTGGCTGAAACAGCGGAGCGGCCTGCGCCCTCGGGCGGCTTGCTGTCCCTGCTGCCGCCGCCGCAGACAACCAACCATTCGATCACGCTGGCCGGAAGCAAGCTGGATTACCAGGCAAAGGCGGCGACCCTGTCGCTGCTATCGGGCAAGGGCGACGTCACGGCGGAGATCTTCTATGTCGCCTACACGGTGGAGCCGCCGGCAAGCGGGGCCAAGGACCCGCAGCGGCCGATCACCTTCGTGTTCAACGGCGGCCCTGGAGCAGCGTCCGCCTATCTGCATATCGGCGCACTCGGTCCACGGATAATCGCGACCGGGGCCGACGGCGAATTCCTGCCCTCACCGCAAAGACTGATCGACAATCCCGACAGCTGGCTCGACATGACCGATCTCGTCTTCGTCGATCCGGTGGGAACCGGCTATAGCCGCGAGGCACCGGGGCAGGACACGCGCGATTTCTGGGGCGTCAACCAGGATGCCAGCTCGATTGGCGCCTTCATCCGGCTCTATCTCGCGCAGAACGGCCGCACCGGGTCGCCGCTGTTCCTCGCCGGCGAAAGCTATGGCGGGTTCCGCGCGGCGCTGCTCGCCAGGACATTGCAAGAAGATATCGGCATCAGTCCGAACGGCATCGTGCTGATCTCGCCGGCTCTGGAGTTCACGCTGGTGCAGCCCGACGAATTCGAGCCGCTGCATTGGGCGCTCGAACTGCCTTCACTGGCGGCGGTGCGCCTGCGCGCCGAAGGCGTCAGCGGCGATGCATTGCGGGAGAAGCTGGCAGACGTCGAACATTATGCGATGGGCGATTACCTTACGGCAATCACCAGCGGACTGGAGCAAGGCAGGCGGCTGGCCAGCCAACGCGTGGCTGACATCACTGGCCTGCCGCTCGACCTGGTGCAGCGGAACTCCGCCCGCATTCCCACCGGCCTGTTCGCAAGGGAGTTCGCCCGCGCCAGCGGCAAGGTGCTCAGCCCCTATGACGCCACGATCGGCACGGCCGACATCGCGCCCGAGAGCGCCCGCACCGCCGGTCCGGATCCGGTGCTCGACCGCAGCGTACCGGCGCTGACGTCGGCGTTCGTCGGCTATATCCGCGAAGAGCTGAATTTCCGCACCGATGTCAGCTATCGGCTGCTCAACGGCGAAATCAGCCACAATTGGGATTACGGGACCAGCGCCTCACGGCAAGGCTATGCCGGAGTGATGGACGATCTGCAGCGCGCACGCTCACTGAACCCTTCGCTTGGTGTCATGATCGTCAACGGCTACACCGACCTGGTCACGCCTTACCTCGCCTCGCGCTATCTGGTGAACCAGATCCCATCGCTCGCCAATGCCAAGCCTATCCGTCTCGATGTCGTCGAGGGCGGGCACATGATGTATTTCAGATCCGACGGCCGACGCGCGCTGAAAGAAGCCGCTTCGGAGCTTTACCAGGCGACGCAGTAGGCTTTGCGGCAGTGCAACCCGCCATGGACCCCTGCCCCAACATAAGCACCGGGCTGGCGTAGCGCCGCAGCGGTTTTCGCCCGTATAGCTTGGTGCCAAGGGAGCTGAATTCCCAGTTCCCTTGTGTCGCTCCTCACAGCATTTCTGCCGCTCCGGCAATTTTGGTCCCACGCGCCTTATGGCCGATATCGCCATTCTCGAAACACGCGAGCGGGTTCTTGCAGGCATCCTGCTGACCGGTGCGGCCTATCTGCTGTTTTCGACACAGGATGCTTCGATCAAGCTGTTGGTCGTCGGCATGAGCGTCTGGCAGATCATGTTCTTCCGCAGCATCACCATTCTGGGTGCGTGCGCGGCGATCGGCGGACGACAGTTGTTTGCCGACACGATGCGCTCGCCGATCGTGCGGCCGATGCTGGTGCGCAGTGCCTTCACGCTTGCTGCGTGGCTCTGTTACTACAACGCCGCGCGCAGCCTGCAGCTCGCCGAACTGACCACCGTCTATTACGCGGCCCCAATCATTGTCACCGTGCTTTCGGTGTTCCTGCTCGGCGAAAAGGTGCCGATGCTGCGCTGGCTGGCGGTTCTCATCGGCTTTGCCGGTGTCTTTGTCGCCTGTGATCCGACCCATCTCGGCCTGTCCGTGCCGGTGCTGCTGGTGCTGGCGGCCGCCTTTTTGTGGGGCATCGCCATCGTGCTCTTGCGCAAGACCGCCCTTGCCGAGCGTTCGATGATCCAGCTCCTGCTCAACAATTTCTATTTTCTGCTGTTTTCGGCGGTGCCGGCGTTGTTGTGGTGGCGGACACCGGACGGGGCTCAGTTGCTGCTCCTTGCCAGCGTCGGCGCACTCGGCGGCCTGGCACAATACCTTCTCTTCGAAGGCATGAAGCGCACACCGGCTTCGGTCCTCGCTCCGCTGGAATACACCTCGCTGTTGTGGGCATTCGCACTCGGCTTTGCGATCTGGGGCGACGTGCCGCGTCGCGAGGTGTTCCTGGGCGCTGCGCTGATCGTCGCCGCCGGCCTGTTGATCGTCGGCACCGAGCATTTCCGCAAACGCCTATGATGTGGATCGCCATCACTGCTGACACTACGATGTCAGGACTGAACGGCGTAGGCTTGCCGTATGACTGACATTGCAGCCACCGCCGACACCACCGCGGAGCGCACGCTGGGCATCATCCTGGTGTCATCCTCGGCGGCCGTCTTCGGCCTCACTGGCGTTCTGACAAAATCGATCCATGCCGACCCGCTGACCATCATTTGCTGGCGCGGCTTCGTCGGCTCGATCCTGGTCAGCCTCTATGTGCTGTGGCGGCGCCACCGCTCCGGCGGGCGTGATAGCCTGCGGCTTGGCTGGCGCGGCTGGCTGCTGGCGGTGGAAGGGGCTCTCGCCAGCATCGCTTTCATATCGGCATTCAAGTTCACCTTCGTTGCCAATGTCGCCGTCATCTATGCCACAGCACCTTTCGTTACCGCGCTGCTGGCCTGGGTTCTGACACGCGAACCCTTCCGGTTGCAGACGATGGCCGCTGCCGCTGTGTCACTGTGCGGCGTGGCGATCATGGTCTGGTCCGGCTTCGGCACCGGCAATCTGTTCGGCGACGGACTGGCACTGCTGATGACCATCGGCAGCGGCCTCTACATGATCATGGTGCGCGCCTTCCGCGACACGCCCGTGGTGTGGGCCGGTGCGGTTTCGGCCTTCCTGTTGTTCGTGCTCGGCTGGTTCGTCACCGATCCGCTGGCTGTTTCGCCAAGAGACGCCGTTCTGCTCGCCACCTTCGGCGCGTCCTTCGCGGTGTCCTCGATCCTGTGGACGGAGGGCGCGCGGCTCATCCCGCCCGCCGAATCCGGGCTGCTCGGCTCGGCCGAAGTGCCGTTCGCGATCCTGTTTGCCTTCCTGTTCCTGGGCGAGATTGCGCCGACCGCCAGCATGGTCGGCGGCGTCATCGTGTTGTGCGCGGTGTTTGCCCATGCGGGGCGGGATTGGCTGATGGCCCGCTCGCAACGCTCAGCGTCAAATACTTCTTGAAAAAAAATGACGCGGTCACGGAACCATCATCCGGGTCAGGCATTATTGCTGCGACGGGCCATCCCCAAGTCCCCCCAAACCCCTCGGCCCGTCCTACTCCAGCCGACCGTAAGGTCGGCTTTTTCTTTGCCGCTTGGCGACCGCAAGGTCGGTTTTTTCTTTGGGCATTCAGCCTGATAAGGCAAGGTTACCGCTGAGCAGGGCCGCCAGATCGGCTGCCGACCCATCGGCACCGGTGCGCAGCCGGATGGCGAACTCAGCCATTGGAACCTGCGGCAGGCCAAGCTCGCGCGGCGCCTCGACAATGCCGGAATGGGCAAAGCGGGCCGTTCGCAGCGTCAGCGCGACACCGGCATTCACCGCCGTGCGCAGGCCGGCCAGGCTGGCGCTGCCGGCAGCAATACGATAGCGGCGGCCGGCAGCATCGAGTGCCGTAAGTGCTGCTTCGCGAAAACCGCAATACGGATCGAGCAGCGCCAGCGGCAGTTCCTCCTGCCGCGTGGCCAGCCCCCTTTGTGAGCATAGCCATATCATCGGCTCGCGCAGCACACCGACTTCGTCCGGCGCTGCCGCCTGGCGCATGACGATCGCCAGATCGAGGCCGCCAGACTGCAGCGCCTGCACCAGTTCGGCGGAGCGGCCGACCCGCAGTTCGACCCTGACGCGCGGATGACTGCCGGCGAAGGCACGCAGCAGATCCGGCAGGCCGCTGTCGGCGAAATCCTGTGTCGTGCCGATGGCGACGCGTCCGGCAGCGCGGGCGCCCTTAAGCGCCAGCCATGCCTCGCGATGGGCGGCAAGGATCCGCCTGGCATGGCCGACGAGGTCTTCGCCTGCAGGGGTCAAGCCGCGCCCTCGCCCTTGCGGCGCCAGCAGCGGCTCGCCGACGATTTCCTCCAACCGCTGCATCTGGGCGGTCACCGCCGAGGGCGAGCGTGCGACGCTTGCAGCCGCCTGGGCCAGTGAGCCGCTGTCGACGAAAGCTAGAAAGGTTCGGAGCAGATCGGGGTCGAGCGTTTCCATAATTCTATGTTATCGAATCTTCAGTTAAAAACAATTTGATTTTTTTGACTCCTGGATGGTGACATGGTGCTTCCAACGGCGATCGGACGCCGCTCGAACCAAGGAGAAGAAAAATGCCCATCATCAACATCAGCGTCACCGGCAAACCTGACGCGGCTCTTTCCGCTCGCATCGCAAAGGAGGCCACCGAAATCACCGCGACGCAGCTGCGCAAGGACCCGACGATCACGGCAGTTGCCGTGTCCTACGTCGATCCGCAGCACTGGTTCGCCGGCGGCAAGTCGCTGGCCGAGCACGGCACCAACACGTTCTGGCTTGATATCAAGGTGGTCGACGGCACCAATACCAAGCTTGAACTGGAGGCCTATCTGAAGGCGATCTTCGCAGCCTTCGGCCGTCTGCTGGGCGGCGTGCATGAGGAGAGCTACGCCTTCGTGCATGAAGTGCCGGCAGCCGCTTATGGCTATGGCGGCAAGACGCAGGAATTTCGTTTCATCAGTGGACGGCTGCAGGCGGCGTGAGAAGCAGCTTCCCGCACCAAGGGAAGCAAAAGCTCCGCATTGACCTTGCTCCCACATCGTCTAGGTTCTGGCCGACACGGCCGCAAAGAGCCGAGATGCTAAAAAACGTTGGGAGAGACGCGGCATGATCCTGACACTGGCGCTGCTTGCGGGTCTTGTTCTGGCCTGGCTGCTGATCGGCGTGGCGGAAAAATTCCGCCTCGGCCTGCGCTTCACCCAGGCGCTGCTCTATGTGCCGTTCAAGCTCGCCTACCGGATCGGAGACAGCCGCATCCGGGTCGCCCGCAAGGCGCAGGCTCCAGTCATCTACGTCATCTCGCATCAATCGCGCTTCGAGCCGGCGCTGATGCTGTCGCTGCTGCCGGAAGACACGCTGCATATTCTCGATGAGGTCTCGGCGCGCTCGCCGTGGCTCGAACCTTGGCGCGAGCTTGGCCGTACCATCGCCTTCAACGCCGAACATGTCTTCGTCAGCCGCCGGCTGGTGCGCGTGCTCAAAGGCAAGGGCCGGCTCGCCGTCTATCTGCCGGATGCGGTCGAGCCCGACGTCAAGACGTTTCGGTTGTTTCGTGCCGTCACCCGCATCGCCATGCAGGCCGATGCCAAAATCGTGCCGATCTTCGTCGGCGGCGCGCGCAGCCTGCCGGTGTCGCTGACGCCCGCGGACAAGGCGCCACGACACTGGTTTCCGCAGCTGTCGATCAGCGTGCTGGAGCCGATGACCATCGCCGAACTGGTGGCGCGCAACCCCGAGCAGGCCTCGAACACCAACGCGCTGTTCGACCGTGTCGCCGAGGCGCGGCTCTTCGGCACCAACCTCGATCGTGGCCTTTTCCTGGCCATGCGCGATGCCGCCGACCGCGTCGGCGCTTCGCACACGATCATAGAAGACGTCATCTCGGGTGCGTTGAGCTACCGCAAGATGTTCATCGGCGCCCGCGTCCTGGGCAGGCGCTTTGAGGCCGTCACGGCGCCGGGCGAAGCGGTCGGTGTGATGCTGCCCAACGCCAATGGCGTCGCGCTGTCGCTCACCGGCCTTCTGTCGGCCGGCCGGGTGGCGGCGATGATCAACTATACGGCCGGGCCGGCGAGCGTCACCGCGGCCGTGCGCACGGCGGTGATAAGGACCGTGATTTCGTCCCGCGCGTTCGTCGAGAAGGCCGACCTTGCCGATATCGTCGCTGCGGTCGAAAAGGGTGGTGCGAGGCTGCTCTGGCTGGAGGATGTGCGGGAGAGCGTCACCGCGCTCGACAAGCTTGCCGCCGCCTTGCTGTGGCGCTGGCCGCTGCAGCGGCAGGATGCGGCCAAGCCGGCCGTGATCCTGTTTACCTCGGGCTCGGAAGGCACGCCGAAGGCGGTCGTGCTGTCGCACAAGAACCTTTACGCCAACGCCATGCAGGCCGAGGCGCGGATCACCATCTCGCCGGCCGACATCCTGCTCAACGTGCTGCCGGTGTTCCATTCCTTCGGCCTGACGGGCGGCACCATCCTGCCGCTGGTCACCGGGGTAAAACTGTTCCTCTACCCCTCGCCGCTACACTACAAGCTCATCCCCGAGGTCGCGCGCAAGGTGAAACCGACCATCATGTTCGGCACCGACACGTTCCTCGCCAACTATGCGCGCACCGCCAAGGACGGCGATTTTTCCAGCCTGCGCTTCGTCGTCGCCGGCGCCGAGGCGGTGAAGCCGGAAACCCGCCGCGTCTATCGCGAGCGCTTCCAGGCCGAGATCATCGAAGGGTTCGGGCTGACAGAGGCGGCACCGGTGGTTGCCGTCAACACGGCAATCCATGGCCGCGACGGCACGGTCGGGCGGCTGCTGCCGGCCATGCGCATGAAGCTTGAGCCGGTCGAAGGCATTTCCGACGCCGGCCAATTGTGGCTCGACGGACCGAACCTGATGATGGGCTACATGACCGCGGACCGCCCCGGTGAATTGCAGCCGCTGACCGGCTGGCACGACACCGGCGACATCGTTGCCGTCGACCGCGAAGGCTTCATCACCATTCGCGGACGCGCCAAGCGCTTCGCCAAGATCGCTGGCGAGATGGTGTCGCTGGGTGCGGTCGAGATGCTGGTGCAGTCGCTGTGGCCGGAAGAGCACCACGCGGCTGTGGCCGTGCCTGACAAGAGGCGCGGCGAGCGCATCGTGCTGGTCACCACCGCCGACGACGCCAACCCCGACGAGTTGCGCAGATTCGGCAAACAGGCCGGTGCCGCCGAACTGATGGTGCCCAACGACATCGTCAAGGTGGAGGAAATCCCGGTGCTGGGTTCCGGTAAGACCGACTATGTGTCGACAAAGAAATTGGCGATCGACAGGCTGGGGCTCGGCGTCGCGGCGTAAATACCTCGCGGTCGTCATCCTAGGGCGAAGCAAGGAGCGAAGCGACGCGGCGCAGACCCTAGGATCCATTCCGTGACATTCACGTCACGCGCGGCCATTCAGAAGGCGACCGGCGCCAAGCGATTGCCAGTTCTCGTCCGTTGCGCTTTTTGGCTGAGGTCACGGCATGGATCCTAGGGTCTTCGCAACGTCGCTTCGCCCTAGGATGACGAAAGCGTAGTTCTAACCTATATCCGAAGGCGGCACCTTCTCGCCCTCCAGCTTGGCGCGCTTCGAATAGGCGCGCACGCTGAACGGCAGGAAGATCAGGTAGCCGGCAACCGAAGCGGTCAACGTGTACCAGGGGTAGGTCATCAGCAGGAGTACGTAGAGCACGACACCCAGGATGATCGGCAACACCCTGTCGCCCGGAATTTTCAGGCTCTTGCCGGAATAGACAGGCAGCCGGCTGACCAGCAGGAAGGCGACCAGGATGGTGAAGCCGGTGGCGACGAAGGCCGCTGGACGACTGGGCTCCAGACCTGTGCGCAGGAAATAGAGATAAAGCGGCAGCATCACCAGCACGGCGCCAGCCGGCGCCGGCACGCCGACGAAATATTCGGACTGCCATAGGGGGCGATCGGCCTTGTCGTCGTCGAGCACGTTGAAACGGGCGAGGCGCAGCCCGCAGGCGATGGCGAACAGCAGTGCCGCGATCCAGCCCGGCGAGCCGGCGCGGTCGAGCAGGAAGGCATAGAGCACCAGAGCCGGCGCCACGCCGAAATTGACGATGTCGGCCAGCGAATCCATCTGCGCGCCGAATTTGGAGGTCGCCTTCAGCATCCGCGCCAAGCGGCCGTCGATGCCGTCGAGGAAGGCGGCAAGCAGCACCATCACCACCGCCGGCTCGAAGCGGCCTTCGAAGCCGAAGCGGATGCCGGACAGGCCGGCGCAAATGGCGAGCACGGTGACCAGATTGGGCAGCACCATGCGCATCGGGATTTCGCGGATGCGCGGACCGCCGCTGGCATGGGCCTCGAACTTTTTGTATTGCGTGCCCACCGGTCAGGAAACCCGAACAAGAGGCGTGCCGGCAACACCGCCGAATTCGGCCAGCACGGTTTCGCCGCCAACCGCCGTCTGGCCGACGGCAACGCGCGGCGTCGCGGTCAGGGGCAGGAACACATCGACACGCGAGCCGAAGCGGATCAGGCCAAAACGCTCACCAGTGCCGATCGAGCCGCCGGCCTCGGCCCAGCAGACGATGCGGCGCGCCACCAGGCCGGCGATCTGGACGGCCGCGACCGTGCCATTGGGGCTCTCGATGACCAGGCCGTTGCGCTCGTTCTCGGTGCTGGCCTTGTCCAGTTCGGCATTGAGGAATTTGCCCGGCCGGTGCTCGATTTTCGCAATACGGCCGCGCACCGGGGCGCGGTTCACGTGGCAGGAGAAGACGTTCATGAACACCGAGATGCGGGTCATCTCGACATTGCCGAGGCCGAGTTCGCGCGGCGGCACGGCGGGTCCGACCGCCGAGATGATGCCGTCGGCCGGGCTGACCACCAGGCGGTCGTCAACCGGCGTGACGCGCTCGGGATCACGGAAGAAATAGACGCACCAGGCTGTCAGGATAAGACCGATCCAGAACAGGATCGAGGAGAAATAGCCGAGGAAAAGCGTCGCCGCGCCAAAGGCCGCGATAAAGGGATAGCCTTCGCGATGGATCGGTACGAACGCGTTCTTGACCGTATCGACAAGGCTCATCGGTTATAAACAGGCTCCGTTTCAAGTCCGGCCTCAATAGCCGAAAGCCCCCTTCGCCGCAACGCAACAATCGGCAAGGCATTGATTGCAGCCGCTCCTCGACCTCAGCCCTTGTTGACAGCGCCCAGACCTGGCCGGGAAAACCCATTACCGTTGTCGGGGTGAGCCATCCTCGCTCGTCCTTGAAGAGATGGCGCTTGCATCGACCCAGCCAAGGGAGGCGAAGCGCTTGTGAGCCGACCCGAGGAGCCAGCATGCCGTCGAAAAAATCAGCAGTCTCTCAAGCGTATCTCATCACTGCCAGCCTCGCTTTTGGGGAATCGCCGCGCTGGCATGACGGGCGGCTCTGGGTCTGCAACTGGGGCACGGGCGAGATCATCGCCGTCGATGCCGACGGCAACAAGGAGATCGTGCTCACCGTCCCAGCTGTCTTGCCCTACTCCATCGATTGGCTGCGGGATGGTCGTCTGCTCGTCGTGTCAGGACGTGACGGCTTGCTACTAAGGCAGGAGGCCGATGGGCGGCTCGCCACCCACGCCGATCTGCGTGACCTGTCCAAAAGCCCTTGGAACGAGATCGTCGTCGATGGGCGTGGCAACATCTATGTAAATGGCGGTGGCCCGGCGCCGGCGCCGGGCGAGCATTTCGGCCCCGACACCATCGTGCTGATTGGCCCCGACGGCACGGTCCGGCAAGTTGCGGAAGGTATCGCCTTTGCCAACGGCATGGCGGTGACCTTGGACAACCAGACGCTGATCGTCGCCGAATCCCATGCCAACCGGCTGACCGCCTTCGACATCGCCGCCGACGGCAGCCTCGCCAATCGACGCGTCTGGGCCGATCTCGACGGCTATCCCGACGGCATCTGCCTCGACGCCGACGGGGCTATCTGGTACGCGGATGTACCCAACAAGCACTGCGTGCGGGTGCGCGAAGGCGGTGAGGTGTTGCGGACGGTCACTGTCGATCGCGGCTGCTTTGCCTGCATGTTGGGCGACACCGACAGGAAAACGCTGTTCATTCTCGCCGCCGAATGGCGTGGCTTCGAGCACATGGTCAGCGATGCCCGCACCGGCCAGGTGCTCGGCGTGGAAGCGCCGGCATCTGGCGTCGGCTGGCCGTAGCAACGCCGCGGCCAGAAAAGAAGTACTACACAGAAAATCGCCTCACGCTCTCTTAGAGCTCAACCGCTATGTAAGGACCGTGCTAACTATTTTACTCTTTGGGGATGTCTTTGCTCATGGATGCCAATCTGAAAATATCATTTGATCGCACTTCTGAAATTCTCGATGAGCTTTCACAAGAATATGACAAGGCGCTGCACACTAGAGGGAGCGTGGAACGAGCAACGCATTTGACGCATGAGGTCTTGGAGCGACTTCGGAGTATTCTCGATCGAATTGCTCGACGGTACTGGGAATTGCACGTAGCTCCGCATTTAAGTGACGATGATAAGAAGGCCGCCACGTTAGTTGGGGCAGTGGTGTTACCTTTGGCAGTGGCGTAAGTATTATGGGGGCTCCCGTCGATCCCAAAACGCAACGCATTGTCGCAACACCAGGGGTTATCGAGACAGTCGAGATATGGGTGTCTTTTTCTATTGAAGGATTCGGCGTCAATGCGCTTGGGTTCTGTCAAGATACGCTGAGGCAAACCCGCTCGATCGTGGACGAACTGAGCAGTAGATACGGGTTATAGCGTGCATGGCGTCCGGGTTGCGACGCGTCAGCTATGGCGCGCCGCCTAATTTCTCAGGAAGGATCAAGTCGACTGCCTACAGCCCGGGGACTCGCTGATAGTTGGCGATGTCGGCGCGAACGCCGAGCCGGGCGATCGTCTCCTGCGGGTTGAAGGCGAGGCGCTCATGCGCGGCCTTGACGATCGGCACGACCTTGTCGACGGCCGCCTGGCTTTCCCATTCGACGATGGTGACGAGGTTGAATTCGCCCGGCCCGGAGAATTGTTCGAGCAGGAAGTCCTGAACGAAGCCCTGTTGCAGGCGCAGCAATTCATGCGTTGTCCTGACCTTGGCGAGTATCTCCTCGCGAGCGGCGGCCGGAACGACGAATTTGTCCACCCTGAACACGCTGCCACCGTCAACGTTCTGATTTGTCTTGCTCATTTCGATTGTTCCGTTCCTGGATCCTGGTGTTTTGGGCTCCAGGAACGGCCTACAATCTCAACTTAAGTTGAGGTCAAGCGCAAAAATCAACTCACACGCCGAACCTTCAATTCACCTCCGACGTCCGCCGGCGGACGATGACACCAAACTCGTCGCCCTCGCGGGCGATGCGTAGGCGCTCCTCGGCCTCGGTCGCCTCGCGCTGGCGGTCCCACATCGAGGCGTAGAGGCCATGCTTGCGCATCAGCTCGGCATGGGTGCCGCGCTCGGCGATCTGGCCGTCCTGCAGCACGATGATCTCATCGGCCGTGATCACCGTCGACAGCCGGTGGGCGATGACTATGGTGGTGCGGCCACGGCTGACCAGATCGAGCGCGGCCTGGATCTCCTGCTCGGTGTGGCTGTCGAGTGCCGAGGTCGCTTCGTCGAGCATCAGGATCGGCGGCGCCTTCAGGATGGTGCGGGCGATCGCCACGCGCTGCTTCTCGCCGCCCGAAAGTTTTAGCCCGCGTTCCCCGACCATCGACTTGTAGCCATCAGGCAATCGCTCGATGAACGGACCGATCTGTGCAAGTTCGGCGGCCTTCTGCATATCCTCCTCGCTGGCGCCGATGCGGCCGTAGCGGATGTTGTAGGCGATGGTGTCGTTGAACAGCACGGTGTCCTGCGGCACCATGCCGATCGCGCCGCGCAGGCTCTCCTGCGTCACGTCCCTGATATCCTGGCCGTCGATCAGCACCTGGCCGGACTGAACATCGTAAAAGCGGAACAGAAGCCGCGAGATGGTCGACTTGCCGGCACCCGAAGGCCCGACAATGGCGACGGTCTTGCCGGCCGGCACCTCGAAGCTGATGCCCTTCAGGATCTTGCGGTTCGGATCATAGGAAAAATGCACGTCGCGGAACTCGACCTTGCCGGCACTGACCGCGAGTGGCCTGGCATCCGGCTTGTCGACGATCTCCTGCGGCACATCCAAAAGGTCGAACATCTGCTCGATGTCGGTCAGCCCCTGGCGGATTTCGCGGTAGATGAAGCCGATGAAATTGAGCGGCACCGACAGCTGCATCAGCATGGCGTTGATGAAAACGAAGTCACCGACCGTCTGCGTGCCGGCCTGCACTTCCAGCGCCGACATGCACATGACGATGACAGTGCCGAGGCCGAAGATGATGCCCTGCCCGAAATTCAGCCAACCAAGCGAGGTCCAGATGCGCGTCGCGGCGACCTCGTAGCGCGCCATGGAGCGGTCGAAACGCTCGGCTTCCATGCCTTCATTGTTGAAGTACTTGACCGTCTCGTAATTGAGCAGCGAGTCGATTGCCTTGGTGTTGGCGTCGGTGTCGCTGTCGTTCATGTCGCGGCGGATCGAGATGCGCCAGTCGCTGGCGCGGACCGTGAACCAGACATAGACCCAGACGGTGACCGCGACGACGACCACATATTTCCAGCCATAGGTGTAGGCGAAGATGCCGGTTGTCAGCGCGAATTCGAGAATGGTCGGCGCCGTGTTGAGCATGATGAAGCGCACGATCGTCTCGATACCCTTGGTGCCGCGCTCGATGATGCGCGACAGGCCGCCGGTGCGGCGCTCGAGATGGAAGCGCAGCGACAGTTGGTGCATGTGAACGAAGGTGCGGAAGGCGAGCTGGCGCACCGCATATTGGCCGACGCGAGCAAACAAGGCGTCGCGCAATTGATTGAAGCCAAGTTGCACCAGGCGCACGACATTGTAGGCGACGACCAGCATGACCGGCGCCAGCAGAAAACTCGGCAGCGGCGGCACCGATTTGGCGTCGCCGGCCAGCGCGTCGGTCGCCCATTTGAAGAAATAGGGACCGGCGACCAGCGTCAGCTTGGCGACGACCAGCAACAGCGTCGCCCAGGTGACCCGGGCTCTCAGATCGGCGCGATCCGCCGGCCACATATAGGGCCACAAATTGAGCAGCGTCTTGAAGGTCGAGGAGTCGGAGACGGTTTTTTCGGCCATTTCTTGTGCCTTCTTCTTATGTCTTTTTGACCATGATCTCGTCCGAAAACCGGACCCCCCATTTCGGGATCTAGCGGCCGGAGCAGCAGGAATTGACGAGCGCGGCCACCGATGCGGAAACATCGGCAAGTGCGGCACGATCGACCTCGTAGCGCGAGCGCTGACGGTCAGGTTCGAACCGGACCAGCCCGGCTTCGACCAGTATCTTCAAATGTTGTGACACAGTGGACTGCGCCAGATCGAAACGGTCGACGACCTCGCGGCAGCAGCAGGAGTTGCTTGCGGACAAGTATTTCAGGATTTCGATCCGAGCCGGGTGCGAAAGTGCTGCCAGCCGGGTGGCAACGGCTCGGCTGTCCGGGGCGCAGCCAAGCATACCTATTTCAGCTAGGGATTCGCTCATCGTCCATCGGCGATAAACGATGGTCGACGCTGCTGCAAGCTACTCTTCTGGGCAGAGCAGATAGCGGCTAACGCTTTGGACTGGACTTCTCGATCCCCGGGATGCCGGCAATCCGCTCAGCCAGGAAGTCGACCATCAGGCGGACCCTTGCAACGCCCGCGCGCTCCGGGACGATCAGCATGTTCAAAGGGGCGGACGGCAGTGAATAATCATCCAGTATCGTCTCGAGCAGGCCCGCCGCCACAAGATCGTCGACAAGCCATCGGTGAGCCGGTGCGACCCCTCGACCCGCGAGCAAAGCCTCGCGCGCGGCAAGCCCATGGTCGACACGCAGGCGCCCCGCGAAAGGCACCATATGACGCTCGCCTCCGGCGCCCTGCAAGGCAAGAGTTTCACTCCCCGCCACGTTCGACATCCGGATACCCTCATGTCCAGACAGATCCGACGGGATAGCCGGTCTGCCTCGCTCCGCCAGATAATGCGGCGATGCCACGAGCAGGCGCCGTGACAGGCCAAGGGCCCGCAGCCTCAATGAGCTGTCGGTGAGCGGACCCAACCGAAGCGCGATGTCGACACCTTCCCGGACGAGATCGACACGCTCATCGGTGAGGCTGAGGTCAACTCCGATGTCGGGATATCGGTCCTGAAAGTCGAAGATGAGTCGGCTGGTGTGCAAGACCCCGAAAGCGGCAGTACAGGATATCCGGACGGTGCCGGCCGGCGCGCCACGTGCGCCCCGCGCTTCGTCGCCGGCCTGCTCGACAAGGCGTAGGATCTGGACGCTGTTGGCATAGTACCGGCTGCCCTCGTCGGTCAGCGTGACCCGCCGGGTGGTCCTGCTGAGCAAAGGCGCACCCACTGCCTCTTCGAGTTCCTGCAGATGCCGCGTGACCGTCGATTGTCCGATACCCAGTTCACCGGCAACCAAGGACAGGTTGCCCCGTTCCGCAACGCGAACGAAGGTGCGCATGCGTTCGAGGGTGATATCCGATTTATCCACTATTCGGCACAATCTTATGCATTACGAATATATAGCGGATTGCGTCGATATTGCCTAGCTAAGGGACCAGTTTTTCAATCCCCGGAGTCCCCCGCATGAAAATCCTACTTGTCTTCGCACATCCCGAATCCCGCTCGCTCAACGGCGCGCTCCGCGATGTCGCCATCGGTGAACTCGAGGCACAAGGCCACGAAGTGCGGGTGACGGACCTCTACGCCCAGGGTTGGAAATCAGCGGTTGATCGGGCCGACTTTCCGGTTCTGGCGCCGGACGCGCGGCTGATGCCTGCCGCAGCGTCAAAAAAGTCTTTCGAGGCCGACGCGCTGACAGAGGACGTCAAGGCCGAGATCGCAAAGCTGCTATGGGCGGATGCCCTGATTCTCCAGTTTCCGCTCTGGTGGTTTGCCATGCCGGCGATCCTCAAGGGCTGGGTCGACAGGGTCTTCGCCTACGGCTTCGCTTACGGTGTGGGTGAGCATAGCGACAAACGATGGGGCGACCGCTACGGCGAAGGAACCTTGATGGGCAAGCGCGCAATGCTGATCGTCACCGCCGGCGGCTGGGAGGAGCACTATGCCCCTCGCGGCGTCAACGGACCAATCGATGATCTGCTGTTCCCGATAAACCACGGGATTCTCTACTACCCGGGCTACGATGTCCTTCCGCCATTCGTCGCCTATAGCGTCGACCGCTTCGGCGAAGCCGACTTCGAGCCCACAGCCGAGCGCCTGCGCGAGAGGATGAGGACGCTCGCGACCACGCAACCCATCCCCTATCGCCGGCAAAATGGCGGCGATTATTTGATCCCGAGCATGACGCTACGCCCCGACCTGGGCGATCCGAACATGATCGGGTTCAAACTGCACTTGAGCGGCTCAACGACCTAGCTGACGTCGACCTGAAAGGCCTTGGACTTTAGTTGGTCTTGGCCGGCGCTGTCGTTGCCTGCTCGCCCATCGCCTTAAGGTCGGCGGCTTCGCCTTCCTTCGACTTTTCCGGGACCTTGAATACCTGACCCGGCCAGATGCGGTCGGGATCACTGATCTGGTCCTGGTTGGCGAGGTAGATGGTCGAGAAGCGCACGCCATGGCCATAGACGCGCCGCGAGATCCGCCACAGCGTGTCGTTGCGGCGGATGATGACGGCGCCGTCGGCATGTTCAAGCTTCGGCGCCACGGTCTCGGGCACATCGCTTGGCGGCGTCGCCTCCGCCACAACGGCTGGAGCCTCGGTGGCGGGAGCAGGCGTCGTGGCCGGAGCCGTCCCGGCCGCGGCCGGCGCCTCGGCGGCGGCAGGTGCGGCCGGCTCGGGCTGAACGGGCTTCGGCGCCGAGGGTGCCACGGCAGCGACCGCTTCGCCAGGCTCGCGCTCGAACGGCACGGCTGCGCGGGCCACAACTGTCACACCGTCGGTATCGAGGCCGTCGACACGGATTGTGTAGCTGCCGACCGGAATGTCGCGCGTCGCCTCGACCAGGAAATGACCGTCCGTCGAAGTTTGCGCATCACCGAGCAGGATGTCGTTGGCATAGGCGCGCACCTTGCGGCCGGCATCGGCGAGACCGGCGACAAAGATCTTGCTGCCGTCGATCTCGACCGCCTCGACGACGATCTTGGGCTCGCTCACGCCTGCAGCGGGCGGCGTCGCCGGCGCTGCAGGAGCCGGTGCTGCGTCGACCACGGCAGGTGCCGGGGCGGCTGGTGCCGGAGCAGTTGCGGGCGCTTCGGCTGCGGGAGCAGCCGGCGCGGCGGCCGGAGCAGCCGGCTTTGCCTTGGGCGCGGGAACGGTCAGCAATTCGGCCGGCTTGCCCGGCTCCTCGACCATGGCCAGCACCTGGCCGGCCGCATCCTTGGGAACCGAAACGACGGCGGTCTGCACCGAGGGCGTTACGACATCGCCCGTGGTCGCGCGCAGCGCGATGGTATAATCGCCGGGCTTGAGCGGATCATCGAGAACGATAACGAAGGCGCCATCGGGACCAGCGACCGTCGAGCCAAGCACCGTCGAGCCGTTGAGGATCTCGACCTTGGCGTTGGGCGCCGCATTGCCGGCAACGACAATCGAGCCATTGCTTTCGACGCGCACGACATCGAAGGACGGTGCGACCGGACCGGCCGCAGCCGGCGCCGCCGCGGCCGGTGCCGTTGCCTGGGGCACCGCGGCGGGAGCCGCAGGGACCTCCGCGGCGGGCAGCCGCGCTTCGGTGCCGGGATCGGCCGATTTTGGCGCTGCGGGCGGCGTCTGCGCCGCCACTTGCGCCGGCGGCGTGGGATTGAGATACGGGTCGAGTGCGCCCGATACATAGGCGGTTCCCGCGGCCGCAACGGTCCCACCCGCCGCGAACAGGAACGCCTTCAGTGGATTAATTGCCATATTTCCCTACCCCTTAGCCACCTAACGCCGGTCTAGCCTGTTTTGCCAATGCCGACAAGAAAAACGGGCCGACAAGAAAAAGCCCGGGCTTGTTGACCCTTGGGGCTTGACCACGCTTTCAGACCCAATCACCAATCATCGGCATGAACACGATTCGATCCGTCTGCGTCTATTGTGGCTCGTCTCCGGGCCGCGATGAAACCTATATCAAGGCCGGGCACCTGCTCGGGCGCTCGATTGCCAAAGCGGGACTGCGGCTGGTCTATGGCGGCGGCACCAAAGGCATTATGGGCGCTGTCGCCGAAGGCGCGCTCAAGGCCGGCGGCAAGGTGACGGGCATCATTCCGCGCTTCCTGATCAACAAGGAGGCCAGCGAAACAGCGCTTGACCGGCTCGATGAACTCTTGATCACCGACAACATGCACGAGCGCAAACACAAGATGTTCGAGAAATCCGACGCCTTTGTGGCACTGCCGGGTGGCATCGGCACGGTCGAGGAGATCATCGAGATCATGACCTGGGGACAACTTGGCCATCATCGCAAGCCGATCGTCTTCGGCAATGTCAAAGGATTTTGGGATCCGATGCTGGCGCTGCTCGATCACATGGCCGCCGAAGGCTTCATCCACACCGCACAGCGGGTCAAGCCGCTGGTCATTGACGACCCCGAAGCCATCGTCGCCGCCATCATGGTGGCAGGGTCATCCGTCGACGCCCCGACCGAGGGCGTGCAGTCGGTGATAGACAAGATGTAGGGGAATACGGGAGTAAGGCAGTAGGGGAATATGTGAAGTGCCTGGGAACGGCGCCCCCTATTCCCCTATTCCTCAGCTGCCTGCCGCAAATCGGCAATCACCGCGCGCCGGTCATGACGCCGCCAGGCGAGATAGATGGAGACCGTGCGGTCGAACCACGGCAGGTCGCGAAATACGATCCGCGGCGGCGCAGCGGCACGCAGGCTGGCTTGCACCGTCGCAAGGCCGAGACCGGCGCTGACAAGGCCGAGCGAGGTCAGCGGGTCCGCCGTCTCATAGGCGATGTCGGGCAAAAAGCCGGCCTTGGCGCAGGCGGCAAGGAACTGGCCGCGATTGGTGTCGTCCGGCTGGCGCACGACGGTGATCCAGGTGCGACCGTCAAGGTGGTCGGGCTCAATCTCTGGCACTTCAGCAAGCGGATCATCTTCAGGGATCGCCAGCACCAGCGGCTCATGCCGCAGCGCTATCGCGGCGACATCCGGGTCATCATCGGCTGGCGGCGAGTAGACAAAGCCCAGATCCAGCGACTGCTGCCGTAGCCCTTCCAACTGCGCCGCCGAACGCAGGCTTCTCAGCTGCAGGTGGAAATCCGGCCGGTCGCGACGGAACTGGCGCAGCATCCCGGCGACAAGCCCGGCATGAACGGCCCCTTCGACATAGCCGATGGCGAGCCGGCCGACGGCGCCGCTGGCTAGGTTGCGGCCGAACTCCTCCAAACGTCGCGCATTGGACAGCAGCGCGCGGGCCTCGGTGAGGAAGGCGCGGCCCTCGGCGTTGAGATGGACCCGCTGCTTTGATCTTTCAAAGAGGGAAACACCCAACTGCTCCTCGATCTGGATGATCTGCCGGCTGAGTGGCGACTGAGAAATATGCAGCATTTCGGCGGCGCGCCCGACATTGCCGGTTTCGGCGACGGTGACGAAATAGCGGAGCTGACGCAGATCGAACATTTTTCTCCAGGCTCCAGTCCCCGCGGGTCTCAACTTTAGCCTAACCAGTCTTGGACAGTCTGACCAGCGGGAGCGATAATTCGGTCATTCCAACCAAAGGAGACCGCCATGCAGTTCTTTGCCCTTCTCACCCGCAACACCGAAAAATTTGCCGATGCCGATTTCGCTCCGCTTCTACCCGGCGAAGCCGAACAGCGGCGCACGCTTTATGCCGAAGGCGCGGTCCGCCAGGTGTGGAACCGAGGCGACATCCCGGGCAGCGGCATGATGTTCGAGGCAGCCGATGATGCAGAGGTTCGCGGCCACCTCGCCACCTTGCCGTTGGTCAAGGCCGGCATGATGGACATTGCCGCAATCGTATCCCTAAAGCCCTACCCCGGCTTCGGCCCGAAGCACTGACAGGGGACAATCCGGGGGTGACGAAAGCGTCACCTCCGCATTGCCACGGCTGATCGACAGACCGTGATCGGCTGTCAAGAAACCGTCACACGGAACCGGGTTCGCTCGTGCTAGAAATCAAGGCCAGGCAGCCGCCGTGCGGTGCCATCTTCGGAACATGCATCTGGCACCGCCCCCATGGATATCACTCTCGCCCCGGAAGGCACCGACCTGTCGCCCTACCTGCCCGACGAGCACGGATTGTTCTTCATCTATCACTTCACCGCTGAGGGCGTGCGAACCAGGGACGCCGCCGCCGCGCACTGGACATGGCGCAGCTACCAGCTTTCCGACATGCGCGCTCGCCATGAGATCGGCACCGATCAGGCTTTGCCGGCACCGGTGCGTGAAGCTTTCCTGTCCGCCAGCCATGGCTGCCACATCGACCTCGAGGACGACTGGCTCTATGGCGACCTCCCGGACCTGCGCCATGACTATTCGGCGGAAGCGGGCGGGCTTGGCCATTTCCGCTTCGCGCTCAATGACACGATGCTGGTCGGCGCCCGCAAGCAACCACTGCAGTCGGTCGACAACATCCGCAAGGCGATCGAGAATGGATCGCGCAAGTTCCGCTCGCCAGCCGAGTTGATCGAGGCTGTCGTCGGCCAGTCGTTCGACGGCATGGTGGCGGAACTTGCGGCACTCGGCGACAGTCTCGACGGCATCGAAGACCGTATCGTCTGCGACGCATGGCACAATGAACGGCAATCCCTCGTCGACGCGCGCCGGCACCTGGTGGTGATCCACCGGCAGATGGCGACGCTCACCAATCTGTTTCGCCATCTCGACCATTCGCACCGTAACGACCTGTCCGATTCGATCAATGACATGGCGGCCCGGCTTTCGCACCGTGCGCAGACGCTGCATTATGACGGCGAGCAATTGCAGGCGCGCGCCCGGCTGTTGCAGGACGAGCTTATGGCAAAGCTGACGACGCAGTCGAACCGGCTGCTGTACGTACTGTCGGTGATGACGGCGGTGCTGTTGCCGATGACCATCATCTCAGGCCTGTTCGGCATGAATGTTGGGGGCCTGCCGCTGGTCGACACGCCAATGGGCTTTTGGGTGGTGACGGCGGTGTCGATGGTGATCGCGGGTGCGACCTATCTCTTTGTCAGGCGGCTCGGACAGATGTAGCACCCGCCGGCGGCTTTCACGCCGTGGCGCGAAGATCCTCGATGACGGTGCCGGCGGCGGCGACTTCCGCTTCGTGATCGGCCTCGCGCCAGGTCTCGGCAAGACCAGCCGCATACCATTCGCGCATCGCCGGCAGAGCAAGCAATTGGGCCGGATAGGCCGCAGCCGCACCCTCGAAGGAGAGCCCATAGGACCGGGCGCGAAACGCCACCGGAGCAAAGAAAGCGTCGACGGCGGTGAAATGAGCGCCGGCCAGAAACGGCCCCCCGAAACGGGCAAACCCATCGTTCCAGAGATCGCCAAGGCGAAAGAGGTCCTGCTTCAGCCCATCGGACATCGGGAACGGCTTTACCCGCACGCCGCAACTCATCGGGCATGCCCCGCGCAATGCCGTGAAGCTCGAATGCATCTCGGCGGCGGCCGAGCGTGCCCAGGCGCGCGCCTTGGCTTCGACGGGCCACACGCCATCGTGGCGTTCGGCCAGATACTCGACGATGGCCAGCGAATCCCAGACCGCCCAGCCATCGTCGATCAGGCATGGCACCCGGCCGCTCGGCGAGAATGGCCGGTACAGATCCCAGCTCGGTCCGGTCGGGAATGGCGTCAGCCGCTCCTCGAATGGGATGTCCAGTTCTCGCATCAACACCCAGGGCCGCAGCGACCATGAGGAATAATTCTTGTTGGCGATATGCAGCAGGTACATCCGAAATCCCTTACCGTGCGGGCTGCGGCGCGGCGCGGCGCGCTGTCGTCAACATCGACCAGGAATAGACCGCCAAGGCCGCCCAGATCAGCGCAAAGGCGATGGCCTGGGTGGTGCCGAAAGGCTCGTCGAAGATCAGAACGGCGATCAGGAACACCATGGTCGGCGCGATATATTGCATGATGCCGATGGTTGACAGGCGCAGCAGCTTGGCGCCGAAGGCGAACAGCAGCAGCGGTATCGACGTGACTGGACCGCAGCCGATCAGCAGCGCCCTATCGGCACCGCTGCTGGATACGATGTGGTCCTGTCCGGTCGCGATGAGATAGACGATGTAGCCGAGCGCCGGCACCGCCAGCAGAAGCACTTCGAGCAAAAACCCCTGGCTCGGGCCGATCGGCAGCGTCTTGCGGAAGAAGCCGTAGGCGGCGAAGGAAAAAGCCAACGCCAGCGACACCCAGGGCAGCTTGCCGCCCTCAATGGTCAACACCGCGACCGCGACGGCCGCCAGCACCACCGCCGCGATCTGCAGCCGGTCGAGGCGCTCGCCAAGCAGCAGCGCGCCGACAACGACGCTGACCAGTGGATTGATGTAGTAGCCGAGCGCGGTCTCGACAGTGCGGTCGACGGCAATCGCCCAGACATAGATGCCCCAGTTGACCGAAATCAGCGCAGCCGTCAGCGCGGCCATGGCGATGGTGCGCGGCGAACGCAGCGCCGCCTTGAAATCCGCCGTGCGGCCGGCCCAGACCAGGACGGCGGCGGCGATCGGCACCGACCAGACGATGCGATGGGCAATGACTTCGGCGAGCGGCAGATGAGCGACCGCCTTCATGTAGAAGGGCAGCAGCCCCCATAGCAGATAGGCGCCGAGCGCCAGTAAAAAGCCGCGCCGGGCCTTGGAATCTGCATCCAGGGTGATTGTTTCAGTGGCCATGGGCCAACGCTATGGCCCAGTCACCTTGGCAAGACCATCGCAAAGTTCTGATGGATCAACGGACTTTCGCTGATGGTCAACCCTATTCGGCGGCCACCAGTCCGGCCATCTCGCGGTTCTTCATCAGCTTGTAGACGATGGAATCCATCAGCGCCTGGAACGAGGCGTCGATGATGTTTTCGGAAACGCCGACCGTCCACCAGCGCGCGCCGGTGCCGTCATGCGATTCGATCAGAACGCGGGTGATCGCCTCGGTGCCGCCATTGAGGATACGCACCTTGAAGTCGGCCAGTTCCATGTCGGCGATCTCGCTCTGGAACTTGCCAAGGTCCTTGCGCAGCGCGATGTCGAGTGCGTTGACCGGGCCATGCCCCTCGGCCACCGACATCTTCTCCTCGCCGTCGACCACCACCTTGACGATCGCTTCGGAGACCGTCTTCAGCTGGCCGTTGGCGTCGAAGCGGCGCTCGACCATGCAGCGGAACGAGGTGACGTTGAAGAACTCCGGCAGGCCGTGCAGCATCTTGCGTGCCAGGAGCTCGAAGCTGGCATCGGCGCCCTCATAGGCATAGCCCTCGGCCTCGCGCTCCTTGACCACTGATATCAGCGCGTCGAGCCGGTGATCATCTTTCGGCACATCGATGCCGCGCCGCTTCAACTCGGCGAGGAAATTGGCCTTGCCGCCCTGGTCCGAAACCATGACGCGGCGGCGGTTACCGACCGTTTCCGGCGGCACATGCTCATAGGTCGCCGGCTCCTTGGCCAGCGCGGAGGCATGGATGCCCGCCTTGGTGGCGAAAGCAGAGGCCCCGACATAGGGCGCTTGCGCTTCCGGGGCGCGGTTCAAGAGTTCGTCGAAGGCGCGGGACAACCTGGAAATGCCGGTCAGCGCCTCAGCCGAAATGCCCGTCTCGAAACGATCGGCGAAGGCCGGTTTCAACGCCAGCGTCGGCACGATCGAGATCAAATTGGCGTTGCCGCAGCGCTCGCCGATGCCATTGAGCGTGCCCTGGATCTGGCGCACGCCGGCCTGGACCGCGGCGAGGGAATTTGCCACCGCCTGGCCGGTGTCGTCATGGGCATGGATGCCGAGATGATCGCCTGAAATACCTGATAAAATAACCTTCTCGACGATGGCGCGGACTTCCGACGGCTGCGTGCCGCCATTGGTGTCGCACAGCACCACCCAGCGCGCGCCGGCATCATAGGCGGCCCTGGCGCAGGCCAGCGCGTAGTCGGGATTGGCCTTGAAGCCGTCGAAAAAATGCTCGCAGTCGACCAACGCCTCCTTGCCGGCGGCGATCGCCGCCTCGACGGAGGCCTTGATGGCGTCGAGGTTCTCCTCATTGGTGCAGCCGAGCGCGACGCGGACGTGATAATCCCAGCTCTTGGCAACGAAACAGATGGCGTCCGATTTCGACTGCACGAGTGATGCAAGGCCGGGATCGTTGGACGCAGACACCCCTGCCCGCTTGGTCATGCCGAAGGCGACGAACTTGGCACGTGCCGTCCGCTTCTCCTGGAAGAAGGCCGTATCGGTCGGATTGGCGCCGGGATAGCCGCCCTCGACATAGTCGAGGCCGAAGGTGTCCAGCAGTTTTGCGATGGCGATCTTGTCCTCGACGGAAAAGTCTATGCCCGGCGTCTGCTGGCCATCGCGGAGGGTTGTGTCGAAGAGGAACAGTCTTTCCTTTTTCATGACAGCAAGGTGCTTGAGCACCCCCCTCTGGCCTGCCGGCCATCTCCCCCGCAAAGGGGGAGATCGTCAGCTGTGACGACAGCGCTGGTCCTGCAATGTCGGCGATTGGCGAAAGCGAAGGCGACATCCAATCTCCCCCCTTGCGGGGGAGATGTCCGGCAGGACAGAGGCGGGTGTGAAGGATCGCCGTGCATCGACTATATCTTCCCTGCAAACCGATCCGTCGCCCGGATCAATTGGTCCAAAATCCCCGGCTCCGAATACGCATGGCCGGCGCCCTCGATCAGATGGAAATCCGCCTTCGGCCACGCCTTATGCAGCGACCAGGCATAGCGCGCCGGGCACGGCATGTCGTAGCGGCCGTGGACGATGGTGCCGGGAATATCGCTCAGCTTGTGCGCATCGCGCAGCAATTGTCCTTCTTCCAGCCAACCGGCATGGACGAAATAGTGGTTTTCGATGCGGGCGAAGGCGACGGCATAGTCGTCCTGCCCAAACGGTCCACTGGTTTCCGGCTCCGGCAACAGCGTGATCGTTTCGCCCTCCCACAGACTCCAGGCGCGGGCGGCTTCGATCTGCGCCTTGCGATCCGTGCCGACGAGCCGCTTGCGGTAGGCGGCCATCATGTCGCCGCGCTCGGCCTCCGGGATCGGCGCCAGAAAGCGCTCCCATTTGTCCGGGAACATTTCCGAGACGCCGAACTGATAGTACCATTCGAGTTCCGCACGTGTCAGCGTGTAGATGCCGCGTACCACCAGCTCACTGACGCGTTCGGGGTGCGTTTCGGCATAGGCGAGCGCCAGCGTCGACCCCCAGGAGCCGCCGAACACCAGCCATTTGTCGAAGCCGGCCATTTCACGCAGGCGTTCGATGTCGGCGACCAGGTGCCAGGTCGTATTGGCTTCGAGCGAGGCGTTGGGCGTCGATTTTCCGCAGCCGCGCTGGTCGAACAGAATGACATCGTAAAGCTTCGGGTCGAACAGCCGCCGGTGTTTTGGTGAAATGGTGCCGCCCGGTCCGCCATGCAGGAACACCGCCGGCTTGGCGCCTTTGGTGCCGGAACGCTCCCAGTAGACCTGATGGCCGTCGCCGACATCCAGCATGCCGGACTCGAAGGCCTCGATCTCGGGATAAAGCGTACGCAATTGACTGCTCATAGCTGCAAACCTTTGGTCGGCCAGTCCGCTGTTTCATGGTCTGGGTGCTGGAAGGAGATGATGGATTCCTGCCTGTTGTAATAATCAGGATCCTGGTGGACGGGCTGATCGAAGATCGTCTCCACCCATGGCAGCCGCGCGGCATAGTTGACCTGGATCTGCGGTGCCAGATCCGAACGGTCGTCGAAGGCACCGATGGCGATTTCCAGTCCGCCGGGCTGCCGATATGTCAGCGGCGTGCCGCAGCGGGCGCAGAAACCCCGGTCGATGTTGATCGATGACTGGAAATAGCTCGGCTCTTCATGGGTCCATTCGACGCCGTCCCTGGGCACCGTGACCAGTGCACCGAAGAACGAGCCGAACTGCTTCTGGCACATCCGGCAATGGCAGATCGACGGACGGCCGAGCGCTCCATGAATGCGGAAACGCACGGCGCCACACTGGCAGCCGCCGGTTCTTACCTGATCGGTCATGATCTTTCCTTTGGCGGCCATTGTTCGGTGTCGTGGTCCGGATGCTGATAGGAGACGAGATCCGCCAGATAAGAGGCCGACGACACGTCGGCCATCGTCTCCTCGCCCGGCAATCGCGGGATCGTATCGACATAAGGCAGCTTTGCCTCGACACCCCATTGGATCAGCGGCACTATCTCCGCCGGATTGTCGAACGCGCCGATGGCGAGGCCAACACCATCCGGCGCGGTGAAGGTCAGCGGCGTGCCGCAATCAGCGCAAAAACCGCGATCGACATGGTTGGAGGAGCGGAAGTATTTCGGCTCGCCGCGCGTCCAGTCGAGCCGGGCGCCACGCACCGAAACCAGCGGCGCATAGAACGAGCCGAACGCCTTCTGGCACATGCGGCAATGGCAGACCGAAGCGTCGCCGAGCGCGCCTTCAACGCGAAAGCGCACCGCGCCGCACTGGCAGCCGCCGGTGTAGATCGGCCGGTTGTCGAGGCTCATCTCGGCTCACTCCGGCGCATGGCAGACGGCTTCGACATTGTTGCCGTCGGGATCGAAGACGAAGGCGCCATAGTAGTTCGGGTGATAATGCGGGCGCAGGCCCGGCCCGCCATTGTCCTTGCCACCGGCAGCAAGTGCCGCTGCGTGGAAGGCATCGACCTCGGCGCGGCTGCGCGCCGTGAAGGCGACGTGCTGGTGATCCCTGGGCTTGTCCTTGGCCGAACTCAGCCAGAACACCGGCCGGTCACGGCCATAGCCGCCGACTTTGGCGCCGCCGGTGTATTCCAGCGGCACCATGTAGAGGAGCGCTGCACCAAGCGGCGCCATCGCCTTGTCATAGAACGCCTTCGAAGCATCGAAATCGGCAACGGTGATGCCAAGATGGTCGATCATCTTTTTACCTCCCAGGTGGTGATGCGCTCGCCAGTGACCAGATCCTTGCCGTCCTTCAACTGTACACCTTGTGCCAGCAGTTCGTCGCGGATGCGGTCGGCCTCGGCCCAGTTTTTCGCGGCGATGAATGCGAGACGCTTGGCGATGGCCTTGGCGACGTGGTCTTCATCAACCTTTGCCGACGCGACATCGAAGCCGAGGAACAGCAGCGACGCCTTCAGCGCAGCCGCTGCATCGTTGCCGTCCGCTGCCTCGCCAGCCAACTGCGTCAAGACCTGGAAGGCGGCATAGGTTGCGAGATCGTCCGACAAGGCATCGATGACCTGCACGGGCAGCAGTCCTGCGGCGGCCGGCGCAAGGTCGGCCGCCCGCTTCCATTTGCGCAGCGTGTTCTCGGCCTCTTCCAGCTTGCGCACGGAAAAGTCGATTGGTTCGCGATAGTGCGTCATCAGCATTGCCAGCCGCAGGACCTCGCCCGGCCATTTGCGGCCGCCAAACGTCTCGGTCTCGAGCAGTTCGTTGATCGAGTAGAAGTTGCCGAGGCTCTTCGACATTTTCTGCCCTTCGACCTGCAGGAAGCCGTTGTGCATCCAGATGTTGGCCATCACGTCCGTGCCATGGGCGCAGCGCGACTGAGCGATCTCGTTCTCATGGTGCGGGAAGATCAGGTCGAGGCCGCCGCCATGGATGTCGAACACCTCGCCGAGATAGGCGGCCGACATTGCCGAGCATTCGATGTGCCAGCCCGGCCGACCCCTGCCCCATGGCGAATTCCAGCCAGGCTCCTCCGGCGACGACAACTTCCACAGGACAAAATCGCCGGGATTTTTCTTGTGCGCGTCGACGGCGACGCGAGCACCAGCCTGCTGCTCGTCGAGATTGCGCTTCGACAGCTGGCCGTAGTCCGGCATCGACGCGGTGTCGAACAGGACTTCGCCCGCGGCAACATAGGCATGGCCGCGTTCGATCAGGCTTTGAATCAAGGTGATCATGTCGACTTTGCCGTCGGCGCGGGGCTCGACGAATTCGGTGGCGCGCGGCTCGACCGTCGGCTCCAGGCAGCCGAGAACCGCCACGTCCCGATGGAACTGATCGGCGGTTTTTTCGGTGACCCGCCTGATCGCCTCGTTGAGCGAAAGTGTTCCGGAAGCGATCTCGCCGCCGAAGTCGCGCAGAGCGCGCGCGTTGATCTTGTCGTCGACGTCGGTGATGTTGCGCACATAGGTGACGTGCACCTGCCCATAGACGTGACGCAGCAAGCGGAAAAGCACGTCAAAGACGATCACCGGCCTGGCATTGCCGATATGGGCAAAGTCGTAGACGGTCGGGCCGCAGACATACATGCGCACATTGTCTGGATCGATCGGGACGAAATCCTCTTTCGTCCGCGTCAGCGTGTTGTAGAGGCGCAGGCTCTGAGATGCGTCGAACATTCGTGCCTTCCCGGTTCAGAACTCGATTTGACGAAGCCAGCCCTGCGCGAGACGCAAATCAGGCTCCAGCCTGCTGGCCGGGGCGTTTGTCCAATCTGGGGAAAGATGAGGCGAAAACGTCCGGACCAGCGCGAGGCTAGCCAATAATGCAAATGCCACAAATGGCGAAAGACGTTTTCATGAGCGGCTTTATCGCCTTGGCATGTGTTGCCGTCAAGTCGCAAGTTTCGGCAAAAACGTCGCTGGATCACAGGTAATGATGCACTGAAACATTTTATTAAACATGTCGGCACAGTCATGAAACATTCGCCGGCTAGATCAGCGGGCGTCACGATTTGGTCAGAATCAGCCATCAAACGCAGACACGAAAATGTTACCTGGGAAGAGAAACATGCCCCGAACCAAGCAGGAAGCCAAGCAGCCGGCACTGGCCAACCACTATCGCGCGATCGGCCCGGCCGCGATCGTCGCCGCCCTCCTTCACACCGCGAAGAAGAAAAAGCCGGTACAGAAGATCGTGTCGCCCCGCGCCGCCTGAAGTGGTGTGCGGCCCTGCGTCAAGGGCGCCTGGCAAATGGCGCATACATACGCCGCTGAAGAACAGTTCAACTAGAACAACGTCATCTGATTGTCGTCAGCGCCGGGCTTCTGGCGCTTGACCTTTTCGGGCTCCGGCCCGATCTCGCCCCGCTCCTGAATCTCCGGTCCGGTGTTGGCGACCTTGTTGACCAGGTCGGAGACGGGAATGGCCTCGAAGAAATCGAGTTGAGCCGGCCGCAACAGATCGGCGACATCACGCGGTTCGAGCGTGCGGCAATCCAGCCAACGGGCGAAATCCCTGGGGTCGATCACCACAGGCATGCGGTCGTGGATATGCGCGATGTCGGCATTGGCGTTGATGGTCAGGATGGCGCCGGTGTCCATTTCCGAACCGCCCGGCTCGGCATAGGTCTCGATCAGTCCGGCGAAGGCGACCAGCCCGCCACGCCTTGGGCGTATCCAGTAAGGCTGGCCTTTCTTGCCGCCGGTTTGCCGCCATTCATAAAAGCCGGACGCCGGCACCAAGGCGCGGCGATGGCGCATGGCGGCCTTGAACGACGCCTTTTCGGCAGCCCCTTCGGAGCGCGCGTTGAACAGCAGCGGAAACTCGCGTGTGTCCTTCACCCAGGTCGGGATCAGCCCCCAGCGCACCAGCATCGGCTGCCGGTCCGGCAGATTGGAGCCCGGCGCCTGCGGGGGGCCGGCGACCGCCATCAGGATCGGCTGCGTCGGCGCGATGTTGTAGCGCGCCGGGAAATCCTCCAGTTCCGCCAAGCCTAGCAACGCGGCAGTCTGGTCCGGCGTCGCGGTCAAGGCAAAACGTCCGCACATGGTCGATTGGCGTCCTTCGAATGGTTCAGCTTGAAAGTGGCGATGCAACCGGCGTTGCGCAACCGCTAAAGCTTGCCCATGCTGGGCGGTCCACAACAGACCTGCCTACACGCCTGATCGGGAACCCATGAACGAAGCGCGCAAAACACTTCCGGCAGTCTCGGTCGCCGTCGTGCGGGCAGACACCGTGCTTCTGGTCAAACGAGCCCGGCAACCCTCGCAAGGACTCTATGCCTTTCCGGGTGGCAAGGTCGAAGCCGGTGAGACGCTGGAACAGGCCGCGGTCCGCGAACTGTTGGAAGAGACCGGCTTGCGGGCCACCGATTACCGCCCGCTGCGGGAAATCCACATCGACGGCAGGGATGACAGCCACCCGGTCGATTATCTCCTCACGGTCTTCGGCGCCGCCTATGCCGGCGGCGAGGCCGTAGCCAGCGACGATGCAGAGACGGCGGCCTTCTATACGCTCAGTGAGATGACGGCATTGCCGCTCGCCGGCTCGGTGTTCGCCGTGGCCGAGGACTTGTTGGACCCGGACGGAGACGACGGGCCGAAGCCCTGAAACCGCCTTGCAGGCGACAAATTGTTTCGCCACAAAGACTTATCCTGTTTGGCAGAGCCACGCCGTTGGGTAGAGAAGGCTTATGAACCGTCCGTCCATGCTCCTCGCCGTGTGTCTTGCGGTCGGTGCGACCGTTTCGATACGGCCCGCGCTCAGCGCCGAATCGCCGTTCGAGCCTGGGTTGATGCGGCTGGCGGAGGTTCTGGGCTCGCTGCATTTCCTGCGCAATCTGTGCGGCGAGAAGGGCGACCAGTGGCGTGTCGAGATGACAAAACTGCTCGATTCGGAAAATCCGGACGCCGAGCGGCGCGCCCGCTTCATTGCCAGCTTCAATCGCGGCTACCGCTCCTTCGGCGGCACCTATACGAGGTGCACGCCCTCGGCGACCGAAGCCATCAGCCGCTACATGAAGGAAGGCGAGACGCTGTCTCGCGATATCGCCTCGCGTTACGGCAACTAGGCACTCGCTCATCAACAACTATCCGGATCATTGCTGGGCACAGCGGATATATCGGCTTGTGGCAGGCGATATCTTGGTGCAATCCTCATGTTGCACTTCTGCAACAGAATTAACGAAACCTTACCGCGCGAAAGCGGAATTAACTCAAACTGAAGGTTTTCGCCCCGCAGGCCGCCCCAATCGGCTAAGTTTGACTCGAGCTGAACGCAGCTTCGCACAAGGCAATTGGGCTTTGTAAAAGACGATCAAAAAAATGTCGTATTTACAAATACTTAATTGCCCCTGCGTGTGAAATGAACAGATCAGGCCTGATCCACATCGATGGATCGCAGCTTGAAAGGGTGGACATTCGCTTATGGAACATGGTGTCAACGACATCGACGCGCTGGTCAGGGAAGAAAAACGCCTGACCGCCGTGGAAAGCCACAGCGAGGCCTGGGCGGAAGGTCTCTCCGCCGGGATAGAGCCCGAGATCATCGCCGAAGCAGCGCTCGAAACGGCCTTCGGCGAGATGTTGCGTGCTAATGGCGAGACCTCGGCCCTTGCCCTGCTCGACCGTATGCGTGAAAAGGTGATTGCTGGCGCCTTCGAACCTGAACGGCTGCGGCACTGAACCGACCTCCGGTTCTTTGACGGGAACATGCCGCTCGGGCGTCATGCCCGGAAGCAGGGAGAAACGGGCAGTGAGTTTTTCGATGTCAGGCAAGCCGTGTGGCTTGATCCTTCGCATCTCCTTCGTCGCTTGCTGTGCCGCGATTCCCCTGCTTGTGTGTCTCGCGAGCAGCCCCGTGTATGCGCTGAGCGAAATCAAGCGCGAAGAGCTCCCCCCGACAGTCACGCCGCCGGCCGACGACGACATGTCGCCCCCCGGAAGCGCCGTGCCAATGCCCAACCCGGTCGGAACACCGCCGCCGGCCAGCCAGCCGACTGCTCCTGCCGAAGCCGAGCCGGACAGTCCGGCGGATGGCGGCGTGACCGGACCGCGCGTCGATCCGGAAACGCCGGTGCCTGAGGTCGTCTACGATCTCGGCAAGCTGCCGGAACCGGTGCGGCGCATGCACGATCTGATCGTCGAAGCCTGCAAGGGCGGCGATATCGAAAAGCTGCGGCCGTTGATCGGCACGGGCGACAGCATGACACAGATATCGCTGACCGACATAGACGGCGACGCCATCGCCTTCCTCAAGGGCCTCTCCGGCGACCCAGACGGCCAGGAGATTCTGGCCATCCTGGAGGAGGTGCTTAATGCCGGCTACGTCCACCTCGATGCCGGCACGCCACAAGAACTCTATGTGTGGCCGTATTTCTTCGCCCTGCCGCTGGAAAAGCTGGACGCCAAGCAGCGGGTCGAGCTCTTCAAGATCGTCACCGCCGGCGATTTCAATGACATGAAGCAGTTCGGCGCCTATATCTTCTACCGTGTCGGCATCACGCCTGCCGGACAGTGGTCGTTCTTCGTCGCCGGGGATTGAGCTTTCTGCCTCTGCCCTTGCAGAGATCCGGGAGCCTAGACGGGCAATGCCTCGGAAAACTCCACCGCTTTGCCCTGGCCTGGCGTGACGATTTCGCCCTCCCACATGACACGTCGGCCTCGAATGACGGTGCCGACCGGCCAACCCGTCACTTCCCTGCCATCATAAGGCGTCCAGCCGGCTTTCGAGCCGGCCTGCGCATTGGTGATCATCTCGCGCCGCATCATGTCGACGATGGTGAAGTCGGCGTCATAGCCGGCGGCGATGCGGCCTTTCCTGGCCATGCCGAAGATCCGCTGTGGGCCATGACTGGACAGGTCGACGAAGCGCTGCAAGGTTAGCCGGCCGGCATTGACGTGGTCGAGCATGATCGGCACCAGCGTCTGCACGCCGGTCATTCCCGACGGTGAGGCCGGATACGGCTTGGCCTTCTCGGCCAGCGTGTGCGGCGCATGGTCGGAGCCGAGCACGTCGACGATGCCTTGCGCAATGCCGTGCCAGACGCCGTCGCGATGGCGGGCGGCGCGCACCGGCGGGTTCATCTGGATCAGCGTGCCAAGCCGTGCATAGTCGTCGGCGCTCAGCGTCAAATGATGCGGCGTTGCCTCGCAGGTCGCGACATCCTTGTGTTGTTCGAGGAACACAATCTCCTCGGCCGTCGAGATGTGCAGGACATGAATGCGGGCGCGAACGCTGCGCGCGATGCGTACAAGCCGTTCGGTACAGCGTAAGGCGGCGATTTCGTCGCGCCAGACCGGGTGCGATGAAGGATCGCCCTCGATGCGTTCGCCAAGGCGCTCGCGCAGCCGGAATTCGTCTTCCGAATGAAAGGCGGCGCGCCGGCGCGTGTTTCTCAGGATCGACGCCACGCCCTCGTCATCCTCGACCAACAGGTCGCCAGTGGACGAGCCCATGAAAATCTTGATCCCGGCAGCGCCCGGCAGCCGCTCAAGCTCGCCGACATCCCCGGCGTTTTCGCGGGTACCGCCGACCCAGAAGGCGAAATCGCAATGCATGCGATCCGTGCCGCGCCGGACCTTGTCGGCAAGCGCTGCCTCGCTGGTGGTCAAAGGATTGGTGTTGGGCATCTCGAACACGGCGGTGACGCCGCCAAGCACGGCCGCGCGCGACCCCGTTTCCAAATCTTCCTTGTGCTCCAATCCCGGCTCACGAAAGTGCACCTGGCTGTCGATGACGCCCGGCAGGATATGCAGGCCGCGGCAATCGATCGTCTCGCCCGCCGAGGCCTGGCGGAGATCGCCGATGGCGGCGATGCGCCCGCCCTTCACGCCGATGTCGCGAGCCCCTTCGCCGTCGTGGTTGACCACGGTGCCGCCTGTCAGGATGAGGTCGTAGATCATGGCCATGCTCTCTTGCGGGGGGAGTGCCAGCGGCTTACGTAAAGGCCGACCGTTTTGCAAGATCAGGTTGCTTTTCCGCCCATGCCCTTTGCCCAGCTCAAAGACCGCGCCCTCATTTCCGTATCAGGTCCGGATGCCGAGCATTTTTTGCAAAACATCGTGACCACCGATCTCGACATCCTGGCTCCCGGCGAAGCCAAGCCCGGTGCGCTGCTGACGCCGCAAGGCAAGATCCTGTTCGATTTCCTGATCTCGCGCACCGGCGAGAATGCATTCCGGCTCGAATGCCGTGCCGACATAGCGGACGATTTCATACGCCGGCTGACGCTCTACAAACTGCGCGCCAAGGTCGAGATTGCCAAATCCGATCAGGCATTTGTCACCGTCGCATGGGGACATGAATCAACACCCTCACAATCTGATTCAACGGTGGCCGACACGCGCTTTCGCAACGACGCCGTCGAGCGCTCCTATGGCGAAACAGATGAGCGCAGCGATCTTGCCGCGTGGCAGGCCTTCCGCATTGCCGGCGGCATTGCCGAAAGCGGCAGCGACTACCAACTCGGAGACGCCTTCCCCCACGACGTGCTGCTGGACGAAACCGGTGGCGTCGGCTTCAAGAAGGGCTGCTATGTCGGCCAGGAGGTCGTCTCGCGCATGCAGCATCGCGGCACCGCCAGGCGGCGCGTGCTGATTGTGTCAGCCGACCGGCCCCTGCCCGCGCCCGGCACCGAGCTAACCGTCGAAGGCAGGCCGGTTGGCACGCTTGGCTCGATCGTCGGCACGACCGGTCTGGCCATTGCCCGCATCGACCGGGTCAAGGCGGCGCTCGACGCCGGCCAACCGATCATGGCCGGGGACGATCCGGTTACCCTGGCCATTCCCGGTTGGGCAAAATTCGCCTTCCCGCAGGAAGCCGTCAGCGCGGAGGAGGCCTGATGGCGGCCGACCGCGTCGGCGCGCCGGCACGCGCCTGGCAGCGCATGCTGTCGGGCCGCCGGCTCGACCTGCTCGACCCCTCGCCGCTCGACATCGAGATTTCAGACATTGCGCACGGGCTCGCCCGCGTTGCCCGCTGGAACGGCCAGACCAGCGGCGAGCATGCCTTTTCGGTCGCCCAGCACTCGCTGCTGGTCGAAGCGCTGTTCTGCGACCTGGTTCCCGAGGCTTCGGCCGACGCCCGGTTGGCGGCCCTGCTGCACGACGCCCCCGAATATGTCATCGGCGACATGATCTCGCCGTTCAAATCGGTGATGGGCGGCAGCTACAAGGATTGTGAGTTACGGCTGCAGCGCGCCATCCATCTGCGCTTCTCGCTGCCGCCGGAACCAAGTGCTGCGCTGCGCAAGGAGATCAAGCGCGCCGACCAGATCGCCGCCTATTTCGAGGCAACGCTGCTCGCCGGCTTTTCGACCGCCGAGGCGACCGAGTTCTTCGGCCGTCCGCGCGGCTTCAATGCCGACCGCTTCGATTTCACGCCACGCTCGGTAACCTGGGCGCAAAATGCGTTCCTGAAGCGGTTTTCCGCGATCGAGACATCGCGACACCAGGTTTCGGCGACCGCAATCGGCTAAAAACGCTAAATTAACCGGCGGCGGCCACAATAGCGCGTTCGATCACGGTCCGCAGGCGCGCTCATGCCCGTCGCTGATGCCAAGGATGGTTCGACCAACCCGAAACGGGAGGCCGAAGGCATGGACCGCTCCCGCCACATGGAAGACGAACTGCGGGAGCAGAACCAACGCTTTTCGGCTGCCGTCGAGAACATGTCGCACGGCCTGTGCATGTTCGATGCCGACGAGCGGATGATCATCTGCAACGGCAACTACCTGAACATCTTTTGCCTCGAAGCCAGCATCATAAGGCCCGGCATCCGGTTCCTCGACATTCTGCGCCACAGCGTCGATATCGGCATCGCCTCGCAAACCGCCGACGAACTCTACGCCATCCGCAAACCCTATATCGATCAGGCAAAGCCCTCGACCTACGAAGAAACACTGTCGGACGGCCGCATCGTCAGCATCTCGCACCGCCCTCTGGCTCTGGGCGGCTGGGTCTCGATCTATGAGGACATCACCGAGCAGCGCCGCGCGCAAGAGGATCTCAAAGAGCAGCACCGCCGCTTCGACGCAGCGCTCGCCAATATGTCGCAAGGCCTGCTGATGTATGACGCCGACGGCAAGATGATCGTGCGCAACGGGCGTTTTCTAGAACTCTACAACGTCACCGCGGCGGACTTCCCGCTTGGAACGACGCACCGCGACGCGCTCGAACGATTGCTGGAACTCGGCATCTATACGAAGATCGATGTCGACAGCGAAGTCGCCAAGACCGAGGCCTGCCTGGTGGCGAAAAAAATGCATTCGGCGTATCGGCATCTTACAGACGGCAGGACGGTTCTGGTCACCCGCCAGCCGATGAACGGCGGCGGTTGGGTGGCGACCTTTGACGACGTTACGGAGCGCCGCCGTACCGAAGAGCGCATGACCCATCTTGCGCATCACGACATGCTGACCGGACTGCCCAACCGCTCGATGTTTCGCGAACGGCTCGACCTTGCGCTGGAGGACACGGCGGCCACGCCGCTGGCGATCTTCTCGCTCGATCTCGATCGCTTCAAGGCGGTCAACGACACTTGGGGACATCCGGCCGGCGACTGGCTGCTGAAGAGCGTGGCCGAGCGGCTGCAGCGCTGCCTGCATAATGAAAACGACGTCGTTGCCCGCTTCGGCGGTGACGAATTCGTCATCATCCAGTTCAATTTCAAGGGCATTGCCAATGCTGAAAAACTCGCGAAGCGCATCATCGAGACAATCGGAAAACCGTTCCGCGACAAGAGCCGCGAGATGCATATCGGCATCAGCCTGGGCATAGCGGTTTTCCCCGACGACGGTGGAGATGCCGACACGCTGCTGAGGAACGCCGATACGGCGCTTTACCGGGCGAAGAGCGAAGGGCGCAATCAGTATCGGTTCTTCGAACCCGGAATGGACGCTATGGTACAGGCACGGCGTGCGCTGGAGATCGATCTCGAGACCGCGCTGCCGCGCCAGGAGTTCGACCTCGACTTCCAACCCATCATGAACATCGCATCCGGGGAGATCGTCGGCGCGGAAGCCTTGATGCGCTGGCATTCGCCGACACGTGGCACGGTGGCGCCGGACAGCTTCATTCCGGTCGCCGAAGACACTGGATTGATCGTGCCGCTTGGCGAATGGGCGCTGAGGAAAGCTTGCACGGCGGCGGCCGACTGGCCCGCCGGCCTGCGCGTCGCGGTCAATGTCTCGGCCGTGCAACTTAAAAGCGGCAGCTTCGCCCGCAGCGTCATCTCGGCGCTGGCTTTCTCCGGCGTGCCAGCCGATCGGTTGGAGCTTGAAATCACCGAAACCGTGCTGATGGACGAAAGCGAGGCGGTGTTAAGGACGCTGCGGCAGTTGCGCGAACTCGGCATCCGCATCGCGCTGGACGATTTCGGCACCGGCTATTCCTCACTCGGCTACCTCAGGCGTTTTCCCGTCGACAAGATCAAGATCGATCGTTCGTTCATCCACGACCTGGGCAATCGTGACGCCGCGGCGATCGTTCGCACCGTCATCGGGCTGGGCGCCGAGCTTGGCATCACTGTCACCGCCGAGGGGGTCGAGACCGAGGTGCAACTCGACATCCTGCGCGGCAATGGCTGTACCGAGGCGCAGGGCTATCTGATCGGCGTGCCGTCAACGGCCGCCGAGATCCAGCGTCTGTTGAAATCCCGAGCGCTCCACAGCCAGACCGGCTGAGGCCGGCCATCGTCAACGCAGCGTGTCGATGTATTTGCCGTGGAAGCTGACATAGCCGGGCTCGACCACCTTGAGATGCCGCTCGATCAGCGCATGAAACCGCGGCAGTTGATGAAACGGCACGCCGGGATAGGCATGATGCTCGGCATGGAACGGCATGTTCCATGCCAGCCTGCGGACCAGCCAGTTGGTCAACGTGGTCCTGGTGTTCTCCAGCATGTTGGCGACGAACGGACAGCGACCATGTTCGGCCAGCAGATAGAGGCGCAGAAACGGCTGCCCCAACAGAGCGGGCAAGATCCAGACATAGACAAGCACCGAGAGCCGGAAATAGAGGGCCAGCAGAAGGACCGCGGCATAAAAGGCAATCATGGCGCGTGCTTCGATGCGCACCTTGTCATAGCCCTTTGGCGGGACGTAGCTTTCGCGACCACGGTCCGCTGCGTTGGCATAAAGCGTCTTGAGGTGGCCCCACCATAACGGGATGCCGGATATGTGGACGAGGTATTGCCGCCATGTCTCCGGTTTCGGGAAGGCCAGTTCCGGGTCATTGTCGGGATCTTGGGTGTATCGATGGTGGGCGAAGTGGAAGTAGCGGAACCAGTCCGCCGGCAGCGCGATCGCCAGGCTGCACACCCGCGCCACGGCATCGTTCAGCCGCTGCGCCTCGAAAGCCGTACGATGAACCGTCTCGTGCAGCAGCGTGAACAGGAAGACGATGAGGATACCTTGCGGCAGCATCAGCAGTGGCCAGAACGGCACCTTGGCAGCGATCAGCGATCCGACGACCACGATCGCGCCCCAATGAGCAGCAAGCTGAACGAGGCCCGCGGCATCAGACTTGGCGGTCAGCCGGTTGCGCTCCTCCTGCGTCAACGATGAAATTACGTCACGATGATCCACGTGCTTCGATCCAGACTGGAGTTTGATGAACCCACTGTAGCCAATGAACAACCTTTCCAAAAACGACGATTTCTGCAATCTAGATAAGCTGAACTTATCTATTCGGTGATTATGGCCGTACCTCCCTCTCTCAAAGGACTTCAAGCTTTCGAGGCCGCGGCGCGTGCAGGCAGCTTTGCCGCGGCGGCGGAAGAGCTTTCGGTATCGGCCGCCGCCGTCAGCCAGCTCATCCGCGCCGTCGAGGAGCAGATGGGCCGCAAGCTGTTCCACCGTGTCAACCGGCGCGTCGTCCTCACCGAGGCCGGCGTCGAGATGCTGCCCAGGCTGACCATGGCCTTCCAGGAGATCGGCAGCGTCTCGCGCGAACTGGGCGGCGATGCGTTCCGCCCGCGCCTTGTGGTGTCGGTGCCGCCATCCATGGCCATGGGTTGGCTTTCGCAGCGTCTCGCTGGTTTTGTCTCAAGCCATGGCGCGGTCGATATATCGCTCAGAGGCGACGACGACCCGGTGCCGTTCGACCGTGAACTGATCGACATCAGGCTCTCCTATGGGCCGCATTATCGCGAGCACCCGACCGAGAATATCGTTCAGGACGCGGTCTATCCCGTGTGTGCACCCGGGCTGGCAGGCACGATCAAACCCGACGGCCTGGCCAGCCTGCCGCTCATCCACACCGGCTGGGGACCGACCGGCGCGTCCTTTCCGTCCTGGCACAACTGGTTCGAGGCGGCCGGCGTCGAGCCCGGCCGGGCAGCGCAGCGCGGCCTCTCGGCCAACTCGTCGCGCGCAGCACTCGATCTTGCCATTTCGGGATTGGGCGTGGCGCTGGTGCAAGGGATCTACTGTGCCGCGGCGCTGGCAGACGGCCGACTTGTCAGGCCCCTCGCCCAGGCACTGGAGCTGCGCCAGCCCTATTGCTTGACGATCCCGGAGCGCAGCGCCAGGCGCGATGTCGTGGCGGCGTTTCGCCTGTGGCTGATCGACGAGTGTCGGCGCGCAGTCGGCTCGCCGGTACTCCGTTGACTGAACACGCGGCGATGGTCAGAGGTGCCCGCTCAATGCCTCTGCCATGTCCTTGTTTGTCGCCACGGGGATGATCTCGAATTCCACCAGATCCGCCCATTCGATGACCCAGCGCTGCAGCAGCGTGACGTCATTGGCTTCCACCAGCAGGAAGCAGCGGCTCATGTCCGCCGCGATCCAGCTGTGGTGCACGAGAAGCTCGTCAGGTTTCAGGCGGCCGCGGTCGCGAAAGCGGCGGTAGATCTCCTTGCGATCGCAGCCGGTGAAATCCTCGATGACGATGAACTGCATGTTCTACCCCCGATCAAATTACCGCCCCGGCCGGTCCAGCCGCTCCAGGAACCACTGCGTCAGCCGCACCCAGACCTCGTCCTTCTCGCCGGAATCCTCCCAGCCATGGTCAAGGTTGGGATTGTCGTTGACCTCGATGACGAAGACGCCGTCCTTGGTCTCCTTGAGATCGACTCCATAGAGCCCGTCGCCGATGCAGCGCGCCGCCTTCACTGCCGTCTCGACGACATGCGCCGGCGTCTCCTTCAGCGTGAAGGTCTTGATGCCGCCCTGGTCGGGCTTGCCGTTGGCCTTGTGGTTGACGATCTGCCAGTGCTTCTTGGCCATCAGATAGTGCACGGCAAACAATGGCTGGCCGCCGAGCACGCCGACGCGCCAGTCATACTCGGTCGGAATGAATTTCTGCGCGATCAGAAGGTCGGAATCCTCCAGCCATTCGGTGGCCAGCGTCTTCAGTTCCTCGAAATTGGCGCATTTCTTGACGCCGCGCGAGAACGACGAATCCGGGATTTTCAGCACCAGCGGAAAGCCCAGCGTCTGCGCCGCCAGTTCGAGATCCGAGGTGCCGGCGATCATCACCGTCGGCGGCACCGGCACCTTGTTGTAGGCCATCAGTTCGTTGAGATAGACCTTGTTGGTGCAGCGGATCATCGACAGCGGATCGTCGATCACCGGCATTCCTTCCTGCTGGGCGCGGCGGGCGAAACGATAGGTGTGGTTGGAGATCGAGGTGGTCTCGCGGATGAACAGCGCGTCGTAATTGGCGAGCTTGGCGAGGTCCCGCTTGGTGATCGGCTCGATTTCGACGCCCATCTTCTCGGCGATCTTGGCCCAATAGCGCAGCGACGATATCTCCGAGGGCGGCAATTCCTCATGCGGGTCGACCAGCGTGGCGAAGGTGTAGCGCGCCGGCGTGCGGCCCTTGGTGTCGCGCCATTCGCGGTTGGTGTAGGTCTCCAGGCACTGGATGAAGCTTTTTTCCTCGTCCTCGGTCATCCGCGCCAGCGGATGGAAACCGATCTTGCGGATCGAGGCCCATTCGGCGCTGTCCTTGATGTGGACTTCGAGCGCCGGCGCGCGGAACCAGTCGAACAGAAGTTTGGCGAAGCGGTCCCAGATTTTCGACGGGCCGATGCCGAAGAAAATGCAGACCTTTTGCGGAAAAACGCCGCCGAGGTCCTTGCGGCATTTGTTGAGCGCCAGCTCCAGTTCCGGCAGCGCGTGTTCATAGAGCTTGCGCTCCGAAAGGTCGATCATCGTTTCGACCGTCGGGATCACCTTGTGGCCGCGCGAGCTTGCCAGCAGCGACGCATAGTAGCCGCGGCTCTGGTAGGCGTAATTGTTCGACAGGTTGATGACCTTCGGCCGCTGGCCGCGAAACAGTGACGGATGCGCGAGATAGTCGCGATTGGTGATGATCTTGTGCGGTGTCGCCACCTGGTCGAGATCGCTCTGCCTGCCGGTAAGGATGACCCAGGTCATTATCTGTCACGCTTTCCCAGAGTGATGGCGGCACGCAGTCCATCGCGACCGAACTGCGCCATGTTCATGAAGATGCCGTAAGGCACGGGAATGTTGGCTGCATCAAGGATGGTCTCCTGCCTTTCATCCTCAACCCAAGGGTCGTGGATCAGGATATGGTCGCCGTCATCGCCGATCGCCAGCACCCAGTGCGGCACCTTCTTGCCGAACATCAGGAAGCCGCTGATCAGCACCAGCACCAGCTTTCCCCCAGCGATCGCAGCGCGGATATCGTCGATTGTGAATGCACGGTAATTCACCGGGATGCCGTAAAGTTCCGCGCGTCGGCGAAAGTCGACCTGGGCCAGTTCCATCACCCTGCGCTTCTCCTCACTGCGCACCGATTGCAGGAACAGCGCGCCATAGAAGGAAACGTAGATCTCCACCGCGAGCCCGCTTTCGTAGCCCGAGACAGCGAGGCCGAATGGCTCGCATCCACCGGGACCCGACATCATGAAGACGGTCGTCGCTTCACGCCACAGGCGGATTTCCATGACCGGATCCGGCACGAAGCCGCGATCGAAATTGGCCATCGCCATCATCAGGCAGCACGGGCCGCAGGTGAATTCGCAGGTCTGCGGGTAGAACGGCACCTTGGTGGCGATCGGAATGTCGCCACGCAAGGTCTTTTCGTAGCGAAGTGCCGTTTCGCCATCCTCATAGTAGCCGGGCTCGCGGCCGATCTTGCGATAACCGGCCCGTTCGTAGATGCGGATCGCGCGGCTGTTGTCCTCGCGAACTTCGAGACGCAGCATCATGCGGTCGTGCTCGAAGGCGGCATCTTCGGCGGATCCGAGCAGCATGCGGCCGACACCCAGCCCGCCGAAAAACGGACTGGTCGCAATCGAGTAGAGGCGCGCCACGCCGCTGCCCTTGCGAAACAGCACGATCGCATAGCCGGCCACGCGGCCGTCGACTTCGGCGACCAGCGTCTCGGCGGTTTCACGCTCGATGAACAGTCGGAAGGAGCGGCGGGAAATACGGTCGCTTGAGAAAACAGCTTTCTCGATGGCGGCGAGATCATCGACGTCAGATGCGCGGGCCGTGCGGATCTCGGCAGGCATGCGGCTTCAGAAAACCTCGATTGGTGGTGGAAATGGCCCTACTCGAACACGTCCTTGACGCCAACCAGGGCGTTGGGAAAACCGGCGTCCACATGGGCGCACGAAGTCCGCTCCACCACCTTGAATCTTCGCCTCGTGTTTCCAAAAACCATTTCCGATTTTCGGGGCGATGCGACGGCATTCATCAAGCGCTATCGCACCTCGATTAGGGCCGAATTGTGACAAATCCAACGCCGGCCCGACGGGCGCAAAAGGTCCTTCGGCCGGATCAGCATTCGCGGATCGACGGCACCGGCAAAAGCGATGCCGTTCAGCTTGCCAGCCCGTTGACAAGTTGCATGTAGGCGCTCCTGGCGACCTCGGCCAGCCGCTCGCGCGGCAAGGAGCCGACCACGGCGCAGCCATAGCCCTTGTCCAGCCAGTAGACGGCCTCGGGTCCGTCTTGCGTGGCGGCGTAGGTGCCCCTGGCATTCTCCGTCGATTCCGTGGTGACGAACAGCGATATACGCTGCCCATTGCCGTCCTCGTAAAGCAGCATGGCGGCCTTGCTCTCGCCTGCCGGCAACAGCCGGCCGCCGACCAGCTGGAATCCGTCGGCGGTCAGGTCCGGCGCCACCAGCTTCAGCCCGACCCGGTTGGACAACCAGGTCTGCAGATGGTCCTTGTCGCTGGCCGGCACCTCGACGGCATGCCGCTTTTCGGCGGCATAGATGACATGGGCCGCGATTGCCTGCTCGGCCAGCCGATCTTCCGCCGGATCCTCCTGCCCGATGCCCTCGATGCCGGCAAAATAGCCACCAAGTCCGCCGGCGACCAGAAGCACGGCGGCAGCAGCGGCAAGCCACCAGCGTGAGCGTGGCACAGCTGCCTTGACCGGCGCCTCGCCAAGCAGCACCTTGCGCAACCGCGCAGGCACGGCTTCGTCCAGCACGTCGGCGAAGGCGGCACTGAGCGCCGCCCGGTCGGCGGTGAAACGGGCGCTCTTGGCCTTCATTTCGGGATTGGCGTCGAGCCAGGCATCGTAGGCTGAGCGCTCGTCGCTGGGCAGTTCGCCATCAAGCGCCATGTGGATGTCACGTTCGGAAAAGTCGCGGCGGATCATTTCTCCACGATCCTTATCGCGCGGCGACGCGCCGTGTCGTCCAGCAACCCGCGCAGTTCCTCACGCCCGCGCGCGATGCGCGACATCAGTGTGCCGGCAGGCACGCCCAGAATGTTGGCGGCTTCGGCATAGGAAAAACCTTCGATGGCAACCATGACAAGGGCTGCGCGACGGTCGGGGCTGATCGCCTGCAATGCTTCGATGATCTCGCGCGAGGCAATGCTCTCCATCTGCTCGGCCGGCTGGGCAACGGCCTCGCCCGCCTCCAGCGGCAGCATCGCCGCCTCGCCGCGGCGGTTCACCTTGCGCATCTGGTCGATGAACAAATGATGCATGATCGTAAACAGCCACCTCCGGGGGCTTTCTCCTGTCTGCCAATTGTCGAGCCGCACAAGCGCCCGCTCGAGGCAATCCTGGACAAGGTCGTCGGCAGCGTCGCGGTCGCGCAAAAGCGAGCGTGCGTAGCGGCGCAGGCGCGGTATTTCGCCAAGGATTGCTGCCTTCTTTTCGTCCATGACCGCTGTTTCTGGGGGTCGCCTTGTTGATCTCGATTGAACGCGCCTTCTCGGCGCGGCGCAAGCGGCCAGCGCGAAGCGGTCCGCCGCCCCGGTCACCCAAGCAATGAGATAACGCTGGCTGGTGCCGATTTATTCCCGACTATCGATCGTAGAAACTCCAGCTTATGTCATATCCGTCTGAAGAAAATCATAGAAGCGCGGAACTATGCAGCGGACCGCCGGCGCGCCGACGAACATCAGTCTTCCCACGCCTCGTCCATGAACGCCTTCATGTCGAAGTTGGGATCGGACGGCCCCAGCGCAGCCGCCTGGGCCTGGAAAACGGCAATCCTCTCGCGCAGTGGCTTGCGGGCGCGGTTGCGCTCAAGCTCGTGCAGAAGCGCGATCCGCACCGCTTCAGTCTTGCTCGAGGCGTTGGTCTCGCGCTTCAGTTGGGTCGCGAGCGCGTCCACCTTGTCGTCGCGGATATAGAGCGGCATTTCGAATATCTCCCGTGGAATATTCAAATATTCCATTTTGAGTATTCCGACACTCCAAACCCTCAGGTCTCCTTCGCCGCCCGCGTCAGCAGCCGCTGATAGAACAGTCCGATGCCGATCAGCACCGCGCCAAGGCCGATGAAGGACAGCGCCCGCAGCACGCCTTCCAACTCCGACATGTCGAAGATGAAGACTTTCAGCACGGCGATCGCGATCAGCGCGGCCGAGGCAATGCGCAGCACCTGCGACTTCAGCCAGACGCCGGCGGTGAGCAGCGCCACACCGATGACCAGCCAGAGCGCCGAGTAGGTGTAGGTTTCCAGCTGGCCGAGGCCGCTCCACAAGCCGATGAACTCGCCCTTGAACAGACGCCTCACCGAGAGCGTGGCATAGGCGAAGGCAAGCGCGGCAGCCACCACAGCCAACATCTGCGCATACCATTTCGGCCGCTTGTCCCTGGTGTAGAGCGCCAGCCCGCCAACGGCGACCGCTGGCAAGAGATAGGCGAGGAACAACAGGTTGAACACCGGGATGCGGCCGGTCGATTCGTCGGTGAACAATGGGTTCAGCAAGACGAAATGCCTGACAACGATGAAGGCGACCGAGGCCACACCGGCGGCCATCGAACCATAGCGCAGCACCGAGCTTGGCGAGCGCATGTCGATGGCGACCAGGATGGCGCCGGTACCGATGGCGATCAGCGTGTAGATCGACTGTTCGGCGAGCGTCATGGCACCCGTGTCGATGACGCCGCCGTGCATGGCGTGGCGCACCAGCATGGCGAGCGTGAGCAGCGCAAACAGCGCCGCCGCCGCTTCCATGGCAAGGCGCGGCCGGCCATTCGTGGTGCGCGCAAGCTGCCAGGCGGCGAAGCCGAAGGCCAGCGCCGGCACGCCGTAGCCGGGCAACAGCCAGTTGAAGACCGGTGTCCTCGACAGGAACCCGGCGCCGACAATGGTCGGGTCGAAAGCGACGCGGCCAAGCACCGCGATCACAGCGCCGACCGAAATCCAGCCGAGCACCGGATAGGCGCGCCAGCGCGTGGCCAGCGCCGGCACGATGGCCGCCGCACCGAGCAGGATGGTGGTCCAGCCGGAATCGAAAGCCATATGCATGAGCAGGAGCCCGGCGATGGCCGCGCCGCCCAGGGCAAACGACACCGCGACACCGCCCTTGAGCGGCGGCTCCTCGGCCCGCGCGATCCACTCGCCACCGGCGGCGAAAATGACGACCAGCAGTGCCGCCGCGGCAGCGTAGACAAAGTCACGGTCGAGATTGCCGAAAGTGAACCAGAGCGCCAGCAGGACGACCAGCGGAACGATGACGCCCCACGCTGCCCATGAGGCCGCGCGCATCTGCGTGCCGGCGGCAAACCGGCGCGCGGCCCAGAAGCCGGCGCCGATGAAAACGAGGCCGAGTACGATGCCGATGCGCAAGGTCAGCGCGTTGGACGTGGCCACCGGCAGTCCGTCGACGCCCAGGGCACCGCCCGAAAATTCGGAAGCGATCGAGGTTGGCGGGATGATGCCGAGATAGATCAGCACCGTGACCAGTCCCGCGGCATAGAGGAGCGGCAGCGCCAGCGGACGATAAAGCGCAACCCCCACCATCGCGGCGATCACCACCGCGCCCGGCAAGGCATAGCCGGCGGCAGCGAAGGCCGGATCGACCGACAGGCCCAGCGCCGAGAATGCGACGAACAGGCCAGGCACGATGGACGGCCAGTCGAAACCCCTGGCCGGCCCGGTTTCGTCGTCACGGCGAGCGAGCCAGACAAGGGCGAGCACGGCCAGCGTGACGGCGTCGATGAACAGGGTGGCAGAGAGGTTCGCCCCCGGCGCATCGGTCATATAGAGGATGGTCCAGACACCGGTGCCGAAAAAGGCGGCCGCCATCAGTAATTTCCAGTCGCGCATGCGGGCGATGACGCCGGTCGCTGCGAGCACGATCGCGAGATAGCCGAACAGCGCCCAGGGACTGGGTGCCTGCGAGGCGACCAGCACCGGCGTCACCATGGCGCCGACAAGGCCGATGCCGGCCAGCGCCTGGCCATGGACAAGGGCTGCCGCGATCGTCGTCACGCCGATGACGCCGAGCAGCGTGAAGGCGAGTGCCGGGCCGATGAAGCCGTAGATGCCATGCGCGGCATAGACGGTGCCGAACAGGATGAAGGCACCGGCAGCCGTCAGGATCGCTGGAATATAAGCGCCGGCGGCCCCTTGCACCGGCACCTTGAAGCCGGTGCGGCGGATGAACTCGCCGCCGGCGACCAGCACCAGGCCGAGCACGCCGGCCATGGCCAGCCGCACGCCGGGACCGAAAATGCCGGCTTCAATGGTGTAGCGGATCAGGAACAGGCCGCCCAGCGCCAGTGCGATGCCGCCAACCCAGACCGCCCAGCGGGTTCCGAGCGCGGTTTCGACATCGGATTGGCGGGCGGCTTTCGCCGCTCCGGGAAGCTCCGCGGGATCCACCGCCTTCGGTGCCGGTTCTGGAGCGGTCCACGGCCCGGAGACGATCTCGCCGGTCGAGTCTTCCGTGTCCGTGGCTGGCGCCTGCACGGTGACCGCTTCGCTTGCCTCAGGCGGGGCGATATCGGCCGCGGCCGCTGCGGCCGGAGCCATATCGGCGGGCACATTGTCGGCCGCCGTCTGTTCGGAAGATTTTGTCGCCGGTGGTAAGGCTCCCGAGAGAACAAGACTGCGCAGCGCGCCAAGTTCGCGCTCGACAAGGCCTATACGGCTCTGCTGGCGCGAAATGATGACGAACAGGGCGATGATGGCGACAAGGCCGATCAGGCTTTCAAACATGGCGGTTCCCCCAAACCAGGCCAGTTTTCACTGACATTCGTCGTACTGACATTCAAATGCGGCGGCCAAGCGGCCAGAAAATCCAAGCTCGGAAAAACTCAATGCGCCGCCGGTCAACGCGCCGCCAGATTGGCGGCCGGAAAGATCGAACATGTTTCAGTGCCGAAAGCCAGCAGCTTGCCGCCGGCATCCTTCAACGTCGCTTCTGACACCGCCAACGTGCGGCCCTTGTGAACAACCCTGCCCTCGCACACCACCTCGCCGGTCTTCGGCGTGATGGGACGCGTCAAATTCACCTTGAACTCCGCCGTGGTATAGGCCTCGCCCTTTTCGAGCAGCGTCTGCACGGCACAGGCCAGTGCCGAATCGAGCAGCGTCGCCGCCCAGCCGCCATGTACGCTGCCCAGCGGATTGAGATGGCGCTCGCTCGGCATGCCACGAAAGACAGCGCGCCCTTCCGAGACTTCGGTGAGAGTGAAATTCAGCTGAAAGGAAATCGGCGGTGCCGGATACTTGCCGTCGACGATGCGCTGCAGCAATTCCAAACCGGTGTATTTCAGGATGTCGGCGTGCGGAATGGTGCCGAGCCCGAGCGGTGAGACCCGGCCAGGATAAAGTTCGACCTCGCTCATGTGATGATTTCTCTGGCTGCGTCCTCGCCAGCTATGGCCTTGCCGCGCGCGTGATGTTTGCGCAAGGCGGCGAGGAAGCCGGTACGAGCGTCCGGTGGCTCGATGCCGCGCGGCTCATAGACATGGCGGTTGAAGAAGAAGCCGGTGAGCCGGAAGGCGTCGTCGACCGCTGCCGCATCGGCGCGCAGGCCGGAGCCGCGCTGCAGGAAAGCCGGCAGAGCCAGCATCTTGTCGCGCCATGGCAAACCGGCTTCGCGCGATACCGCGCGTCCCGACTTCGGCGAGACATAGGCCAGGTCCTGTCGCGTGCCGGTGGCGGCGCATTGGCTGAGATCGAGGCCGAAGCCGAGTTCGTCCAACACCAGAAGCTCGAAGCGCGCCACCAGTTCGCCGGCAATTTCGGCATCGTCGAGATGGACGATCATCACGGCAAGCGTTTCGTAGAGACCTTCATGCGCATCGCGCTCGGGCAGCAGGCGCAGATGCGCGGCCATGGTCTGCAAGCCGTAGACGGCGACGGCGCTGTCCATCAACCGGGCCGCGTTCATCTCGATCGCCTCGGCCTGGAACGTGCCGAGATGTTCATCAAGCCGCGCACGCCACAACAGGTCGACGCGATTGCCGGGCTGGAGCACGGGCTGCTGCTTGCGCGAACGGCCGCCGCGAACAAGGCCGAGATGACGGCCATGCGCGCGCGTCAACACCTCGAGAATGGCGCTGGTTTCGCCATGCTTGCGGGTGCCGAGAATGATTCCCTCGTCGCGCCATTCCATTTCAGGAGCTTTTCACCGATCGGGTGGCGAAATCAAGGTATCGGCTTGGCCCCCGGGTAACTCTCATGCCAATGGCATAAAAAACCGCCCGCAGCGATGTGCTGCGGGCGGGCTGGTGAGGTCAGTCGACTGTTAGAAATTGCGCTGGAAGCGAACGATGCCGCCGACGCTGCTCTTCTTGTCGGCCTTGGTCCAGTTGTTGAAGTCGAAGTCGTCGAATTTTCCTGCATTGAGGTAATCGACTTCAGCCGTGATCGTGTAGCCGGGCACGATGGTGTAAGCCACGTTTGCGGCGACGCCGAGGTTCTTCCAGTCGTCATAGGAGATCTGGGCGTTGAACGAGGTCTTGTCGTTGAACTTGTAGGTGCCGCCGCCCCAGATCGCCCAGTTTCCGCCCCATGGCTTGTATTGGGTCCGGCCTGTGCCGAAGTCGTTGATGTTGTCGTTGGTGCCGTAGCCGCCCATGACGAACAGCGTCAGCTCCTTGCTGACGTTGACGTCCAAACGGACCTTGCCGGACACTTCCTCGTAGTTGCTGTCATAGGCGACGACGCCGGTGATCGCACCCCAGTCGCCCTTGTACTTCAAGCCGCCGACGACATGCGGAACGTAGCTGTCGATCGTGTTGACGGCGGTGCCTTCTTCGAGCGAGACCACGCCCGTAAAGCCGCTGCCAGCGTCGAAGTAGTAGCTGATGAGATTGGTATCCTTGACACCATACGGGATGAGCGTGTCCTGGATGACATTGCCGGCATAACCGATGAACTGGTCGTATACCGTTTCATCCTTACCGACGCGCAGGCCACCGAGCTGGATCCAGGCGAAGTTGAGGGTGGTGGCCTTGTTGCCGGCCTGCCAGCCGGTCCCGTCACCCGTATAGTCGCCGGAGGAGTTGCCGAACTGGAAGCGGGTCTCGGTGAAGGTCTTCAATGTGCCGAGCTCGGTTTCCTGGCCGGTATAAGTCCTCAGCGTGAAGCGCATGTTCTTGTAGTAGGTGTCGTTCCTATCGCCGTCCATGTGATCGGCAACGTTATTGGCGCCATCCAGCGCGCCGGAATCGCCGACGCCCATGTCATAGCGGAGGTAGCCGCCGATGCGCAGGCAGGTCTCGGTGCCCGGAATGTAGAAGTAACCGGCGCCGTAGACGTCGCAGATCTTGACGTATTCGGCCGGTTCCGGTTCGGCGACGACGACAGCGTCGGCGGCGCGTGCGCCGCTGACCGCGATCAGGGCCGCGGCTGAGCCGAGAAGGAGGCTCTTGATGTTCATTTTCTGACCTCTCCAGTCATAGTTATAAATGGCTTCGGATTTGTGGCTGGCGGCAATGTTTTCCCGCCTCACCCCCACAACGAAAAAGGCTCGCACCGCTCGCCCTTTTCAGCGGCGAACATACCCATCGATCATCTGCCTTCAATGACGATTTCCGGAATAATGCCATTTCTGTGAACAGATTAATGGTGTGTTGCACAAATAACACTTGCCATGATAGCGAATGGCACAACTGGCACAACGTCATATATTAAATATATATACCGATACTTTCGCGGCTAAATACAATTCTGACGTGCTATATTTCCAAAATGACCGCATAATGCGGAATATCTACCTGATTTACACCGAAATATACCTGAATCTTGCCGCCCCCTTTATCGTCAGATGACGCCGATCCGCCAAACCCACTTTGATACCGAGGCGAAAAGCGGGATGACGCCTCCAAGCCTGTCTGCCTCTTCCAAAGCGATCGAAACTCCCTGGAGCGCTGTCGCGTCGCTGATTGTGACAGCAGTCAACCGTTGAAGACGATTCCTTCGCGACGCCTCTCGGTCGACCTTGGCGACGCAGGCGACGTGGTCGCCCGCCTCGATCAGGCGGATCGGCACTCCATAAGTCCGGGAAAGCGTCGTTTCGGTTAGAATTTCCCTCGTCGCGCCGAGGCATGACGGTTGGTTCGGCGACGGGACTGGGTTCTGGTTGGCTAGAGCGGCTTATCGTTCGGCGCTTCACGCCCGCGCGTGATCGGCAAGCACTTCATCGATTACGTGCCAGGATTTTTCAACCTCGACGGGATTGGTGCCGATGTGTCCGGCGACCGTGATCAGCGCTTGCGCATCATCGCTTCGTCGGCGGGAAGGCCGGCGCAGAACGCTTCCCGGCTTTTGCCCTCGAAAAGCGTCCAGGCAATTGCCAGATCACAGGCGGGATCGCCCTTTTCCACCTCATCTCGTCGCCAAGATAGAAGCCTCAGCTGCCAATCTCGACCGGTCTGACCGCAAGATCACTCCTGCGTGGCGACCAGTCGGCTGACAAGCGCCGTGTCGATGTTCAGATTGCTGACCATGGATCTGGGGCGATTTATTTGAACTCTCCGAAAACCGCTTGCCGCTGTCGCTACGCGGACCTTCGGTCTAGCGCGGAAACTCGAGCCCCATCTCGCGGTAGCGCTCGGGGTCGTCGCCCCAGTTCTCGCGCACCTTGACGAAAAGGAACAGGTGCACCTTCTGTTCGAGGATGCCTGCTATCTCCATGCGCGCCGCCTGGCCGATGGCGCGGATGGTCTCGCCCTTGTGGCCGAGAACGATCTTCTTCTGGCTGTCGCGCTCGACATAGATGGTCTGGTCGATGCGCACCGAGCCATCCGGCTTCTCTTCCCATTTCTCGGTCTCGATATGCGAGGAATAGGGCAATTCCTGATGCAGCCTGAGATACAGCTTCTCGCGCGTGATCTCGGCCGCGAGCTGGCGCATCGGCAGGTCCGAGATCTGGTCTTCCGGATAGTACCAGGGACCGACCGGCAGAGCCGCGGCCAGATAATCGAGCACGTCCTTGCAGCCGGAACCAGTCAGCGCCGAAACCATGAAGGTGCGCTTGAACGGCACCCTTTCGTTCGCTGCCGCCGACAGAGCCAGCAGCGCTTCGTGCTTGACGCGGTCGACCTTGTTGAGGATCAGCACCATCGGCTGGCGCACATCCTTCAGCCGTTCGAGGATGGCGTCGGCGTCGCCCCTGATGCCGCGTTCGGCATCGATCAAAAGCAGCACGATGTCGGCGTCCTTGGCCCCGCCCCAGGCGGTGGTCACCATCGCTGTGTCGAGCCTCCGCCTCGGCTTGAAGATGCCGGGCGTGTCGACGAAAACGATCTGCGCATTGTCATGCGTGGCGATGCCGCGCACGATGGCGCGGGTCGTCTGCACCTTGTGGGTGACGATCGACACCTTGGCGCCGACCAACTGGTTGACCAGCGTCGACTTGCCCGCGTTGGGCGCGCCGATCAGCGCGACAAAGCCGGAATGCGTGGCGGCTGCGGTCGCCGGCTCTTCGGTGGCGGTCATGCCGCACTCCCTTCACTTGAGCGCGCGCGCTCCGATTTTTGGGCCGACGTGGTGGCCCAGACGCCTTCGCGCAAAAGAAATGCCGAAGCCGCCGCTTCTTCGGCAACCCTGCGGGAGCCGCCAGTACCGCTTATCGGCGCAAAGCCGCGGACCTGCAAGGACACGGTGAAGACGGGCTGGTGGTCCGGGCCTTCTCGCTTTTCGATCACATATTCAGGGCGCGCATCGCTGGTCTTGGCAATCCATTCCTGCAGATCGGATTTCGGATTGAGCGGCTTTGCGATCACCGTATGCGAGCGCGGTTCCCAGTAGCGCAGGACGAACCGCCGCGCGGCCTCGATGCCACCGTCGACGTAAACCGCCGCGATCAGCGCTTCGACCGCATCCGCCAGATAGTTTCCGCCCGAGCCACGCGACCGCATCTTCAAGGCGGAATCGGCGCGGACCAGATCCTCCAGCTGCATTTCGATGCCGATTTCGGAGCATGTCCGCGCATCGACCAGCGCATTGAAGCGCGGCGCGATTTCACCTTCCGGCGCATCGGGAAATTTCTCGAAAAGCATATCGGCGACGACAAGCCCAAGCACGCGGTCGCCAAGGAATTCCAGACGCTGGTTGTTGCTGGCCGCCTTGACCGCGCTGGAATGCGTCAGGGCGGTCTCGAGCAAACGGACATCCTTGAAGACGTGGCCGGTCTTGGCCTTCACCAAACCGGCCAGAGTTTCGCCTGTCGGACGCTTCAAAGCCATCAATTGACGAAGTGGAACAGGCGCGAAGCGCGCATCAGCGACGGCCATTTCCAGATTTCGAGAGGGCTCGCCTTGCCGGCGATCGAGAAGAAAACAAGATTGGCGCGGCCAACCAGATTTTCCGCGGGAACGTAGCCGACGGTGAAACGGCTGTCGGCGGAATTGTCCCGGTTGTCGCCCATCATGAAATAGTGGCCGGGCGGCACGTCGAATTCGCGGGTGTTGTCGCCGATCGAGTTCGAATTCAGGTCGAGCGTGTCGTAGCTGACGCCGTTGGGCAAGGTCTCACGATACACATCGATCGGGCGCGATTCCTCGGTGATGTCGGGATTGTCGATCTGGCCTGTTTTCACGCGCGGCACGCCGACGCCGTTGATGAACAGCTGGCCGTCCTTGACCTGGATCTTGTCACCCGGCAGGCCGACAACGCGCTTGATGTAGTCGACGGACGGATCAGGCGGGAACTTGAAAACCGCTACGTCGCCGCGCTTCGGCTCGGAGCCCCAGATGCGGCCCGAAAAAATATCGGGTCCGAAAGGCAGCGAATAGCGCGAATAGCCGTAGGACCATTTGGTGACGAACAGATAGTCGCCTTCCAAAAGCGTCGGCCGCATCGATCCCGACGGGATCGAAAAAGGCTGGAACAGCAGCGTGCGGATGACCAGGGCGAGCAAAAGCGCCTGGACGATGACGCTGACGGTCTCGCCAAGCCCGCCGGATTTCTTCTCGGATTTTTCAGCCACGCTCATGTCGTCCTCGATTGTGCGTTGGATGGTATAGAGTCTCGGCGCGCGCTGGGCAACGTCAATGCCGGTCGTCAGAGGCAATCAATGTGGCGCTTCTTCGACGGGCAGCGCCTCGATGATCACAAAGGCTTGAGCGAGCGGGAAATCATCCGTGATGGTGAGGTGGATTGCCGCGCGATGGTCTTTTGGCAGGATTTTGTCCAGCCTGGCCTGCGCTCCTCCCGTCAGCGCCATGGTCGGCGCGCCACTGGGCAGGTTGACGACACCCATGTCGCGCCAGAACACGCCCTGCGCCAGACCGGTGCCCAGCGCCTTGGCGCAGGCCTCCTTGGCAGCGAAACGCTTGGCATAGGAGGCAGCACGCGCCTGCCGGTTTTCGGAGCGGGCCTGTTCGATCTCGGTGTAGATTCTCTGGATGAAGCGCTGGCCGTGACGCTCCAGCGACTTTTCGATGCGTCTGATGTCGATCAGGTCGCTGCCGATGCCGATGATCATCGCGCAGTGGAACCGATGCTTGCGCCGGGATGAGACGATTGCGCATGCCGGCTTGCACGCTCGGCCAGACGCTTGCGCCGCTGTTCGCGGAAAGCGTTCATCCCCCAGCGCGTGATGGCGTAGAACAGCAGCCCGAAGGCGAGCCCGAGCGGAACCGCGCCGATCAGCATCGGTTCAAGGACCGGTTTCCACAATTGCGCGAAGGAGAGGTTATGCAGCATCTCGCCCAGATGTGCCGGCGGCCCATGCGTCGGCAAGCGGTCATGCAGGATGAGCTTGCCCGTTTCCCACGACGCGCCCCATAGCAACGGGAAGGTTAGCGGGTTGCCGAAAAAGACCGCGCCAAGCGCCGCCGCCACCAGATTGCCGGCGATCACCCAGCACAGGATGGCAGCGATGATGAAATGGAACCCGACGGGGAAGAATGAAGCGAAGACACCGGCCGCAACACCGGCCGCCACCGCATGCGGTGTGGCCTTCAGCCGCAGGATGCGCTTGGAAAAATACTGAAGCGAGCGCGAAAACGAGCGGCGCGGCCAAAGGTAGGTACGCACCCGCTCATAAAGGCCATCAGGCTTGCGGCGTCGAAAAAGCACTCTGTTCCCGTTCCACAGCGCCCGCAACGGCATCTTCAGCCGGGCGTGGCAGCCACATCTTGCGCTTGACGATCACCCTATGGCAATCGCCACCTTATATAACGACGCGCTGGCGCAAGAACAACCAAACACCTTCTGTGCGCCGCGCTTGTCGCCGCCCTTCGGGGCGGCAGGTCTTGCTTCGAACATGGATAATCGCGGCGAATTTAGGGAACCGGCAGTCGCATCGCCGAAAGGCGCATCGTCGCCGGCGGCTACCGCAGGTATTCGCTGACCTCGACCAGATTGCCGTCTGGGTCACGGAAATAGACCGACATCATAGGACCTCTAGCCCCGACACGTTCGACCGGGCCGAGTTCCACCGCCACACCATTGGCCGCGAGCCGGGCACGGACCTCATCCAGTGGCCGGTCGGTGATCAGGCAGAAATCACCTGATCCTGATGTCGGCGACTTCGCCTTGGGCTCGAAAGTGCGGCCGACCTCATGCACATTGATCTTATGGGTACCGAAAGCCAGCGCCGTCGGCCGATCCGCCGCGTCGATGCGCTCAAAACCCAGCACGCGCTGGTAAAACTCACAGGTCACTTCCAGCGAAGCGACCGTCAGCACGAAATGATCGATGCCTGCGATCATTTTCGCCTCCCCGGTTTCACACTCGTCAGATGTTGCGGCTGCCGGGCTTGATCGCCGGGATGGCGGCAAGCTCCGGCGGCAGCCGGTCGGCCGGATAGGCCGGGACCTCATACTCGGCAAGCGCGATGAGCGGCACACCGACATCGGTCTTGCCAGCCGAACGATCAATGATGCAGGCCGCGGCCACCACCTCGGCGCCAAGATCGCGCAGGCACTCGATGGTCTCACGGATCGACAGGCCAGTGGTGACGATGTCCTCGACGATGACGACACGCGAGCCCCTGGCGATCTCGAAGCGGCGCAAGCGGAACTTGCCGCCTTCCCGCTCGACCCAGATCGCCGGCATGCGGAGATGACGCGAGGTCTCATAGGCCGGAATCAGCCCGCCGATCGCCGGGCCGACGACATAGTCGATGTTGCCGGGCACGCCAGCGCGGATCTTCTCGGCCAACGCCTTGCACAGAAGCTCGGTCTTGTCGGCATGCATGAACACGCGCGCCTTCTGCAGGAAGACCGGACTGCGCAGGCCCGAGGTCAAAATGAAATGCCCTTCCAGAACAGCACCCGCCTCGCGGAAAATGCCCAGCACTTCATCGGTGTTCATGTCTGCCTCTTTTTGATTGACCATGACTTTGTCCGAAACCGGAGCATGGTCTAGCCATTGACGCGTCTTGCGTCGCTGACGCTCGAATTGTCCTTGAGCTGCGACAGCAGCCGGTTGAGGTGCTTGAGATCCCAGACTTCGAGATCGATCAGCATTTCGGTGAAGTCGGGAGCAGTGCGCACCATCGACAGCGTATGGATGTTGGCGTCGTTCGAGGCAACCACCTGCGCTATATCGGCGAGTGACCCCGGCGCGTTGATGGCGGTGACCGATACGCGCGCCGGAAAGCGTTCCTTGGTGCGCTCGTCGATGTCCCAGCGCACGTCGATCCAGCGCTCGGGCTGATCATCGAACGCCTGCAGCGCCGGCGACTGGATCGGATAGATGGTGATGCCGGTGCCCGGCTGGACGATGCCGACGATGCGATCGCCAGGCACTGCCCCCTCCGGCGCGAAACGTACCGGCAGATCGCCGCGCACACCGCGGATCGGCACGGCGCCATCGCGCGGCTGGTCCTTGTCCTTGCGCGCGGCGCGACCCGGAATCTGGAACAGCATGCCGGCGGCATTGCGGATTTTCGACCAGCCCTCCTCTCGCGGCTTGGGGACGGCCGTGGTGACGCGCTCATCCTTGTAGTCGGGGAATACCGCCTTCATGACGTCGGTGGAGGCGAGTTCGCCACGCCCGACAGAGGCCAGCACATCCTCGATGTCCTTGCGCGCCAACCGGTGCAGCACCTGCTTCAGGCTCTCCTTGGTGAAGGTCTTGCCGGCACGCTCGAAGGCGCGTTCCAGGATGCGAATGCCGAGACCCGAATATTGCTTGCGGATGGCGTTCTTGGTGGCACGGCGGATGGCCGAGCGCGCCTTGCCGGTGACGACGACCGATTCCCACGCCGCCGGCGGAACCTGCGCCTTGGAGCGGATGATCTCGACCTCATCGCCGTTCTTCAGTTCCGTCATCAGCGGCATGATGCGGCCGTTGACCTTGGCACCGACGCAGGTGTCGCCGACATCGGTATGCACCGCGTAGGCGAAGTCGATCGGTGTCGCGCCGCGCGGCAGCGCAATCAGCATGCCTTTCGGGGTGAAGCAGAACACCTGGTCCTGGAACAGTTCCAGCTTGGTATTTTCGAGGAAATCCTCGGGATTGTCGCCTTCGGCAAGCTGCTCGATGGTGCGCCGCAGCCAGGCATAGGCGTTGGTTTCCTTCGAAATCGCGTGGGCGGCGCCATTCGTCTTGCCGCCGGTGTCCTTGTAGATCGAATGCGCGGCGACGCCGTATTCGGCGATCTTGTTCATCTCTCGGGTGCGGATCTGCAGCTCGACACGCTGGCGCGACGGGCCGACAATGGTGGTGTGGATCGACCGATAATCGTTCTGCTTCGGCGTCGAGATGTAGTCCTTGAAGCGGCCCGGCACCATCGACCACGCGGTGTGGATGGCGCCAAGCGCCCGGTAACAGTCCTCGACCGTGTCGACGACGACGCGGAAGCCGAAAATATCCGAGAGCTGCTCGAAGGACAGGGCCTTGGCCTCCATCTTGCGGAACACCGACCACGGCTTCTTCTGCCGGCTCTTCACGCCGGCGTTGATCGCATGCTTCTCGAACAGCGTGGACAGAGCCTTTTCAATGTCCGTCAGCACGCCCTTGTTGCGCTCGAAGATTTCGGCAAGCCGTGCGGTGACGGCGCGATAGGCCTCCGGATTGATGAAGCGGAAGGCGATCTCCTCCAGCTCCTCGCGCATGCCTTGCATGCCCATGCGCCCGGCCAGCGGCGCATAGATATCCATCGTCTCCTCGGCGATGCGCAGGCGCTTGGCCTCCGGCATGTGGTCGAGGGTGCGCATATTGTGCAAACGGTCGGCGAGCTTGACCAGCAGCACGCGGACATCTTCCGAAATCGCCAGCAGAAGTTTTCTCAGGTTTTCCGCCTGCTCGGCCTTCTTCGAGACGAGATCAAGCTTCTTCAGCTTGGTCAGGCCCTCGACCAGCTTGCCCATTTCGGGGCCGAACAGATCGTCGATCTCGGCCCGTGTGGCGGTCGTGTCCTCGATCGTGTCGTGCAGCAGGGCGACCGCGATGGTCGCCTCGTCCATATGCATCTCGGTGAGGATGGCGGCGACTTCGAGCGGGTGCGAGAAATACGGGTCGCCGGAAGCGCGCTTCTGGTGGCCATGCTTCTGCATGGCATAGACATAGGCCTTGTTGAGCAACGCCTCGTTGACGTCAGGCTTGTAGCGCTGGACGCGCTCGACAAGCTCATACTGACGCATCATGGGCGGGATCTCGCAGCGGTGAAATGAATCATGCGCCGCACTGCTGTACGGCGCATGTCATAGATAGCCACGAAACTGCCAGGACGGAAGTGCCGGATGCTTGATCCAGGCTCTTAGTAGTCGTCGCTCTTTTCCGGTGGCACCAGACCCTCGATGCCGGCCAGGAGATCTTCCTCGGTCATGCGGTCGAAGGTGATGTTCTCCTCGGCGTCATCGGCGTCGGTGGCAGCAACGGCGGTGCCGGTCTGATCGGCAATCGCCTCGCCATCGGCCTCGGGCTCGTCGACCTCGACATGCTTCTGCAGCGAATGGATCAGATCTTCCTTGAGGTCGTCGGGCGACAGCGTCTCATCGGCGATCTCGCGCAGCGCCACGACCGGGTTCTTGTCGTTGTCACGCGGCACGGTGATCGGCGCGCCCTGGCTGATCTGCCGGGCACGGTGGCCGGCCAAGAGCACCAGTTCGAAGCGGTTGTCGACCTTGTCGATGCAATCTTCAACGGTTACGCGGGCCATGGATTGCCCCTTTCATGCGATGGATTTGATGGAAAACAGGCGCGGTCCATAACCCGAACGCCGCCAAAATACAAGCATCATGGCAATGGCCGGGCTGCAGGGCGCCCAATCCCTCGTTCAAACACCGGGTTCGGCAAAAACTGGCTGTGCTTATGTGTTCGGTATCCTGATCACAATTGCTTGCAGTGCCGCACGCGCCCTTGGATTGCCGTGAATCTGGCGCTATCTCGGATGCGTAGGGTCAGCCGGTTTATTATGAGCCTGACCGAACGTCGCTATCGCATTTCGTTTAGACGGCCGTTTATTTCGAGAAGGAATATTTTCCATGTTCGACCCTCGTGAAAAAATCGCCCTATTCATCGACGGCGCCAATCTCTATGCGACGTCGCGCGCGCTCGGCTTCGACATCGACTATCGCAAGCTGCTGTCGAGCTTCCAGAAACGTGGCTATCTCCTGCGCGCCTATTATTACACGGCGCTGGTCGAGGATCAGGAATACTCCTCGATCCGTCCGCTGATCGACTGGCTCGACTATAATGGCTTCAAGGTGGTCACCAAGCCGGCCAAGGAGTTCACCGACTCGACCGGTCGCCGCAAGATCAAGGGCAATATGGACATCGAGCTTGCGGTCGATGCGCTGCAGCTCGCCGATGTCGTCGACCACTACGTCATCTTTTCCGGCGACGGCGACTTCCGCACGCTGGTCGAGGCGCTGCAGCGGCGTGGCCGCAAGGTGTCGATCGTCTCGACCATGGCCTCGCAGCCGCCGATGATCTCCGACGACCTGCGCCGCCAGGCCGACCATTTCATCGACCTGACGACCTTGAAGAACGACGTTGGCCGCGATCCTTCCGAGCGGCCGGTGCGCAGGCCCGAGCCGGCCGAAGTCGACGAGGATGATTACTGAGGCCGGTCGCCTTGACCGCCCTTTCCGCCTCCGAGCCCAGCCACGATTGCCCGCTTTGCCCGCGGCTGCATGACTTTATCGCCGAGTGGCGGCAGCGCGAGCCATCCTGGTTCAATGCGCCGGTGCCGACTTTCCTGCCCCCGGAAGGTGACGCGACGGTCCAACTGCTGATCGTCGGGCTGGCGCCTGGCCTTCGCGGTGCCAATCGAACGGGCCGTCCGTTCACCGGCGACTATGCCGGCGACCTTCTCTACTCGACGCTGATTTCCCACGGTTTTGCGCGCGGAGAGTTCAAGGCCCGGCCCGATGACGGATTGGAGTTGGTCGGCACCGCGATCACCAACGCGGTGCGCTGCGTGCCGCCGGAGAACAAGCCGGTGGGCGCAGAGATTGCCACCTGCCGGACATTCCTGGTGCCGACGATCGCCAGGTTCCCTAATTTGCGCGCCGTGCTGGCACTGGGATCGATCGCGCATCAGTCGACGGTGCGGGCGCTGGGTGGGCGCGTCGCCGCCTACCCGTTCAAGCATGGCGGGCAGCTGCCGGCCGGTGGCGTCACGCTGTTTTCGAGCTATCACTGCTCACGCTACAACACCAATACCGGCGTGCTGACCGAGGCAATGTTCGTCAGCGTTTTCAGCCAGATAGCGGCGTTCTTGGGCAAGTAGGCACGATAAGCAATTCAGCTTCTCCCCTTGACAATAGTCAACCATGGTTTACAGTTACCATGATGCAGGTTTCCGAAACCGATACATTCAAACGCTGGCTCGAAGACCTCCGCGACGCGCAAGCAAAAGCCCGCATTGTTCGGCGCATCGACCGACTGACTGTAGGCAATCCGGGAGACGTCAAGCCCGTTGGCGAGGGCATAAGCGAAATGCGGATCGACCATGGTCCTGGCTACCGCATCTATTTCCTCCAAGCAGGCAGCTTGTGCGTGCTGCTCCTTTGCGGTGGCGACAAAGGAACGCAAAGCAGAGACATCGCAGCCGCAAAAAAACTCGCCAAGGAATGGAAGGACAAGGCAATATGGCAATGAAAGTCACAGCCTTTGACGGAGCCGAATATCTCGACACTCCAGAGGCAATCGAAGCATATCTGGCGGCGACGTGCGAAGATGGCACCGCAGCGGAGATTGCTCATGCGCTTGGCGTCATTGCGCGTGCGCAGAACATGACGAGACTTGCCGAGAAAGCCGGTATGACGCGACAGGCTCTCTACAAGGCCCTGAGCGGCGAAGGGAATCCCGAATTCGCAACGATCATGAAAGTGGCCGAGGCGCTTGGTCTGAAACTGACCTTCGTGAGCGCGCAGGCAGGACGGAACGCTGCGTAACACGGATCAGCGCGCCGACATTTGGTTCTCCATCTCGCCAGCGGAATTCGTCTGATCAAGGTGCAGCGAACAGCTCGGCCAATTTCTCCGGACCACCCTGCAGCACATTCAGGTCGACATCGCCGTTGATGCCGTCGACGCGACCCCTGTTGTGGTATTGCCAGTAGACCCAGTCGTCGCGATCCGGCTCCAGGAGCAATGAGCGGAGCCAGAGCGGACGGGCAGCAATGCGCCCTGCATACGCTTCCGCTGCGTCGTCGGTCAGATAGACCACCGCCGGCTTGCCGAACGCCGCCTCGACTGGAGCGAGGAACGCGGCCAGTTCGGCGTTCAATTGTTCGGGCGTCGGCCGCTGCGGGCAGTTGCCGCCGAATTCGATATCGACCACGGGTGGCAGCAGGGACTGATCGTGCGGCACCACCGAGATGAAATTCTTCGCCTGGTCCGCACCCGGCCGGCAAAAGGTGAAAAAGTGATAGGCGCCGACGGCGAGACCGGCGGCCCGGGCCTCTTCCAAATTCCGTGCGAAAGCATCATCGACATGATCGCCGCCTTCGGTCGCCTTGATGACGGCAAAGGCGACATCGTCGGCGGCTACGCGCCGCCAATCGATCTGGCCCTGATGATGGGAGACGTCGATGCCCCTGACCGGATATTTATCGCGATCCGGCGAGAATGTGCGGAAGTAGAGATAGCCGCCTGCCGTGACGAGGCACACCGAGACCAGGCTCGCTAGACCGAAAAGAACAATCCGGTTCGTCAAGCGAATGGCCCCAGCCTACCCACGCTCTTTTAAGAGCCGGCCCTTCTCGCGCGACCAGTCGCGCTGCTTCTCGGATTCGCGCTTGTCGTGCAGTTTCTTGCCGCGGCCGACGGCGAGCAACAGCTTGGCGCGACCTTGGTCGTTGAAATAGATTTTCAGCGGCACCAGCGTCATGCCTTCGCGGTCGACACTCTGCGACAGTTTCGCCATCTCGCGCTTGTTGAGCAGCAGCTTGCGGCGCCGGCGCGGCTCATGGTTGAAGCGGTTGGCCTGCAGATATTCCGGCAGATAAGAGTTGATCAGCCAGATCTCGCCGCCTTCGACCGAGGCATAGCTGTCCTGGATGTTGGCTTGGCCCTGGCGCAGCGACTTGACCTCGGTGCCGGTCAGCACCAGACCGGCCTCGACCGTGTCGAGCACCTCATAGGAAAACCGCGCCTTGCGGTTTTCCGAAACGGTCTTGTTGTTGGGATCGGCTTTTCTGACTTGATTCATGATGCGGAGAGGTGGCGCCTCATCCCTAATTAATCAAGCCGGCGTGCTTCATCGCCGCATCGATCTTGTCGGCGGTCGACTGTTCGACCGTCATTAGCGGCGAACGCAGCACATTTTCGACCTTGCCCAGCTTCGACAGCGCATATTTCGCCCCGGAAACGCCAGGTTCGATAAAGATCGCCTTGTGCAGCGGCAGCAGACGATCTTGCAATTCCAGTGCCTTGGCGCTGTCGCCGGACAGCGTCGCCTCCTGAAATTCCGCGCACAGCCGCGGCGCGACATTCGAGGTCACCGAGATGCAGCCGACGCCGCCATGCGCGTTGAAACCAAGCGCCGAAGCATCCTCGCCCGAAAGCTGGATAAAATCCATGCCGCACGTGGCGCGCTGCTCGGAGACCCGTTCGACCTTGCCGGTGGCATCCTTGACGCCGACAATGTTCTTGAAGTCGTGCGCGAGCCGCCCCATCGTCTCCGGCATCATGTCGATGACCGAGCGCGGCGGGATGTTGTAGATGATGATCGGCAGCTTGGTCGCCCTGGCGACCGCCGCGAAGTGCTCGTACAGGCCGCGTTGTGTCGGCCTGTTGTAATAGGGCGTGACAACGAGTGCAGCGTCCGCACCGGCCTTCTCGGCATACTGCACGAGGCCGACCGCTTCCTCGGTGTTGTTGGAGCCGGCGCCGGCGACGACCGGAACGCGGCCCTTGGCCACCTCGATACACACCTTGACGACCTGGCGGTGCTCGTCATGCGACAGCGTCGGCGACTCGCCGGTGGTGCCGACCGGCACCAGGCCCGTCGTGCCCTCCGCGAGTTGCCATTCGACGAACGCGCGAAAGGCTTTCTCGTCGAAACGCCCGCTCTTTTCGAACGGCGTCACGAGCGCAGTAAGCGAGCCTCTCAGCATATCGTCCAACTCCTTGGGACTTGTTTGTTCATGCATGCCGTTGCCCCAAAACTGGTGTCCACTTTTGGGCGACATGCATCTTTAGTTCATGCATGCCGTTGCCCCAAAACCGGTGTCCACTTTTGGGCGACATGCATCGGTGTTTATCGTGCGCGCCTTCTAGCCGAAAGCGAAGCGGCGCACCATAGTCTCGACATGGTTGCGCGGCAAGCATTGCCATGGTGCCAGCAAACGCAATTCGAACGGCCTCGCTAACTCTTTGTTTACGAGCTCTTCACGACCTAAGTTTAGGCTTCGAGGCATCTTCGCCTGCTTGTGGAATGCCAGACAAGGAAAGACTTAAGAATCATGCCGGGCGGTCGGCCTCACATTCTCGCGCTGCTTGGCGCCACGCTCGCGCTGATGCCGGGCATGGCGATCAGTGGTAGCGTGGACGTACGGGTCACCTCAGCCATTCCGATGCCAGGCGCGGCAATTGCGCTGCCTGACCTGCAGGGCAGGACCCCACAGCCGCCCTTGCCCGACGTCGCCCCCTTGAAAAGCGGGCTGGATGCATTGGCGGCGGGCGATAGTCCCCGCGCTCGTGGTGTGCGCGATGGCCTTCCCGCTCAGTCGCTCGACCAGCATATCCTTGCCTGGGCGATTGCGCTTTATGGCGGCGACAAGATTCCGAGCGGCGATATCACTGCTGCGGCCAAGATGCTGCCCAATTGGCCGGGCACCGTCGTCCTACGCAAAAACAGCGAACGCGCACTCTATCGTGAAAATCCCGCCCCCGACATCGTTATCAGGGCGTTCGATGGCAGCCAGCCGCAGACGTTCGAAGGCGTGATGGTTCTTGCCCGCGCCTATGTGGCGTCAGCCAATATCAAGGCGGCACGTTCGGTGCTGTCGCCCTTCTGGCGAACCGCGATCCTGGAGGCCAGGGACGAGGCGGCGCTGATCAAGGAATTCGGCAGCCTGATCCCGGCCACCGACCACCGCTTTCGCATGGAGCGCATGTTCTATGCCGACCGCGCGAATTCCGCCTTGCGCGTCGCCGGCCTGGCCGGTGCCCAGCAGTTCGCCGAGGCCTGGGCGGCGGCCGACAAAGGCGACAAGAATGCCGCCAAACTGCTGAAGGCGGTGCCGGCGGCGCAACGTTCGGCCGGCTACTTCTTCGCGCAGGCCGAATATCTGCGCAAGCAGGAGGATTTTGCCGGGGCCGCCGCCATTGTGATGCAGGCGCCGACCGATCGCGACGCTCTCGTCGATCCGGATGCCTGGTGGGTCGAGCGCCGGGTGCTGTCGCGCGAATTGGTCGACCAGGGCGATATGAATGCCGCGTACAAGATCGTCGCCACACACGCCGCCGAAAGTGCCGCCAATGCGGCAGACGCCGAATTCCATGCTGGCTGGTACGCGCTGCGCGGCCTGAACGACCCAAAAACCGCGGCCATTCATTTCGCTCGCATCGCGGACCTCGCCCAGGGGCCGATGACGCTGTCGCGCGCCTATTACTGGCTCGGCCGTGCCGCGGAAGTCGGCGGTCCGGGCAATGCCAAGGACTATTTTGCGCGCGCCGCTGCCTACGGCACGACATTCTACGGCCAGCTTGCCGCCGAACGCGTGGGCCGGCAGGCGCTGGACATCGTCTATCCCTCGCCAAGTGCAGCCGACCGGCAGAATTTTGCCGGCCGCGAGGCCGTCAGCGCCATCAAGCGGCTGCAGGAGGCGGGCTACGACCGCTATGCCGAGACGCTCTATCGCGACCTTGCCGGGCAGTTGACCAGTCCGGGAGAACTGGCGCTGCTGGCTGTCCTTGCGGAAAAGCAAGGCAACCATTTCATGGCGCTGAAAATCGGCAAGATCGCCGGGGCGCGCGGCATCGATGTCGGCGCATTGTCGCATCCGCTCGGCGTCATTCCCGATTCGGCCGACATTTCCGGCTCGGGCAAGGCGCTGGCCTATGCGATCGCCCGCCAGGAAAGCGAATTCAACATCGGCGCCGTGTCGAGCGCCGGCGCGCGCGGGCTGCTGCAGCTGATGCCGGGAACCGCAAGGCAACTGGCGAAGAAGGCCGGGCTGCAGTTTTCGCAAACACGGCTGACCACTGATGCCGGCTATAACGCGACGCTTGGTTCGGCCTTCCTCGGCGAACAGCTCGACCGCTTCAACGGCTCCTACGTGCTGACCTTCGCCGGCTACAATGCCGGCCCCAACCGGGCCAGCCAATGGGTGGCCAGATATGGCGACCCGCGCGGCAAGGACATCGACGCGGTCGTCGACTGGATCGAGCGAATTCCCTACACGGAAACAAGAAGTTACGTTCAGCGCGTGATGGAGAATTACGAGGTCTACAAGATGCGTATTTCGGGCAAATACGACATTGTCGGGGATCTGGTGAACGGGCGGAGTTGAGGCTTTCTGTCCTTCTCCCCTTGTGGGAGAAGGCAAAAGAGCCTTTCATTTGACCATCCCTGCCCTCGCCTGTAGCTGTCCAGATCGGTACAGCGAGATCGAACATTCCGATGGCAAGCGAGCAAAGTTTCTCCGACTTCTTCTTCAGCGCACCCGATAGGCTGAAGCTCCATGCGCGCATCTATGGTGAGGCCAATACCGGATCCTGGCCGGTTGTCTGCCTGCCTGGCCTGACCCGCAATGCCAGGGATTTTCACGAGCTGGCGCTCTATCTGTCGACGGATGCGGCAACTCCGCGAAAGGTCATCGCCTTCGACTACCGTGGGCGGGGGCAGTCAACCTATGATCCCGACGTCAAAAATTACAATGTCGGCGTGGAGGCTGGCGACATCCTGGCCGGGCTGACGGCGCTGAACATCGGAGAAGCGGCCTTCATCGGCACCTCGCGCGGCGGGCTGATCATCCATGTGCTCGGGATGATGCGGCCATCCATCCTGAAAGCCATTGTTTTCAACGACATCGGACCGGTGATCGAGACGGCCGGACTTGCCCATATCCAGTCTTATCTCGAGCGCGACCCGGCACCGAAAACCCGCACACAGGCGGCGGCCGCCCAGCGCAGCGTGCATGGTGAAGACTTCCCCTCCCTTGCCGGCGCCGATTGGGATCGGATGGCATGGGCTCTCTACCGCGAAACGGATGGTGGGCTGGTGCCGGATTTCGATCCGAAGCTGGTGGATACCATGGCGAGCCTCGATCTGACGCAGAAGCTGCCTGATCTATGGCCTCAATTCGAGGCGTTGGCCGCCATCCCGTTGCTCGCCATACGTGGTGCCAATTCGAGATTGCTGTCCATGGACACGCTCAACCAGATGAGAGAGCGCCATTCCATGATGGAGACGATCACTGTCGAGGGCCAGGGCCATGCGCCATTCCTGGAGACCGCCAGCCTGCCGGGCGACATAGCCGCTTTTCTCGACCAAGCCGAGCGCAAGAATATCCCGAAGTAAATCCCATGACCAAACAAGGTCACGGGATAGCTACAATAGTATAGACAGGATTCTTCAGCCTACTTGGCTTTTGAATTTTTCCGAGCCGCTTTCGGCGACTCTTTTGCGGCGGCGGCTGCCTCATCCCTCTTTTTTCGCCCTGCCGTCGGCGACGAAGGCGTCGTCACGGGCGAAGAAAACATGGAGCCTTCAGCGCGATTGCCGCCCGGCTGAGTCGATCGAGGCGTTTCCAGCACGATGACACAGCCATCGAGATCGTTGGTGGCCAGATGCGCGTAGCGCATGGTCATCGACAACGTCTGATGGCCGAGCCACATCTGCACGCGCCGGATGTCGATGCCGCCTTGGACAAGACGCGAGGCGCAGGTATGGCGCAGTATGTGCGGCACCACCTGATCATCGGCGCCGAGACCGACTTCGGCCTTCGCGTCGTTCCAGATGGCACGAAACTGTGCCTGGCTGAGCTTGGTGAACGGTCCTTTGGGCCGGCGACCCTCAGTGGGAGGCAGCTTGATGACTTCCTTGACTCGCTCGGTCATTGGAATGGTGCGGCTGCGGCCGGATTTGGTGATCCAGAAACTGACGCGATGCTCCTGGATATCGTTCCAGATCAGCCCAAGCGCCTCGCCGAGACGGCATCCGGTGTCGACCAGGAAGACGGAAAGCCTGTAGGCATCCTCGCTGCGGTTCTTGATGGCGGCGAACAGGCGCGCCTCTTCGTCCCTTTCGAGGAAGCGAATCCGACCCGCCCGCTCCTTCTGGCGGCGGAACTCGGGCAGGCTGTGGATATCTCCCATCTTGTGAGCCTTGCGCAGCAGTTTGCTGAGGGCAGCCATCTTTCGATTGATGGTTGCGTTGCTGTTGCCGCGCTGGCGCAAGGTGCCGATAAGGTTGTCCAGGGTACTTTGGTCAAAGGCGCTGAAACGCTCCCCAAGGAGGATCTCGTCTATTTCGCCGATGAACGAGCTGACATTATACTTATGCCGCCCATCATCCCATAATATGTCCCGATATGCTGAAAAGATCTCCGACCCGATGCGACTTTACTTCTCTAATCTTGTTGTAGGTGTATCGAATCTTCGGACTTTGAGAAGAAAACATCGAAAAATGATCAGAGGACTCACCCTCTTGAATCGCTTCGTTCGTCATCATTTGCCACACCCCCGAGTGGGATAGGTCAGCCCTACCCGCTTGGAAGCTTCCTTTCAAGAGATTTTAATCACGCAGTTGTGATTTCATCCGCCCATCAGCGGATCCCACGAAATCACCCCACGGATTTATTCAGCTACCGTTACCCCCATCCTTCCGTTTGCCTTGATCCAGTCACGAAACAAAACAGCCCGGGCGTTGTGCACCCGGGCTGGATTTCACCTGTAAGGAACCAGCCCTTAGAACGAGCGCTGGAAGCGGAGGAGACCGCCGATGCTGCTGTCATCGTCAGCGCCGGTCCAGTTGGACGCCGGGAAGCTGCCCGCATTGACGTAGTCGACTTCGGCCGTGACCGTGAAGCCGGGAACGACGTCATAGGCGATATTCGCCGCGATGCCGAGGTTCTCGTCTTCATCATACGACACCTGGGCGTTGAACGAGGTCTTCTCGTTGAACTTGTAGGTGCCACCGCCCCACACTGCCCAGTTGCCGCCCCAGAGCTTGTACATGCCGCGACCGCCAGCAGGAATGACGTAAGACCCGTCGGTGTAGTTGTCGTCGGTGCCGTAGCCGCCCATGATCCACAGCGACAGTTCGTTGGAAACGTTGACGTCCAAGCGAACCTTGCCGGCAACTTCTTCGTAGTTGCTGTCATACGAGAGAACGCCGGTGATGGCGCCCCAGCCCTGCGTCCACTTCACACCGCCTACGACATGCGGAACGTAGCTGTCGATCGTGAACGGGCCGTAACCTTCTTCAAGCGAGACGACGGCCGAGAAACCGTTGCCAGCGTCGAAGTAGTACTGGATGACGTTGGTGTCGAAGCCGCCGTAAGGAACCAGCGTATCCTGGATGACGTTGCCGGCATAGCCGATGAACGTATCGAAGGCCGATTCGTCCTTACCGACGCGAAGCCCACCGAGCTGGATCCAGGCGAAATTCAGGGAAGTGGCGGTGTTCTCGCCGCCGTTGAGGTTGCTGGCGATGCCGCCAGTACCATTGCCGAAGTTGAAGCGGGTCTCGGTGTAGGTCTTCAACGTGCCGAGCTCGGTTTCCTGGCCGGTCCAGGTCTTCAGCGTGAAGCGGGCCTGCTTTTTCCATGTGTCGTTCACGGAGCCGTCTTCACGGTCGATGGTGCGGGCGCCATCGAAGGAGCCCACGTCGCCAGCGCCGATGTCATAACGGACATAGCCGCCGATGCGCAGGCAGGTCTCGGTGCCGGGGATGTAGAAGTAGCCAGCGCCGTAGACGTCGCAAATCTTGACGTATTCAGCGGGTTCCGGCTCGGCGACGACGACGGCGTCGGCGGCGCGCGCACCGGAAACTGCGATCAGGGCCGCAGCGGAGCCGAGGAGAAGGCTCTTGATGTTCATTTTCTGACCTCCAGTCAAAAGTTAAAAAACGGGTCTGGGTATTCTTTGCTGAAGGACAGCGTTCCCTGCCCCATCCCCACTACCGAAAAAGATGCGCACCGCGCCGCTCCTTCGAAATCGACATTACCCATGAGGCGGCGGCGTTCAACCACGATCGTACCGGCGAAAGGGCTGCCTGGCTGCTATCCCCCGGCGTTGTTGCACAAATGACACGATTTGGCCTCACTCAGAAAGCTCTCGTTAACCATCAGGCCCGCCGCAACCCCTTGTTTGCGCCGAATCCGGCGAAGGGCCGTCGGAATCATGGCAAGTCCCGAGTCGCTAGCCTGGAAACAACCGCAGAACCGCCGCATCCATGGAAGGCCACGGTTCAGTGCATCTTATTTTTCCATATAATGATGCAGGCTTGTTGATTGTGCCGGCGCTTTTCTTTATCCACCGGCGCAACGGAGAGGTGGCCGAGTGGTCGAAGGCGCTCCCCTGCTAAGGGAGTAGAGGTCAAAAGCTTCTCGTGGGTTCGAATCCCATCCTCTCCGCCATCCTGCTTCGCTCTTCGAGCTTCGCAGGACAAGTCCAGACCTCTGCGCGAAGCAGGATGCCCTCCGAAGCCTCGGCGAAGGAGGGCTAAAACCTAGCAAAAACAAGGTTTTCAGCTTGTGCTGTGCGCTTCGCGGGACAAGTCCAGACCTCTGTGCGATCCAGCAAAAGCGGGGGTTGGCAGGCCGCCTTCCCCGAGCCAGGATACCTCACTTGGTTTAGGGGGTGGCTGGCGTGGTACTGCTGGAAAGCAAGGCTATGGAAGGTGAGCGCTACATCGGTGTGACTTCAGACCTGAAGCGCCGGCTTGCCGATCATAACGCCGGAAAATCCAGCCATACATCCAAGTTCATGCCATGGCGGATCGTCATCTAAATCGCCTTCTCGAATCGAGCCAAGGCGATCTCATTCGAACGTTATCTCACATCCGGCTCCGGACACGCTTTCGCCAACAAACGTCTTTGGTGATTGTTCGCGCGACGTCGGAAAATCCAACATATTTCCGAAAAACTTCTGTGATCTCAATCGCTTAACGCATAAAATCGTGTCGCCGGCTCTGCAATTTCCTTCGATTCTGACTGGAGGTCAGAAAATGAACATCAAGAGCCTTCTCCTCGGCTCCGCTGCGGCCCTGATCGCAGTTTCCGGTGCGCGCGCCGCCGACGCCGTCGTCGTCGCCGAGCCGGAACCCGCTGAATACGTCAAGATCTGCGACGTCTACGGCGCTGGCTACTTCTACATCCCCGGCACCGAGACCTGCCTGCGCATCGGCGGCTACATCCGTTACGACATCGGCGGTGGCGACCTCGGTTCGTTCGATGGTGCAAAAGCCGCGGATCACCAGGATGGTGATGACCACAATACCTGGCTGAAGAATACCCGCTTCACGCTGAAGACCTGGACAGGCCAGGAAACCGAACTCGGCACCTTGAAGACCTACACCGAGACCCGCTTCAACTTCGGCGACGACAACGCTTTCGAGGACGTCAACGCCGCCCACAACCGGGACGTCTCGCTGAACTTCGCCTGGATCCAGCTTGGTGGCCTGCGCGTCGGTAAGGACGAATCGGCCTTCGATACGTTCGTCGGCTACGCCGGCAACGTCATCCAGGATACGCTCGTTCCCTATGGCGATTTCGACACCAACGTCGTCCAGTACTACTTCGATGCCGGCAACGGCTTCTCGGCAGTGGTCTCGCTGGAAGAAGGTAACGCCAATGACACGATCGACAGCTATGTTCCGCATGTCGTCGGCGGCGTGAAGTACACGCAGGGCTGGGGCGCCATCACCGGCGTCATCGCCTATGACAGCAACTACGAAGAAGTGGCCGGCAAGGTTCGCCTGGATGTGAACGTCTCCAACGAACTCTCGCTGTTCATCATGGGCGGCTACGGCTCGGACGACAACCTCAACGATAACCTCGGCAATCATGTCGACGCCAACGGTCGCGGCTTCTACAAGATGTGGGGCGGCAATTGGGCAGTGTGGGGCGGTGGCACCTACAAGTTCAACGAAAAAACCTCGTTCAACGCTCAGGTGTCTGCTGACGACTGGAAGAACGTCGGCGTTGCCGCGAACATCGCTTATGACGTTGTTCCGGGCTTCACCGTCACGGCCGAAGTCGACTACCTCCATGCAGGCCGATTTGGCGATGTCAACTATGTCAACCCATCGTTCACACCGGCCGACAAGAAGAACAGCATCGGCGGCCTCCTCCGCTTCCAGCGCTCGTTCTAATATATTTCGACTTGTCGAAATCGAAACCCGGCGGGCAACCGCCGGGTTTTTCATGCCGGATTTTCAGGGGACTCGTCAAATGCAGCTGTGCTGGCTCGACGCGGAGCCCTGACAGCCTCGGCAGCCCGGCAGCGCCTGAGTTTTCGCGCCAAGCGCTTCGAGCGTGTCGACCAGCAGAATCAATCGACCAACCGAGCGATTGCGTTTGGGATCATCGGGTGCGGAACGGCGCGCATCCGTACGCTTCTTCAGCCTAGATTTTTCAGCGCACCAACCAAATCAAGGAGACGTGCGCGCTTGAGCGGCACGCAAGACTGCTTTGAATTACGTTTCCGCCAAGTCGCCCAAAGCATCGATTAGTGGCTGGATCTCGCCTTCATAATTCTTCCACCGCTTGACGGACGATTTGTAGATCGGTTGGCGAACCTGCCAGCGGCTGGGCGTATTGACCGAACCATCCCTGTCGAAAAAACGCAGACAGGCGTCATCCCAAGGCAGCCCAAGGTACTCTATGAGGCGTCGTGACTGCGCTTCCTGATCCTCAACCAGCGTTTCGTAGCGATTTTCGAAGATAAGGCCTGGAAAAATCTTATCCCAATGCCGCATCAAGCGGTCATATTCGCGATAATAGAGGCCCAGTGTTCTCAGATCGCTATTGTAGCTGTGTCCCTCGCTGAAGTTCTGGACAAAACAAGACACGCAATTGTCGATGGCGTCACGGCGGCAATGAATGATGCGCGCGCCAGGAAAAAGAAGACCAATAAGTCCGATCAGCTCAAAATTATGCGGCGTCTTGTCCACCACCCGAAGTGCGGCAGGCGCTCGTTCCCTCAGATAGGACAGATGCTCTTCGGCCAGTGTTCTGGACAGATCCGCCGTGATCGACATGATCGGCCGGCTCAGATCTCCAGCCGATGACGTTTTGAGGCCAATCGCATTTGCAACTCGCCTAAGTTTGCTGAGTTCCCCTGCTCCATGAACATCGGGATGGCTGCCGCAGATCTGTTCCGTGAGCGTTGTCCCCGAGCGCGGCATGCCAACCACGAACACCGGCGCGTCCGAAGAATTTCCATACCCTGCCCTGGCGGCCAACATATCCGGCGTGAAGGTCTCAATCATCGAATCGACCCAGCGACGGTACAGTTCGATGTGGAACTTGTAGCCGGAAGCCTTTTTCGCCTCGTTGAAATGATCGAAAGCTTCTTCATAGCGCTTGAGGTCATTCAGCACCTTGCCTGCAGCGAAATGAAGCTTCTGAGCGCCATCTGAATCAAGCTTGGGATTGCGAAGTTCAAGAAGGATGGATTGGAGTTCCACCGGCTCTTCGGTGAACTTCTGTGTCTGTACAAGATCGTTGTAGGCAGCGGGAACCGCGACGCGACGCTTGATTGTTTCCTTCAAATGGGCGGAGGCGCTGTCCATGCGCCCCAGGCTGGTTAGCGCGCTGGCAAGTCCGACCAGCACCTTAGGGTGATGGCGGTTGATCTTCAGCGCCTTCTCGTAGACCGGCAAAGCCATGTCGGGTTTGCCAAATTCATTGTAAGCGCGCCCCAATGCGCAAAGCGCATCGACCAGATCCGGCTTCAGTTGCAGCGCGTGCAGCATATGCCTGATTGCCGACGAATATTCCCCGACCTTCACATAGGCCTCGCCCAGGCTGAGGTGGTAGTAAGGGTTTTTCGGTTCCTCCCCGACGGCTCTGGCGAAATATCGCAAAGCCGCCTCATCGTCGTAGCCGAGGCAAATGGTCCCCAGGATATAAAGAGCGAGCGGATGATTTGGCGTGCGCGACAGAACTCGAAGGCACAGGTCTTGAGCCTCGTTGAGCCGTTTTGCCTGCTGGAAAGTGTATGCCTGTTGCAGTAACGCTTCATCGACCTGCGCATGTGAAGGTGAATTTGCCACCGGCAAATTGGCTTGCGGCAATCTGAGTTTCGGCGCGGGTCCGGGCTTGATGTGCTTTGACCAAGCAGGCGGTAGACGATTGTTCATTGCGTCTCGCTAGCAAAAACGGCCGAAAGAATCCAGCGCTACGGAACTGCCCAGCGGCAACTTGCACCGACCCATCCGGCGCGCTAGCAAGAAGGCCCTTTCAAGCGAGCTTCCACCATGCACCAGCGCCCTCCCCTCATGCCGCTCATCGCAGCGCTTCCCTCGACGGTGCCGTTTGTCGGCCCCGAAGCGCAGGAGCGCGAGCGTGGCCGCGCTTTCCGCGCCCGCATCGGCGCCAATGAGAGCAGCTTTGGTCCCTCGCCGCGCGTCATCGCCCGCATGGCCGAGATCGCCGGCGACATGTGGATGTATTGCGATCCCGACAATCACGATCTGAAGGTGGCGGTCGCCGCGCATCACGGCGTAAAGGCCGAGAACGTCGTTGTCGGCGAAGGCATAGATGGCCTGCTCAGCCTGGTGGCACGCATGTATGTCGCGCCCGGCGATGCTGTGGTCACCTCGCTCGGCGCTTATCCGACCTTCAACTTCCATATTGCCGGTGTCGGCGGACGGCTGGTGACGGTCCCTTACGAGAACGACAAAGAAAGCCTGGACGGCCTGCTGGCGGCGGTGCGCAGGGACAGGGCCCCGCTGGTCTATCTCTCCAACCCCGACAATCCGATGGGCAGTTGGTGGGAGGCGAGCGAGATCATCGGCTTCATCGAGGCGCTGCCGCAAACCACCATGCTGGTGCTCGACGAGGCCTATGGCGAACTCGGGCCGGCCTCGGCGATGCCGCCGATCGATGTTTCCAGGCCAAACGTCATCCGCATGCGCACCTTCTCGAAGGCTTACGGGCTGGCGGGCATACGCTGCGGCTATGCGATCGCCGAGGCCCAGGTGATCCGCGACTTCGAGAAGATCCGCAACCATTATGGCGTCAGCCGCATGGCGCAGATCGCCGGCGTCGAGGCGCTCGCCGATCAGGACTATCTCAGAAGCGTGGTGGCGCGGGTCTCGGCCGGCCGCCGACGCATCGCCGGCATTGCCGAAGCGAACGGTCTGAAGCCACTGGCGTCGGCGACCAATTTCGTCACCATCGATTGCTGCGGCGATGGCGCCTTCGCGCTGAAAGTTCTGCAAGGCCTGCTGTCGCGCGACGTCTTCATCCGCAAGCCGATCGTGCCACGGCTCGACCGCTGCATCCGCGTCAGCGTCGGCCTCGATCACGAACTCGATATTTTTGCCGAGGAGTTGCCTGGCGCGCTGGCAACGGCGCGGGGAAACTAGGATTGCGTCTGCAAGCAGCCCAGCAGCAAAAGCTGCCTACAAACCCATTTCCCAGGTCTGGCCGGTCAGATCCTTGCCGAAGCTGTGGTGGTGCTCCTGCGAGACCAGCGTGAAGCCGGCACGTTCGTAGATTGCACGCGCCGCAACGAGGATGTCGTTGGTCCACAGCACCAGCTTGGTGTAGCCGCAAGCTCGAGCCCGCTTCACGCATTCCGCGACCAGTCGTTTGCCGATGCCGAGGCCGCGCGCCGACGCCTCGACATGCAGCATTCTCAGCTTGGCCACCTTGTCGTCCTGATGAACAAGGAACACCGCGCCGACCGGCTGACCACCGCGCTCGGCGATCCAGCAGAAATCGCGGCCGGGCACGAAATTGCGAATGAAATCGGCGCCGATCTCGGCGAGCACGGCCTCGAACTCGATCGTCCAGCCATATTCCTCGGCATAGAGTTGGGCCTGGCGCTGCACGACCCAGCCGACATCGCCGACGCGATGCGGCCGCAACGTCACCTCGCTGCTGTCACGGATGGGATCGCCCAGCAATTCCCCCGCCTTGCGCAAGGCGCTGCGCAGTTCATGCAACCTGTCGTCGGGGACGCTTTCGATCAGCCGCGCCGTGTCCCGATCGGCCGCCGCCTGCAGTCTGGCAAGCGCTGCCTCGCCTCTTGCGGTCAGCGAGAGAACCCTTCGGCGCCGGTCAGCCGGGTCCGTTCTGGCCTCGGTCAGCCCCTGGCCCGCGAACTTGCGCAGGATCCGCGTCAGATAGGCGGCATCGACACGCAACTGTCTTGATATTTCGGAGGCCGCCGGGCCATTCTCCAGCCGAAAAGCACCAGCCAGGAAACCGCGCTCCCCGGCGATTTCGGCGGAAGCCGGGTTGCTGCGGTGACCCAATTCGAACAGCACGCGCGCCTCGGTCAAAGTGAATGCACTTTGTGTCAGCGTCTCGTCGAGAAGGCCGACGGTGCGCGTGTAGAAGCGATTGAAGCGCCTGACATCGGCCACCAATGCGTTGCGTTCGTCCAACATCCGCAGCCAACTCCCAATAAGGCAGCTCCATTTTTCAAAATTAATGGACTGAGTCAATGAATTTCAAAGCCAGAGGGCCCAGCTATTGCGTCGTGCGCGCAACTCTCATGTTGCATTCCCTGAGCCATGCACCAGATTTTAACGAGACAGGCTTGGAGAGATTCATGACTGGTCATCGCAGGAAAGTGCAGGCGCGCATCTACGGCAATGTGCAAGGCGTCGGCTTCAGAGCATGGGCCCGGGATGAGGCCACAGGCCTTGGTCTTGCGGGCTGGGTTTGCAATGAAGCGGATGGGTCCGTAACGACGCAAATTGCAGGCCTTGATGAAGCGGTCTCGACAATGATCAAGCGCCTCTGGGAAGGGCCGGCCGGAGCTTCTGTTTCCAAGGTCGACATCGAGGAGTTGGTGGCAGAAAACGCCTCTGTTGGGTTCAGGATCGTTGCATGGAGGTGAGTTTGGATCGGGCGCCTTGAATTAATTGAACGTTCGTTTTATTATTGCTCCGCAGGGGAGCTGACATGGCACGCACCGCTGGGTCCGATGGCGAAAAGACCGAAGCGACTATCCGTGAGGCAGCGGTCAACCTCATCGCGCGCCTTGGGTACGAGGCGATGTCGATGCGTCAGTTGGCCAGCGAAGTCGGCGTCCAGGCGGCCGCGCTCTACCGCTACTTTCCAACCAAGGAAGAGCTTCTGTTCACGCTGATGCGCGAGCACATGGAAGGTCTTACCGATGCGTGGGAAGCCGCCCGCCCCGTCAGCGCAGATCCCGCGCAACGGCTCTCGGCCTATGTCGAAAACCACATCGCCTTTCACATCGAGCGACGGCACGCCACGCATGTGTCGAACATGGAATTGCGCAGTCTGTCGCCCGAACGGCTGACACAGATACTGCGTATGCGCACAGCTTACGAGAAGGAACTGCGCGCCATCCTGCGCGATGGCGACGAGACGGGCGCCTTCAGCATCGACGACACCGGGCTGACGGCCATGGCGCTGATCCAGATGATGACCGGCGTCATCGTCTGGTTTCGGCCGGGCGAACGGCTGTCGATCGCTGAAGTAACGGCGACATATCTTTCAATGACAATGCGGCTCGTCGGCGCGAAGATCGACGCCTACAGCGCCGCGCGTCCCTTCGGACGCGCAAAGGACGCTGCAGCATTTTGATTTCGCGCATGATCCCTTTCCGAAAATCAAAGTCGATTTTTCGGGGTCATGCGCAGGGAGGAAAAGCATGTACACGAACACGCTCAGCTTCGGGCATGACGAGGAGATCGAGGCGCTGCGCGACTTGGTGCGGCGCTTCGCCCAGGACCGGATCGCTCCGGTCGCCGCCGACATCGATCGCTCGAACGAATTTCCGGCGCATCTGTGGGGTGAACTCGGTGCGCTCGGCCTGCTTGGGATCACGGCCGATCCCGATTTCGGCGGCAGCGGCATGGGCTATCTCGCGCATGTGATCGCCGTCGAGGAAATCTCGCGCGCTTCGGCCTCGGTCGGCCTCTCCTACGGTGCCCATTCCAATCTCTGCGTCAACCAGATCAACCGCTGGGGAACGCCGGCGCAGAAGGAAAGGTACCTGCCGCCACTGTGCTCGGGCGAGCGTGTCGGCGCGCTGGCGATGTCGGAATCCGGCGCCGGCTCGGACGTCGTCTCGCTCAAGCTGCGCGCCGAAAAGCGCAACGACCGCTACGTGCTCAATGGCACCAAGATGTGGATCACCAACGGGCCGGATGCCGAGACCCTGGTCGTCTATGCCAAGACCGATCCGGAGCAAAACTCGCGCGGCATCACCGCCTTCATCGTCGAGAAGGCTTTTGCCGGGTTTTCCGTGGCGCAAAAGCTCGACAAGCTCGGCATGCGCGGCTCCAACACCGGCGAGCTGGTGTTTAGGGATGTCGAGGTGCCCTTCGACAACGTGCTGCACGAGGAGGGCCGCGGCGTCGAGGTGCTGATGTCGGGCCTCGACTATGAGCGCACCGTGCTTGCCGGCGGCCCGATCGGCCTGATGGCGGCGTGCCTCGACGTGGCGGTCCCCTATGTGCACGAGCGCAAGCAGTTCGGCCAGGCGATCGGCGAGTTCCAGCTGGTGCAAGGCAAGCTGGCCGACATGTACACGGTGATGAACGCCGCGCGCGCCTATGTCTATGCCGTTGCCGCCGCCTGCGACCGCGGCCAGACGACGCGCAAGGATGCCGCCGGCTGCGTGCTGTTTGCCGCCGAGAAGGCGACGCTGATGGCGCTCGACGCCATCCAGCTGCTTGGCGGCAATGGCTACATCAACGACTATCCGACCGGCCGCCTGCTGCGCGACGCCAAGCTCTACGAGATCGGCGCCGGCACCAGCGAAATCCGCCGCTGGCTGATCGGCCGCGAGATCATGGCGGAGGGGGTATAGCATGGCTACGCTGCAAACCCAGATATCCCCCTCCTCCGAAGCATTCCATGCCAATGCCGAGCGCATGCGGGCGCTGGTCGCCGACATTGCGGAGAAGGCGGCCACCGTCGAGCGCGGCGGCTCGGATGAAGCGCGCGAGCGGCATGTTTCGCGCGGCAAGCTGTTGCCGCGGGAGCGCCTGGCCCAGTTGCTCGACACCGGCTCGCCCTTCCTCGAGATCGGCCAGTTCGCAGCATGGTCGATGTATGGCGAGGAGATCTCTTCGGCCGGAATGATCGCCGGCATCGGCCGCGTCGAAGGCACCGAGGTGATGGTCGTCGTCAACGACGCCACGGTGAAGGGCGGCACCTATTATCCGCTGACTGTGAAGAAGCATCTGCGCGCGCAGGAGATCGCGCTGCAGAACAATTTGCCTTGCATCTACCTCGTCGACAGCGGCGGCGCCAACCTGCCCAACCAGGACGAGGTGTTTCCCGATCGCGAGCATTTCGGCCGCATCTTCTACAATCAGGCCAACATGTCGGCATCAGGCATTCCGCAGATCGCCTGCGTCATGGGTTCCTGCACGGCGGGCGGCGCCTATGTGCCGGCGATGTCGGACGAAACGATCATGGTGCGCAACCAGGCAACCATCTTCCTCGGCGGTCCGCCGCTGGTGAAAGCGGCAACCGGAGAGGATGTCAGTGCCGAGGATCTTGGCGGCGCCGATGTGCACACCAGGCTCTCCGGTGTTGCCGACCACTATGCGCTGGACGACGACCATGCGCTCGCCATCTGCCGCCGCATCGTCAAAAACCTGAATCGGAACAAGACTGTAAGCCTAAACTTACAGAGATCGATTCCGCCGCTTCATCCGGCGGATGAACTCTACGGCATCGTGCCGACCGACCTGCGCCAGCCCTATGACGCACGCGAGGTGATTGCGCGCATCGTCGACGGTTCCGAATTCGACGAGTTCAAGCAGAATTACGGCACCACGCTGATCACCGGCTTTGCCCATCTCCATGGCATGCCGGTCGGCATCATCGCCAACAACGGCGTGCTGTTTTCCGAAAGCGCGCTGAAGGGGGCGCACTTCATCGAACTGTGCTGCCAGCGCAAGATCCCATTGGTCTTCCTGCAAAACATCACCGGCTTCATGGTCGGTCGAAAATATGAAGCAGGCGGCATCGCCAAGGACGGCGCCAAGCTGGTGATGGCGGTCGCCACCGCCCGCGTGCCGAAAGTGACCGTCATCATCGGCGGTTCGTTCGGCGCCGGCAATTATGGCATGTGCGGCCGCGCCTATTCGCCGCGCTTCCTGTGGATGTGGCCGAATGCGCGTATCTCAGTAATGGGTGGCGAACAGGCGGCGACGGTGCTGGCCATGGTCAAGCGCGAGGGCATCGAGCGCAAGGGCGGGGAATGGAGCGCCGAGGAAGAGGCGAAATTCAAGAAGCCGATCCTGATGAAATACGAGCATGAGGGCCATCCGCTCTATTCGTCCGCACGCCTCTGGGACGACGGCATCATCGACCCTGCGAAGACCCGCGACGTGCTGGCGCTCAGCCTGTCCGCTGCGCTCAACGCCGAAATCGAGGACACGCGCTTCGGCGTGTTTCGGATGTGAGAATGGACGGTCAACTTCGACGGACAAACGGCGGAACTATACCGGCAGGCCGTTGCTGCCGTGGGAAAAGGCTGAACTGTATGGACCAACCGATTCATCAGCATAGGCGGCTTCGAATCTCAAACAGTGAACTGGCGGCGAGGCAAAATATTCGATACTGCTTATCCAGCATGGGGCAATGGGGACAGGCTGGAAATGAAACTGAAATATTGCCAGGGAACGGCTGCTTCGATACTTTCCATATTTCTAATATTAACAGCGACCGGCGTCGGCTCGGCGGAATCGCTCGCAGGACGCAAGGGAGACGTGCGTTTTCCGCCGACCTTGGGTTCGGGCGAATGCAACGTTGCCTACAAGGGCTACGTCGCGGCGAGCGGCCATTCGGCCTACGCCACAACCTTTTATTCGCGTGTCGTCGACCTCTACATTGTCTGCGGGACGAAGCTCAACGCGCCGTCCCAGAAGGCGGCGGAAGAGACGGCGCTACGCAATTGCCAGGCCGGCTTGACACGGTGGAAGCTCAAGACCGCGAGTGGCGGCTGCGCAATTTCGTCATCGAAATAGATACTACCGACCGCAAGGTAGAGCACTGCCTTGGTAAGGGAGAGGTCTACGCCGAGGGCTGGAATGGCTCGCTGGACCGTACCCCCCTCTGTCCTGCCGGACGTCTCCCCCGCTTTGGGGGAGATCGACTGTCGCTATCGCTTTCGCCAAATTCCAACATTGAAGGTTCGCAGCGAGGGCAAAGCTGCCAATCTCCCTCCTTGCGGGGGCCGGCAGGACAGAGGGGGGTGTTCAAGCGCCCTGCTTCCCATGGACTGCGAGCCTTACATGCGGAGGCTCCATGTTTGCCAAGATCCTGATTGCCAATCGCGGCGAGATCGCCTGTCGTGTCATCCGCACGGCTCGGAAACTGGGTGTGCGCACTGTCGCCGTCTATTCGGATGCCGACGCGAGATCCCTGCATGTCGAGATGGCCGACGAGGCGGTGCATATCGGCCCCTCGCCCGTCGGCGAAAGCTATCTGCGCGGTGACAAGATCATCGCCGCGGCCTTGGCTACCGGCGCACAAGCCATTCATCCCGGCTACGGCTTCCTGTCGGAAAATCCCGATTTCGTCGACCAGGTGACGGCGGCGGGGCTCATTTTTATCGGCCCGCCGGCGGCCTCGATCCGTGCCATGGGGCTGAAGGACGCGGCCAAGCGGCTGATGGAAAAGGCCGGCGTTCCGGTCGTTCCGGGTTACCATGGCGAGGCGCAGGAGATCGTGCTGCTTGCCTCCAAGGCACGCGAGATCGGCTATCCCGTGCTGATCAAGGCACGCGCCGGCGGCGGCGGCAAGGGTATGCGCCGGGTCGAGCATCCCGATGAGTTTTCCGAGGCGTTGTCCAGCGCGCGGCGCGAGGCGAAAGCCGCGTTCGGCGACGACCGCGTGCTGGTCGAAAAATATGTCGACAAGCCGCGCCATATCGAAGTGCAGGTGTTCGGCGATAATTTCGGCAACGCGGTGCACCTTTATGAGCGCGACTGCTCGGCGCAGCGCCGCCACCAGAAGGTGATCGAGGAATCGCCCGCGCCCGGCATGACCGAGGCTTTGCGCAAGGCGATGACGGATGCGGCGGTGAAGGCCGCCAAGGCGATCAATTATTCAGGCGCCGGCACCATCGAGTTCATCGTCGATGCCTCGCAGGGCCTGAAGGCCGACCGCTTCTGGTTCATGGAGATGAACACCCGTCTGCAGGTCGAACATCCGGTCACCGAAATGGTGACCGGCACCGACCTGGTCGAGTGGCAGTTGCGGGTCGCCAGCGGCGAAAAGCTGCCGAAGACGCAAAGCGAGATCGCGCTTACCGGCCATGCCTTCGAGGCGCGCATCTATGCCGAGGACGCGGCAAAAGGTTTTCTGCCGGCAACGGGCACGCTGCATCATCTGAGATTTCCAGACGCGGCCCCGCAAGGCGCCACGATGCGCATCGAAACCGGCGTGCGGGCGGGTGACGCCATCTCGCCGTACTACGATCCGATGATCGCCAAGCTGGTCGTCCACGCCACGGACCGCCAGGCGGCTCTGGAAGCGCTTGGCGCGGCGCTATCCCGGACCGAGATCGCCGGCTCGACCGTCAACACCGCCTTTCTTGCCGCTCTCGCCGCCGATCCGGATTTCGCCGCAGGCGACGTCGACACCAGCCTGATCGCCAGGTACCAGACGGCGCTGACCGAGGTCGCGCCGCCAAGCGGAGAAACCATAGCCGCGGCCGCAATCGCAGCCTCGGGGGGCGGAGCATCGCCGTTGTCAGACGATCCGTGGTCGTCGCTTGCCGGCTATGCCCATTTCCACAGTGTGGCGCGACGCACATGGCTGAAGTTCGGCGAAGACAATATCGCGGCGAAGGTTTCGGTGCGGCCGGATGGGCGCTTCCAGGTCGCGCTGGAGAAGCCCTATGACGACACCAATTCGCATGATTTTCGCGCCGCGCCGCGCCTTGCCCGCTGGCCCGGCCACATCACCGTGTTCGAAGGCGCCGTTGGCTACACCTTCGCCGTGCCGGACCCGTTGGCACGGGCCGATGAGGCGGCGGCAAGCGCCGGCAGCCTGCGTGCGCCGATGCCGGGACTGGTCAAGCTGGTGCGCGTGGGAAAAGGCGATACGGTGATCAAGGGCCAGCCGCTGCTGATCCTGGAGGCGATGAAGATGGAGCACACCATCGCCGCGCCGCATGACGGCGTGATCGCCGAGATCGCCACCGAGGGCGCGCAGGTGACCGACGGGACGGTGCTGGTGCGGTTCGTCGAGGAGCACAATGCTGCGACCACAGCAGTGAGCTGACGGTTCGGAAGGCCAACGACAGGGCAAACAAGAAAATGGCCGGGACGACCCCGGCCATTTCTCTATGCTATCCAGTCGCCAGGGCGGTGATTACTGCGCGATCGGCGCGTATTTGCCGTCATGCCACTGGTTGATGTCGTAGCTGGCATTCTTGAGGTCGCCCTTCTCATCGAAGGTGACATCACCGACAACGGTGCTGATCGGCGTGCCGTTCTTCAGCGCTTCGGCAACCTTGGCCGGGTCGTCGCTGCCGGCACGCTTGATGCCTTCGGCGAATGCCTGGATGGTGGCGTATGAGAACAGCGTGAAGCCCTCCGGCACGAAACCGCCGGCCTTGATCTTCTCGACGGCTGCCTTGGCTTCCGGCTTTGCCTGCGGATCCGACGGGAAGACGAACATGGTGCCCTCGCCGGCCGGGCCAGCAACCTGCCAGAATTCGGGCGAGGCGATGGAGTCCGGCATGATCAGCTGGAACTTCAGGTTCTGTTCCGCCGACTGACGCAGGATCAGGCCGGCTTCTGGATGATAGCCGCCGAAATAAACAACGTCGGCTTTCAAATCCTTGAGCTTGGTGACGAGAGCCGAATAGTCCTTCTCGCCAGCATTGATGCCGTCATAATAGACCTCCTTGAGGCCGCCGGCATTCATCGTTGCCCTGACAGCGTCAGCCACGCCCTGTCCGTAGGCGCTCTTGTCATGCAGGACGACGACATTCTTGCCGGCGAACTTCTTGGCGATCCATGGGCCGATGAAGGCGCCCTGCGCATCGTCACGCGTGTAAAGGCGCATGATCGTCGGCCAGCCGGCCTTGGCGGCCGCGTCGGTCAGCACCGGGTTGGAAGAAGCCGGGCTCATCATCAGCGCGCCGGCTTCGGCATAGACGGCCGAGGCCGGAATGCTCGAACCGGAGCAGGCATGGCCGTCGATGAACTTGACGCCATCGGCGACGACGCGGTTGGCAACCGACACGGCCTGCTTGGGATCGCACTGGTCGTCTTCGATATCGAGCTTGATCATCGACCCGTTGACGCCGCCAGCGGCGTTGATCGCGTCGGCAGCGGCCTGTGCGCCCTGCTTGAACTGATCGCCGATGGTGGCGAGCTGTCCGGTCATCGGGCCGATCACCGCAAAGGTGATGTCATCGGCGAATGCAACCGGCGTGCTCATCATCAGGCCGAATATGGCCGCGTTCAAAATACTCAATTTTTTCATGATGGTAGAACTCCTCCACTCACGCGCGGCCGCCCCGGCCCCGCTTCTTCCAGAGAGGCCGGACAATTTCATCCTTCATTCGGCCTGTCTAGGCGCATTGGCGCCGCTCGATTGGGCCTGCAAGACGTCATCCACGCAAAAAGCCACGCCAGCCTTGTTCCGGCTGGTCGTGGCTTTTTTGTCCGTCGAGCAATCTCCGGGCACTCTCGCGCCTAAGAATCCCGCTCGCCTTCCCCGTGTCGCGCACAGCTGAGCCTTGCGGCCTGCCACGTTCTTTCTCTTGCCTTCGTGACCGTCTTGCGCGGCCTTCGATTTCGCCGGGTCTGGCCGTCTGTGCGGCCTTGATCCCGGAGCTTCCCTGTCTTCGATGGACCTGTCCGCGATTGGCAGATTTCAGTGCATGGTCATCCATTCGCGGGCTTCGCGCAGCGCCGTGGCGATCTCGACCTTCGACATGGCCGCCGACAGTTCCGAGCGCAGTTCCGCGGCGCGGGCCGAGCCCTTGATGGCGGCGATGTTGAACCATTTGTGGGCGGCAACGACATCGGTCTCGCAATCGCGGCCGGTCGCATACATCATGCCCAGTTCGAAAAGGATGTCGGCCTGGGCAGTTGCCCCCATGGCGCCGAAACCTGCTTCAAGCATTTCAAAACGTGCCATTTCAATCCCCTGTTTCCGGCCCCTGTCAGGCTCCCGAGAGCTGCCTTCTTTTGCCCTTGGCGGCTGCTCTTCCGATGCTTTCGAGAATGCCGTGCAGGCTTGAATCCGTCGTTAAATGGCGTGCTTAATTTGAGGAAAACAAAGCTAAAACAAGAGGTAAACACGGAAATTCGTTAAGGATATAAAGTCAGCAATTCAGCCTGCTTGCGTCAAATTTGACGAAAATTTTCCAATGCCAAGTCAAGACTTCGCTAACCACGGGAGACAAAGGCGAAGCGCCGATCGTTTCATTTCCTTGGCCAGGAGGCTCATTCAGGCCCCTTCAAAATCCGCAACTCTTCCGTTGCGGCACCGCTTTTGTTTTGCCGGGAGCTGGATTAGCTTACGTTTGCGTAAGCGGCAGACCGGCGAGGCGGAGCATCCGGCCGGACATCCAAAGGGAGGAAGACATGTTTCGAAAAGTGAGCCTGGCCCTTGCGGCCACATTGATCATGGCCGGTGCGGCCTGGGCCGATCCGATCGAGGGCAATTGGAAGACGCAGGCCGGCGATACCGCGGCCATCGCTGGCGGCGGCTCGTTTTCCATCACGCTCAAGTCCGGCAAATATGCCGGCAAGACCATCGGCTCGCTCAAGGCGACAGGCGACAACAAATATGCCGGCAACATCACCGATCCGGCAAACGACAAGACCTATTCGGGCAAGGCGACATTGTCGGGCACCTCTCTCAAGATGAGCGGCTGCGTGCTCGGCGGACTGATCTGCAAGAGCCAGACCTGGCACAAGCTCTGATCGAGCGCATCCTTGCGACATGAGGACGGGACCCCGACGGGTCCCGTTTTCGTTTGCCGACACATCCTGCACCGGTGATGCTCGATACCCGCCGGCGGCCATCCAAACCGACGCCGGCGCCGTCGAAACCCCGTCAATCATCTTGAACCGCAGATGAACGCCGGCATCAGAGCCGGTTCAGTTGCATCAGGGCATTCTCCGGCGTGTTGAAGGAGACCGACCCAATGCTTGCTCGCCGCTTCACCATCGTTTGCCTGCTGGTGAGCCTGTTTGGAATGTTCTTCGCCATCCTCGTCGCCGAAGCGGGCCGGGCGGCCCGCGCCTGGGACGAAGCCAGTTCCAGAACCTGCCGCCTCGCCTGCCCCACCCATCTTCGCAACTGAACAAAGAAACCAAGACCTCGAAAAGAAAAGCTGAAACACCATGAACCGCATCGCCGCCAACGCTCTCAAGACCCTTCGGCTTCTGCCGCGGGCGGCGCTTATCCTGGCGGTTCTGGCCGCTCCGGTTCTGGCCGTGCCGATGATGCGCTCCGATGCCGGCTCGACGATCGACGCACCTGCCCTGAAGAAGTCCGGCGTCGGCTTTGTGCTCCTGGTCAGCCTGCAGCGCGGTTGAAGAAAAACGGCGCTTTGGCCGCCTTCGGTCGCGACACCCCTCCCAAGTGCCGATCCAAGTCTCTATATTGAGCCATGGAAAAGCGAATCTACCCACAAGCCATCGAATCTGTCGTCATGCCGGAGCCTTTTGGCCGGCAAAGCTTTGATAGCGCCGAAAAAGCCGTCAAGGCACTGCAGGCGCTTTACGACCGCAACACCAAGTTCCTGCGCGACTCCTTCGCAGAGCTGGCGGCAGCAGGCGGCGACAATGGCAAGCGCTACCGGGCCTTCTATCCGGAGATCGGCGTCACCACCAACTCATTCACCCAGATCGACTCGCGCCAGGCCTATGGCCATATGCCGACGCCTGGGCATTTTTCCACCACCATCACCCAGCCGGGCCTGTTCGAAAGCTACCTCGTCGAGCAGTTGCGCCTGATCATGCGCAATCATGGGGTTGCGGTCACGGTGTCGGAATCGACCACACCCATCCCGCTGCATTTCGCCTTCCTTGAAGGCACCCATGTCGACGGCGCGACGGCAGAGCGCATCAAGCGGCCGATCCGCGACCTGTTCGACGTGCCGGATCTCGATGGCACCGACGACCAGATCGCCAACGGCACCTTCGAAGTCGCCTTCGGCGAGCCGAGGCCCCTGGCCCCTTTCACGGCGCAGCGCATCGATTATTCGCTGCACCGGCTGTCGCACTATACGGCGACCACGCCGCAGCATTTCCAGAACTTCGTGCTGTTCACCAATTATCAGTTCTACATCGACGAATTCGTAGCCCGCGCCCGCGACCTGATGGCCAATGGCGGCGGCGGATACACGGAGTTCGTCGAGCCGGGCAATGTCATCACCAAGGGCGGGCAAAGCGCGCCCAGTGAAGGCGTCGCAGTTCCCCGCCTGCCACAGATGCCGGCCTATCATCTGAAGAAATCGGGACATGGCGGCATCACCATGGTGAATATCGGCGTCGGGCCTTCCAACGCCAAGACCATCACCGACCATATTGCGGTGCTGAGGCCGCATGCCTGGGTGATGCTCGGCCACTGTGCCGGCCTGCGCAACACCCAAGCGCTGGGCGACTATGTGCTGGCGCATGCCTATGTGCGCGAGGACCATGTGCTGGACGACGATCTCCCGGTCTGGGTGCCGATCCCGCCGCTGGCCGAGATCCAGGTGGCGTTGCAGGAAGCCGTCGCCGAAGTCACCGGCCTTACCGGCTACGACCTGAAGCGCATCATGCGCACGGGCACCGTCGCCACCATCGACAATCGCAACTGGGAACTGCGCGACCAGCGTGGCCCGGTCCAGCGTCTGTCGCAATCTCGCGCCATCGCACTCGACATGGAATCGGCGACCATCGCCGCCAATGGCTTCCGTTTCCGCGTTCCCTACGGCACGCTGCTGTGCGTTTCGGACAAACCGCTGCATGGCGAGTTGAAGCTGCCCGGCATGGCGACCGAATTCTACAAGCGCCAGGTGGCGCAGCACCTGACCATCGGCATCAGGGCGATGGAGAAGCTCGCGGAAATGCCGATGGAGCGGTTGCATTCGCGCAAGCTCAGAAGTTTTTCGGAAACGGCGTTCCAGTAGGCCGATACCACGCATCGCGTAGGCATTTCTCATCTTGATTGGGCCGCATTTCTGCCGATAAGCAGGCGGCATGGAGAGAGCGAGCTTCGGGACATTGCTGATTTCGGTTGCATTCCTGGCAATGCTGGCCTGTTCGATCGCGCTGGTGGCCGGGTTTTTCGGAACGCTGCATCCCGCCTTCGATTCCTTCTCGCATTTCCGCGTCCACCTTGCCGTGCTGATGGCGCTCTGCGCGCTGCCGCTGCTGGCCACGACATTTCGCCTGCAGGCGGCCGTGGCACTGCTTTTTGCCGTGGCGGCCTTCGCCACCACTTCCGGGTCGCTGTCCTTCTCCCGCCTGTGGCCGGTTCAGGCCGCCTATGAAGCCAAGAACGAAGACCGCGCGATCTACAAGCTGCTGCAGATGAACCTGCGCTACGACAATCCGACGCCGAAGAAGGTGCTGTCGCTGATCGGTCGGACCAATCCCGACGTGATCACCCTGGACGAGGTATCGGCGATGTGGGCGACCGAGCTTGGCTATATAAGCAGCGCCTATCCATACCGGATCCTCTGTCCCTATCCCAACGGCATATTCGGCGTCGCGCTGCTTTCGCGGCGACCCTTTGCCGCCGGCACCGAGGCGCGTTGCGAAAGGCGCGGCGCCATGGCGACAGCGACCGTCGACTTCGGCGGCATCGACGTCGATGTCGCCGCGATCCATCTCAGCTGGCCCTGGCCACGCGAACAGTACTGGCAGATCGGTGAGCTGACGGAGCCGCTTTCCGCGCTCGGCGAGACGGCCATCATGGCGGGCGACTGCAATGCCACGCCGTGGAGTGCCGCCGTGCGGCGGGTCGCGGCGCTTGGCGGGCTGACCGTGATGCCGTCCGCCGGCCCGACCTGGATCCACATCAAGCTGCCGGACTTGCTGCGGCGCTTCGCCGGCCTGCCGATCGACCAGGTTTTCAGCAAGGGCGGCGTGACCATCCATTCCGCGACACGGCTGGAGGACACGGGCTCGGATCACCTCCCGGTCATGGTGGAGTTCTCACTCAGGCTGAACCAGCAAAAGCCGCTCGACGAACATGAAACCGCGACCGCGGCGATAAGCCAGACCGGCAAGACGCCAGGCTGAAGGATCAGGGCCTGACCAAAGCGACGACGAGATGCTGGACATGGCCGCCATCGCGATGCTCGCGCGCATCGAAAGCGAGCTGCTTGGCCTCATATGCGGCATTGGTGGCCTTGATACGTCGCTGTGCCTCGCGACGTGTCTTGTAGCAGAACCGGTCGTCGGCAATCCTGAGGCCGGAGATCGATCTTTCCGTGGCCCGCATCATCTCCCTGGCGATGCGGCCATGGGTTTCCTCATGGGCGCGGACGCCGGCGAAGAACCGCGTCCAGCGCTTCCGGAGCGTCGGAGTGGTGGCCGAGGCGACACGCGGAAATGTATAGAAGAGATTGAGCGTGCCGTTTGCACGCCGCAAGCGGCAAACGCCATTGTCCTGGCTGGTGTCAAGGTCCCAATCCACTGCGTAGCCGGTCAACGCGATGGCATGCGTCATGAAGCCGTGCTTCGGCCCCTTGCTGTCCATCGCCTGCATCAGCGCCAGCCCCGTGTTCCCGGTGATGTCGTAGGTCCGCGTCTTGACCACCACCCTGGTGCCGGCCGAGGCCGCCGAAGCCAAACCGAACAGCGCACCGATCGCCACGAGGCATGCCAGAACCGCCAGGCGCATTGGCCATCTCCTTATCGTCAAGGAATGGAACCATAAGCGCGCGGCAGTTTCAACAGTCCTAATGTTTCACATGCCACGGGAGACCCCGAGCCGTCGTCGGGGTCTTTGCACGCTGTGGCCGGCGCGGGCCTACATGCCCTGGTAGACTGGGCCTTCTCCGCCTTGCGGCGGCACCCAGTTGATGTTCTGGTTCGGGTCCTTGATGTCGCATGTCTTGCAGTGGACGCAGTTCTGCGCGTTGATGACGAAGCGCACATCCTTGGCCGTGGGATCGGCGGCGGCATTGCCATCCTTGTCGACCCACTCGTAAACCGCGGCCGGACAGTAGCGCGTCGAGGGGCCCGCAAAGACATCGTGCTCGGACCGCTTCTGCAGTTCCATGTCGCCGACAAGCAGGTGGACCGGCTCGTTTTCCTCGTGATTGGTGTTGGACAGGAACACCGAGGACAGCCTGTCGAAGGTCAGCACGCCATCGGGCTTCGGATAGGCGATCTTCTTGTGCCGGGCGGCAGGCTCGAGCGTCGCATAGTCGGCCTTGCCATGCTTCAGCGTGCCGAAGGGCGAGACGCCGAACAGCGTGTTCAGCCACATGTCGAGGCCGCCGAGGCCGACACCGACGATGGTGCCGAAGCGCGACCACAGCGGCTTGACGTTGCGCACCTTCTTCAAATCCTTGCCGATGTCGGTCGCGCGCCAGGCTTCCTCGTAGGAAGCGAGTTCGTCGTTCGCGCGCCCGGCACCGATCGCCTCTGCGACATGCTCGGCCGCCAGCATGCCGGACAGCACGGCATTGTGCGAGCCCTTGATGCGCGGCACGTTGACGAAGCCCGCCGCACATCCCATCAGCGCACCACCGGGGAAGGAGAGTTTCGGCACCGACTGCCAGCCGCCCTCGGTGATGGCGCGCGCGCCATAGCCCAGGCGCTTGGCACCCTCGAAGGTCCCGCTGATTGCCGGATGGGTCTTGAAGCGCTGGAATTCCTCGAACGGCGACAGATAGGGGTTCTTGTAATTGAGGTGGAGGACGAAGCCGACCGCCACCTGATTGTCCTCGAGATGGTAGAGGAACGAGCCGCCGCCGGTCTTCAAGTCAAGCGGCCAGCCGAAGGAATGCTGGACCAGCCCCGGACGGTGGTTCTCCGGCTTGACCTGCCAGAGTTCCTTCAGGCCGATGCCGTATTTGCCCGGTTCGCGGCCATCGGAAAGCTTGTATCTGGCGATCAGCTGCTTGGCGAGCGAGCCGCGAGCGCCCTCCCCGATCAGCACATATTTGCCCATCAGCGCCATGCCGGGGGCGAAGCCCGGACCGTGCGTTCCGTCCTTCTCGATGCCCATGTCGCCGGTGACGACGCCGGTGACGGCGCCTTGCTCATTGTAGAGCAGGCCGGCAGCGGCAAAGCCCGGATAGATCTCGACGCCGAGCGCTTCGGCCTTGGTCGCCAGCCAGCGGCAGACATTGCCGAGCGAAACGATGTAGTTGCCATGATTGTTCATCAGCGGCGGCATCAGCATGTTGGGCAGGCGAAACGAGCCGGCAGGGCCAAGGACCAGGAAATGGTCTGATGTGACCGGCGTCTTGAAGGGATGGCCGTCCTCATCGCGCCAGCCCGGCAAGAGCCGGTCGATGCCGATCGGATCGACAACGGCGCCGGAGAGAATATGGGCGCCGACCTCACCGCCCTTCTCCAGGACGACGACCGAAAGCTCGGGATTGACCTGCTTGAGGCGGATCGCGGCGGCGAGGCCCGCCGGTCCGGCGCCGACGATAACCACGTCGAATTCCATGCTTTCGCGTTCGATGTCGCTCATCAACCCCTCCGCACTGGCTTATCCCATTCGGGTATCTTGCTGGCTCCCGCGCTGCATAGCGCATCAATTGACGACAGGAAACCGGCGCATACGTGACAATGCCGTTTTGGCCAAAAAGTCGCGCATTGCGAGGCTGGAAGACTGCTTTTCGCCCGGCATTGCCTGCGAGGCGCGCGTTTTTAATTGTTCGACGGCTTGCTTATCGGCCATACTTCACGCCATGCGCATTCCTGGGCCAGCCGGCTTTTCATCGACGCGCTTTCTTTTCCCGCCCGGCCGGATCCGCCGGGCGCTCCTTTTGGCCCTTCTGATGCTGGCGCCGCATTACGCTGCCGCCGACGAAGTGAAGGTCTGGGCGGCAGGCGCCTACTCCTTCTCCGACGAGCTTGGCGGCTTCCGCATCACCGGCGCCTCGGGCATCGGAACGAAGGACGATCCGTTCGTCATTACCGAAGAGCTGAATTCGTCAACGCCGGTGACGCTGACGATCCGCACGACAAAGCCGATCCAGGCCTTCGGCAAGGCCGGCGAATTCGCCAACGGCATGATGTATATGCGCATCGAGGTGCTCAACAACAGCGGCCAGGCCTGGATCGAATTCCAGTTCGAATTGCAGGAGATCCTGAACCAGCCGAGCGTGTTCGGCGACGGGCTTTCCTTCGACCAGCGCAACAAGACGCCGGACAATATTTTGTCGAGCAATTTCGCCGATTTCGATCGCGATTTCGAACCCTATGACCGGCTGCTGTTCCGGAATGGCAAGGTCGACCCGTTGAAAACCGCCAGGTTCGCATTCCTGATGACCGACTACACGCCGCGCTGGACCTTCTATCTGGTGCAGGATCCGCGCATACCGACGGGGTAGACATGATAGGAATTTTTTCTTGACTCGGTGACCTCAGCTATGGTACATTTTTGCCTATGGTGCTGATTTTGCGCCAGTGACCCGCCGCACAGGCGGATTTTTCGTTTGATGCTCCGTCAGCCGACGCGCCGACGAAAGGCTCCGAAGGAACCCGTCAACCCGAGTTCGTTGCCCTGGTAGAGAAGCTGCCAGCCTTGCAAATTGTCGCCACGCGGACGAATGTGAATCGATGACTGCCGTTTCCCCAACCAACAGGCCTGATATCGCCGACCTGCTGGCGTTTTACGCCAGCGTAGGCGCCGACGAGGCGCTCGAAGAGCAGCCGGTGAACCGGTTCACCGAGGTCTCGCCAAAGCCGATGGAGCGCGCGCCGACCGCAGCGCCTTCGGGTGACACCGCCGCTCCGCTGCGCTCGACGACCGTGCCCCGCGGCGAAGCCGGGGATAGAGCAGATGCACCACCCGTTGCGCGGTCGCCGTCTGCGACGACTGCGGTTCCCGATGAAGCGCAGGCAGCACTTGCCCGCCAATTGGCAACGACGGCAACAACGCTTGACGAGCTTCGCCAGCACATGGCGGCGTTCGACGGCTGCAATCTCAAGGCCACCGCCAAGAACCTGGTGTTCGCCGACGGCAACCCGGAAGCCGCCGTCATGCTGGTCGGCGAGGCACCCGGCCGCGACGAGGACATCGAGGGCCTGCCCTTCGTCGGCCGATCGGGCCGGCTGCTCGACCGCATGCTGGCGGCGATCGGGCTCGATCGTACTTCAGTCTATATCGCCAATGTCATTCCCTGGCGGCCGCCGGGCAATCGCACGCCGACGCCGCACGAAACCGAGATCTGCCGGCCGTTCATCGAGCGGCAGATCGAACTGGTCAATCCGAAGGTGCTGATCAACCTTGGCGGCCCGTCAGCCAAGACCTTGCTCAACACCTCGGAGGGCATATTGCGGCTGCGCGGCAATTGGCGCGTTCACACGACGGCATCCGGCATCGCGATCCCGGCCATGCCGACGCTGCATCCGGCCTATCTCCTGCGAACCCCGTCGCACAAGAAGCTGGCGTGGCGGGATTTCCTCGAAGTCAAGGCGAAGCTGCGCGCGCTCACCTAGCGATAACCTCGCAGGTAATTGAAATGCACGCCTCTCCGGCCTAGTCATTCACTCATGACAACAGCCCAAACCTCCGCCGGCAGCCTCATTCGCGAGTGGCGCACCCGCCGCCGCATGTCGCAGCTCGACCTCGCCATGGAGGCCGAGATCTCGCAGCGGCATCTGAGCTTCGTCGAAAGCGGCCGCGCCGCGCCCTCGCGCGACATGGTGCTGCATCTGGCCGAGCAATTGTCGATACCGCTGAGGCAACGCAATCAATTGCTGCTCGCCGCCGGCTTTGCGCCGAGCTTCGGCGAACGCTCGTTGACCGACACGACGCTGGCGCCGGCGATGGCGGCCGTCGAGATCGTCCTCAAAGGCCACGAGCCTTTCCCGGCACTCGCCGTCGACCGCCACTGGAACCTGGTTTCGGCCAATGCCGCCATTGCACCCTTCCTCGCCGATGTCAGCGAGGCTTCGCTGCTGACGCCGCCGGTCAACGTGCTTCGCCTTAGCCTGCATCCCGGCGGCATCGCACCGCGCATCGTCAATCTCCAGGAATGGCGAACGCATCTGCTCGAGCGCCTGAAACACCAGAATGATGCGAGCGGCGATGCGGTGCTGATCGAACTCGAGCGTGAGCTGAGGACTTATCCGTCCGGCCTGAGAGGCAGCCGGCAGTCGCCGGTCGAGCCGAATGCCATCGTGCATCCGCTCAGGCTGGCGCATGGCGATCAGGTGCTGTCGTTCATCAGCACCATCACTGTCTTCGGCACGCCGCTCGACGTGACGCTTTCGGAACTGGCGATCGAATCGTTTTTCCCCGCCGATGAACAGACGAGGACAGTGCTGGTTCGGTTGGCGAAGGAGCGAGCCGAGCTGTCGTAATCACCCTTCAGGCAAAGACGCCTTGCGCGTGCGGGTGCGCTCCAGGCCAAGCTGGCGTTCGCGCCAGATGATGAAGATGCCGGCGGCGACGACGATCAGGCCGCCGACAAGCATATGGAGCGTGGCGACGTCGCCGAAGACGAGATAACCGACGACGACGCCGAGGATCATCGAGGTGTATTCGAACGGCGCCACCACCGAGGCCTCGGCATGGCGATAGGCCGCCGTCATCAGGATCTGACCGAGGCCGCCGCAGAAGCCGGCGGCAACAAGAAGAGCCGCCTGGAGCGGCGTCAGCGCCTGCCAGCCGAATGGCAGCGACAGCAGCGACATGACGCTCGCCGTCACCGAAAACCACAGCACGATGGTCGCCGTGCGCTCGCTTTGCACGAGATTGCGCACCAAGAGCATGGCGACGGCCGAGATCGCTGCCGCGACAAGAGCGGCCATGACGCCAAGCACTTCCTGGTCGTCGAGCGCCTCGTCGGAACTCAGCAGTGTCAGTTCCGGCCAGGAGATGATCAGCACGCCGACCAGGCCGACCGCGACCGCACTCCAGCGATAGACGCGGATGGCCTCGCCGAGGAAGATGGAGCTGAACACCACCACCAGCAGCGGCTGCGCGTAGTTCAGCGTGATCGCTTCCGGCAGCGGCAGCCGGATCAACGCAAAAAAGCCGAGCCCCATGGCGCAGACGCCGACCAGGCCGCGGGCGATGTGGTTGAACGGACGCCTGGTGGTGAAGGCAGTGCCGAGTTCTTTCCTGAAGGCCAGGAAGGCGATGATCGGGAAGATGGCGAAGAAGGAGCGGAAGAAGACAATCTGGCCGGCCGGAACCGTGCCTGCGGCTTTGATACAGGTCTGCATGCCGACGAAGACCGCCACCGACACGATCTTGAGCATGATGCCGGTAAGCGTGTCGTGCCCGCCGGCATCATCGCTGGCTGTGGCCGGGGGGCTGCCGGGGCCTGCTGTCACGCTCCCGACGCTTCTCGGATCGTCGCCCAGATACGCGCCGGCGTTGCCGGCATGTCGATGTGCTTGACGCCGTAAGCGCGCCAGAGCGCGTCGGTCACCGCATTGAGTGCCGCCGGCGTCGAGCCGATGGTGCCGGCCTCGCCCGCGCCCTTGATGCCGAGTGCATTGGTGGTCGAAGGCACGTTGCGGGTCTCGAAATGGAAGAACGGGAAATTGTCGGCGCGCGGCATGGCGTAATCCATGAAGCTCGCCGTCAAAAGCTGTCCATCCTCGCCATAGATAGTGTCTTCGGTCAGTGCCTGGCCGATACCTTGCACGACGCCGCCATGCACCTGGCCGGCGAGCAGGATCGGGTTCACGGTGACGCCGAAATCGTCGACGATGGTGTAGCGGACGATCTCGGTCGCGCCGGTGTCGGGATCGATCTCGACCTCGCAGATATGGGTGCCGTTGGGATAGGTGCATTCGTCCTGCACAAACTCGCCAAAGCCCTTGAGATCGTCTGATGTCTTGGCGGCCTTGGCGATGGCGGAAAAATCGATCGAGCGATCGGTGCCGACGATGCGGGCAACACCATCAGACAGCTCAATGTCGCCGGCCGAGGCTTCAAGCTCGTCGGCGGCGATGCGCTTGATCTTGTTGGCCAGATCCTCGCCCGCGCGGGAAGCCGATACACCCCCCAGCGGAATGGAGCGCGAGCCGCCAGTGCCACCGCCGGCCTTCAGCTCATCGGTATCGCCCTGGCGGACATGAATCTTGTCGATGTCGAGATTGAGCTTTTCCGACAGGAACTGCGCATAGGCGGTGGCGTGTCCCTGCCCGTTGGTCTGGGTGCCGATCTTCAGCGTCACCGTGCCATCGCCATTGAGTTCGACGAAGGCCGGTTCGGAGCCCGGAAAGGCACAGGCCTCGATATAGGTCGCCATGCCGAGGCCGCGGATTTTTCCGCCGGCCTTCGATTGCGCCAGCCGCTCGGGAAACGCTTTCCATTCGGATTGCTCGATGGCGCGCTCCATATGGCCTTCGAATTCACCGGTGTCGTAGAGGCGGCCGGTTTGCGTCCGGTAGGGAAATTGCTCCGGCCGGATGAAGTTGCGGCGGCGGATCTCCTCGACAGGCAGGCCGAGATCGTGGGCGCAGGCATCGACCAGCTTTTCCAGCAGGAAGGCTGCTTCCGGTCGGCCGGCACCGCGATAGGCATCGACCGGGCAGGTGTTGGTGTAGAGGCCGGTCACCGAGACGTCGAGCGCCTGGATATCATAGACACCGGTCGACATGGTGACGCCGATATAGGGGATGAACGGACCGTATTGCGAGATATAGGCGCCGATGTTGGCGAGCAGGTCCACCTTCATGCCGAGAAAGCGGCCGTCCTTGTCCAGCGCCATTTCGGCCGTGACGAAATTGTCGCGCCCTTGCGCGTCGGTCAGGAAGTGTTCCGTGCGGTCGCCGGCCCATTTCACCGGGCGGCCCAGCCGCTTTGCCGCTTCCAGCACCAGCGGATATTCGCGATAGACGAAGCTCTTCGGCCCGAAACCACCGCCGACATCAGGCGTGATGACGCGCAGCTGGTCCTTCTTGATCTTGAACACGCTGGCCAGGATATACTGCATGGAGTGCACGCCTTGCGACCCGGTGGTCAGGACGAAGCGCTTCTCCTCGACGTTCCATTCGCCGATCGCGGAGCGCGGCTCCATGTAGTTGCACACCAGCCGGTTGTTGACGAACTCGATGCGGGTGACATGGGCGGCCTTGGCGAAAGCCGCTTCGGTCTTTTTCCTGTCGCCCATGTGGTAGCTGAAGGCGCGGTTGGAACCAAGCTCCGGCCAGACCAGCGGCGTGCCTTCGGCAAGTGCATTTGCCGTCCCCGAGGCCGCGTCTTCGCCGTCGTAGTCGACATCGATCAGTTCGGCGGCATCCTGCGCCAAGGCTCGGCTGTCGGCGACGACGAAGGCAACGGCATCGCCGACATAGTTGACGCGGTCGCGGCACAGGATCGGGATGTCGCGCGTCGGAGCCTTGGTGCCGTCCGGCTGTTCCTGCATGACGCCGGATTTCAGATCGCCGAGATGGGCAAGATCCTTGCCGGTCAGCACCAGATGGACGCCAGGTGCCGCCTTCGCCGCCTCGGTCGAACCGATGGTGAAGCTGGCCTTGGCGACCGGCGAGCGCAGGACATAGCCATGCAGGACGCCAGCCGGCTGGATGTCGTCGGTATAGCGGCCCTGGCCCTGGATGAAGGCGGCATCCTCGCGCCGCAGCACGGATGCGCCCATGCCGAATTTCGGTGTGACGACGGTCATGGATGCCTCGTGATGATGACAGGAGAAGGAACGCCTGAAATAGGCATTGCCTCAGTTTTGTCGAGGGGCGGTTTCGTGTAAAGAGCGCGGACTTCAAATTTCTTGGACCAGCGGACACAATCCGCCGCCAACGCAATCGACAGGAAAACCCACGGAATGCGCACGGACACCGGCCAGGTCTTCAAACTCGAAGACTATCGCCCCAACGACTACCTCATTCCGAAAACCGACCTTACCTTCCGCCTTTCGCCAGACGCAACGCGTGTCACCGCCGTGCTCACGGTAGAGCGCCGTGACGACGTCTCCGTGTCGGCACCGCTGGTGCTCGACGGCGACGGGCTGATGCTCAAGCGCATAGAGATCGACGGCAAGAAGGTAAAACCGGCGGATCTGCTGGCGACGCCTGATCAACTGACCATCCTCAAGCCGCCAGCGGCGCGTCGCTTCCAGCTGCTCATAGAGACCGAGGTGGCGCCGGCCGGCAACGAAGCCCTGATGGGCCTCTACCGCTCGAGCCATGTCTACTGCACGCAATGCGAAGCCGAGGGCTTTCGCCGCATCACCTATTTCCTCGATCGTCCCGACATCCTGTCCGTCTACACGGTGCGCATAGAGGCAATGCGTGACGAAGCGCCGCTGCTCCTGTCCAACGGCAACCCGGTCGACAGGGGCGACCTCGGCGACGGCTGGCACTATGCAGTGTGGCACGACCCTTTTCCCAAGCCGTCCTATTTGTTCGCGCTGGTGGCCGGCAATCTCGGCCAGCTTGCGGACAGTTTCGTCACGCTATCGGGCCGCACGATCGAACTCGGCATCTATGTCGAGCCCGGCAAGGAGAAGCTGGCCGGCTACGCGATGGATGCCCTGAAGCGGTCGATGAAATGGGACGAGGAGGCGTTCGGCCGCGAATACGATCTCGACGTCTTCAACATCGTCGCCGTGTCCGACTTCAACATGGGCGCGATGGAGAACAAGGGCCTCAACATCTTCAACGACAAATATGTGCTGGCCGACCGGGAGACCGCGACGGACGCCGATTTCGCCAATATCGAGGCGATCATCGCGCATGAGTATTTCCACAATTGGACAGGCAACAGAATCACTTGCCGCGACTGGTTCCAGCTCTGCCTGAAGGAAGGCCTGACGGTTTTCCGCGATCACGAATTCTCTGCCGACCAGCGTTCGCGCGCGGTCAAGCGCATCGCCGAAGTGCGCACCTTGCGCGCCCACCAGTTTCCCGAGGACCAAGGTCCGCTGGCGCATCCGGTGCGGCCGCGCCGCTACCGCGAAATCAACAATTTCTACACCGCGACGGTCTACGAGAAAGGCTCCGAAGTGGTGCGCATGATCCGCACAATCCTGGGAGCCGACGTCTTTCGCGCCGGCATGGACCTCTATTTCGAGCGGCACGACGGTGACGCGGCGACGATCGAGGATTTCATCAAGGTGTTCGAGGATGCGTCCGGCCGCGACCTGTCGCAGTTCGCGCTCTGGTATCATCAGGCAGGCACGCCGAACCTGACGATCAGTTCGACGCACAATCCGGCCGCGCAAGAATTCACGCTCGAAATCGAGCAGTCGGTGCCGCCGACACCGTCCGAAAGCCGCAAGCGGCTGATGCACATCCCGCTGGCATTCGGCCTGATCGGCGCCGGCGGCAAGCCTGTGCCGTATAGCGGCGTCGAGGGCGCCAGCGTCGAGGACGGCGTCATCCATATCCGCAAGCGCCGCCACATGGTGCGGTTCTCAGGCATCACTGAGCGCCCGGCCGTGTCGCTCAACCGCGGCTTTTCGGCGCCGGTGACATTGTCCGTCGAGCAGAAAGCCGACGACCAGTTCTTCCTCGCCCGCCATGACAGCGACGCCTTTTCGCGCTGGCAGGCCTTCAACACATTGCTGACCGATGCACTGATCACCGCCTTCCGCGAGGTCCTCGGCGGCAAGCAGCCGGCCTTTGCACCGCGGCTGATCGAACTCGCCAGCAGAATCGCCGGTGACGATACGCTGGAGCCGGCCTATCGAGCACTGGCGCTGGCATTGCCCGGCGAAGCCGACATTGCCCGCGACATCGGCAGGAACATCGACCCCGATGCCATCTATGCGGCTCGCCAGGCACTGGCGCTGGCGATCGGCACTGCGAACCGGGACGTTTTTTCGGGCCTCTACCGCGGCCTTGCCGACAGAGAAGCGTTCAGCCCCGACGCGGCGAGCGCCGGACGACGCGCCTTGCGCAACACCTTGCTGGATTATCTGTCGCTGCAACCCGGTGGAGCAGCACTCGCCGCCGGGCATTTCCAGTCGGCGACCAACATGACCGACCGCGCGGCAGCACTTGCCGTGCTCGCGCATCGTCACCACGGTTCGCCCGAGGCGGTCGATGCGATGGCGGCTTTCGAGACGACCTATGGGTCCGACCCGCTGGTCATGGACAAATGGTTCCAGATCCAGGCCAGCGTTCCGGGGCCGCAAACCGTCGACACCGTGAAGGCCCTGACCAACCACCCGGCCTTCTCGATGGGCAATCCGAATCGAGTTCGCTCGCTGATCGGCACCTTCTCCAGCGCCAACCAGACCGGCTTCCATCGTGCTGACGGCGAAGGCTACTGGTTCTTTGCTCAGACTGTGCTCGAGGTCGAAAAGCGCAACCCGCAAGTGGCGGCCAGGCTGGCGACGGCGCTCAGATCGTGGCGTTCGCTCGAACCTTTGCGGCAAGCCAAGGCCAGGGAAGCGCTGCTGTCGATCGCCGGCGCCGAAAACCTATCGGCGGATCTGCGGGATATTGTCGAGCGTACGCTGGCATAAGCGGGCGCCCGGCAAGAGACATTGGGCCGTTCGGCGTTATTTTAGTCGATTTTTAATCTTTTTTCGCCGGACCACTGGACAAGGCGAATCACCTTTGATTCTTTACTGACGATTCGGATGTGCGGCGTTTGCCGGATCACCAAGCAGCATAGGCAAATTCGGGGAGTGCCATTTATGGCGAAGGCGGACGCGTGGGGCGCGCCCGGAGGGACGGTTTTTGCGCATCGCGAGACGCGCGGCGACGGTCTTGCCGGGAATACGCGGCTCATCGCCGAACCGGCCTACCGGCGGCTTCTGGCCGCCGAGCCACTGCTGCGCCGATCAATACCCGTCCTCATCATCACATTCCTGATCGTCATCGCGGCGCTGCGCGTGCTGTCACTGATGAACGAGCGCGACGACGTCGAGCGCAATGCCAAGGCGATCCTGACGCTGGCGGCGGGCCAGTTGGCCAGTTCGCTCGCCACCACCTCGGAAACGGTGCCCGGCGCCATACAGGATCTGCTGGAGACCACCAGCCGTCAGGGCGCGATGGGCCGCAGCCATGTGCTTGTCATCACCGACAGCGCTTTCAAGATCGTCGCAGTGACGCCGCGCTCGATGCCATGGCAGGGCCATTCGCTGGACGGCCTCGTCGAGGGCGGCCAGCCCTTGTTCATGTTCGGCGATCGTGCCGGCGTCATGGACGTCAACATCGACGGACGGGACTGGTACGCGGCGGTCAGCCTGGCGAATGGCGGCAGGGGCGCATCGGCGGCCCTGGTGCCACAGGACGCGGTTTTCGATGCCTGGCGCAAGACCGTTTCGCTGAACGTCACCCTGTTCGTGCTGACGGCCGGCGTGCTGATCGTCATCCTCTATGCCTATTTCGGCCAGGCGGCACGTGCGCAGGCGGCCGACCGCATCTACCTCGAAGCGCATCAGCGCATCGACATGGCGCTGGTTCGCGGCCGCTGCGGCCTGTGGGACTGGGACATGGTGCGCGGCAAGATGTACTGGTCGCGCTCGATGTACGACATGCTCGGCTACAAGCCGTGCGAAACGATGCTGTCCTTCGGTGAGGTCGATCAGATCATCCATCCCGAGGACGGCGACCTGTTCGAGCTCGCCAACAGAATCGTCGCACGCGAGATCGATCATATCGACCAGGTGTTCCGCATGCGCCATGCCGACGGCCAATGGATCTGGATGCGCGCACGGGCACAGGTCATCGATCCGGAAGCGCCGGAGATCCAGCTGATCGGTATCGCCGTCGACGTCACCGAACAGCGTCATCTGGCGCTGCGTTCCGAGGCTGCCGACCTTCGCCTCAGAACGGCGATCGAGAACATCAACGAATCCTTCGTGCTGTGGGATTCGACGCAGCGCCTGATCATGTGCAATTCCAAATACCAGCAGGACAACGGGCTTTCGGACCGCGACGTGATGCCGGGCACCGCGCGCGCGGCGCTGGAAGAACGCATGCTGGCCTTTGCTTCCGAACGGCGGCTTGCCCACACCAGCGGTCTGCAGGGCGGCGCCACTTTCGAGCGGCAGCTGGCCGATGGCCGCTGGCTGCAGGTCAACGAACTGAAGACCCGGGACGGCGGCATCGTCTCGGTCGGCTCCGACATCACCCAGATCAAGCTGCACCAGGAGAAGCTGGTCGACAGCGAGCGCCGGCTGATGGCAACGATCCATGATCTCAGCCTCGCGCGGCGGGCCGAAGAAGAGCGTTCACGCGAACTGGTCGACCTCAACCGCAAATACATGAAGGAAACCGAACGGGCCGAAGCGGCGAACCGGGCCAAATCCGAATTCCTGGCCAACATGTCGCATGAGTTGCGCACGCCGCTGAACGCGATCATCGGCTTCTCCGAACTGATGGAACAAGGGCTGTTCGGCCCGCTCGGATCGGAGCGCTACGACGAATATGCCACCGACATCAACAGCAGCGGCAAATATCTCCTGGGCGTCATCAACGACATTCTCGACATGTCCAAGATCGAGGCCGGCCAGTTTTCGCTGGACCGGGAAGAGATCGATCTTGGCCCGCTGATCAGCGAAACGGTTCGCGTCGTCTCGCTGCAGGCGGCGCAAAAGGCCATCACCGTGGAAACGCGCATTGCCGATGCGCTGACGCTGGTCGCCGATCGCCGCGCGATCAAGCAGATCGTCATCAACCTTTTGTCCAATGCGGTGAAATTCACCGGCCAGGGCGGCCACATATCGGTCAGGGCCCGCAACACATCCGGCGCGTTGGTGCTGACGATCGAGGACAATGGCTGCGGCATCCCCAAGGAGGCGCTCGGCAAGCTCGGACGGCCTTTCGAGCAGGTGCAGAACCAGTTCTCCAAGAGCCATGCCGGGTCGGGCCTTGGCCTTGCCATCTCACGTTCGTTGGCCGAGCTTCAGGGCGGCGCGCTGAAGATCCGGTCGAGCGAAGGTGTCGGCACGATCGTGTCCGTGCGCATTCCCGTGAAGAAGGCCCCGCCGGCGATCAAGGTTGCAGCGTGAATATTTTATCACCATCCCAGGCCTGATCCCACCTCATGGACGCGAGGTGAAACGCTTTGACAAAGTTATCTATTTTATCTACCTTAGATAAGAAGGGAGACTTTGTCATGCGAGTGACTTCAACAGAATTCCAGCAGAATGTCGGGCGTTTTCAGGACGCTGCCCAGCGTGCGCCGGTCGCAATCACAAAGAATGGCCGGACCCACACGGTACTCCTGTCGGCGGCGATGTTCGAGGTGTTGGTCAAGGGACGAGTCGCCCGTAACGCGGAAGAACTGGACGATGAGACGCTGAACGCCATCGCCGAAAGCGCCGTACCGAGCGAATATGCCGGGCTCGATGCGATGCTCAAAGACTGGACACCGTGAGCCTGCCCAAACCTATCCCGGGTCTGGTGATTTCCTATTCTTACCTCTGGGTGAGAGAACACGAAAAGGGTACCGAAGAAGGTCGCAAAAACCGACCATGCGCCATTGTCGCCGCGCGCCGGGTCGTGGAGGGCCGTGAAGTCATAACGGTCGTTCCGGTCACACACTCGCCACCGGCTGATCCTGCCGATGCAGTAGAAATACCTGCGCCACTCAAAGCCCATCTCGGCCTCGATGACACGCCGTCATGGATCGTCGTGACCGAAACCAATGACTTCCTCTGGCCGGGTCCCGATCTCAGGCCCATCGCGGGAAGCAAACCGTCCCGATTCGACTATGGTATGCTGCCGCCGCGCTTCTACGCCTATCTGCGGGAGAGAATTTTGCAGGCTCACGCACGCCGCGCGCTCCGGCAGATTCGGCGAACAGAGTAGCTGCATGAGACTGGAAAACACGAAACGTCTTCAATTCCAAGGGACGATCGCTTCACGGTGATCCCGAACGAAACAAAAGATCAAAGTCCTTCCTGACCTTCTGCGACGTCTCCTTGAGGTGTGCTTCCAGCACACCGAAATCCGGCAAGTCGGTCACCGCCAGAAGCAGATCCGAAAGCCCCGGCGGAACGTCGTCGCGCTCAAAGGCTCCGGTGAGGCACAGCCGCGTCATCTGGGTCAGTGCAAGATAGAGCGCGTAGGCATCGCCAAGCTCCTGCCTTATCCCGGCATCGGCGAAGCCCGATGCAAGGCGCGACAGGATCTCGGCGGTGCCGGTGGCGCGGCGCCCGGTCTCGACCTGCCCGGTAATGACGGCCACCTGGGCGATGAATTCCAGATCGATCAATCCTCCGGGAATAAGCTTGATGTCCCAGAGATCGCGCGGCGGCTTTTCCTTCTCGATCATGGCCCGCATGTCCGCAGCCTCGGCCATCACCTTGGCGGCGTCGCGCGGCTGTCCAAGCACCGTCGCCACTTCCGCTTCAACCTCGCCGCACAGGCTGGCGTCGCCGGCAATGGCGCGGGCGCGGGCCAGCGCCATGTGCTCCCAGGTCCAGGCCTCCTGGCGCTGGTATTTCTTGAAGGCATCGATATGGGTGGCCACCGGCCCCTTGTTGCCGGACGGCCGCAGGCGCAGGTCGAGTTCGTAGAGCACGCCCTCCGCCGTCGGCGCCGACACGGCCGCGATCAGCCTTTGCGTCATGCGGGTGTAGTAATGCGAAGGCGCCAGCGGCTTGTCACCGTCGGACTCTTCGGCCTCAGGCGCGTGGTCGTAGAGCAGGATCAGATCGACATCCGATCCGGCGGTCAGCTCGCGGCTACCGAGCTTGCCCATGCCGAGCAGCGAAACCACGCCGCCGGCAATGGTGCCGTGGCGCGCCGCGAATTCGGCCGTCACCGCCTGCAACGCAGCCTCGATGGTGAGATCCGCCAGATCGGAAAAGGCGCGGCCGGCGCGCGCCGGATCGATCGAGCCGGCGAGCAGCCGGACGCCGATCAGGAATTTGTGCTCGGAGGCAAAGATGCGCAGCCGGTCGAGCACGTCTTCATAGAGCCGGTCGCCCTCGACAAAGGCGGAAAGCCGCGCCGACAGATAGGCGCGGTCCGGTAGTTCGGTGAGCAAGGCCGGGTCGAGCAAACCATCGAAGACATGCGGCCTGCGGGTGATGATCGCCGCCAGCCGGGGGGCGGCCCCCATGATCGTCGCCAGAAGCTTCAGCAGGGCAGGATTGGACTGCAGCAGGGAGAACAGCTGGATGCCAGCCGGCAGGCCGGCGAGAAACTCGTCGAAGCGCATCAGAGCTTCGTCGGCCCGGCGCGTCTGGCCGAAGGCGCGCAGCAGCGCCGGCGTCAGTTCCGTCAGCCGCTCGCGTGCCTCCGCCGATTGGGTGAGGCGATAGCGGCCGAAATGCCAGCCACGGATGACGCGGCAGATGTCGCTTGGCCGCTGAAAGCCGAGCCCGTGCAAGGTCTGCAGCGTATCGGGATCGTCGACATCGCCGGTGAAGACCAGGTTGCCGATGCCGGTCGATAGTTCGGGTGCTGTTTCGAACAGTGCCGCGTAGTGGCGTTCGACCTGCTGCAGCGAGGCACGGAACGCTTGGGAAAAGGCAGAAGCGTCGGCAAAGGCGAGCATGCGGGCGATGCGCTCCAGGCCTTCATCATCTTCCGGCAGCGTGTGCGTCTGCTCGTCGGCAACCATCTGCACGGCATGTTCGACGCGGCGCAGGAACCAGTACTGGCGGGCAAGCGCATCCCGCGCCTCGGCGGTGATCCAGCCGCGGGTCGCAAGCTCACCGAGCATCGGCACGGTCTCGCGGCCACGCAGTTCAGGGAAGCGTCCGCCGGCGATGAGCTGCTGGGTCTGGACGAAGAACTCGATCTCTCGAATGCCGCCGCGGCCAAGCTTGACGTTGTGGCCTTTGACCGCAATCTCGCCATGGCCCTTGTGGGCGTGGATCTGGCGCTTGATCGAATGGACGTCGGCAATCGCCGCGTAGTCCATGTATTTGCGCCAGATATAGGGCTGCAACTCCTTGAGGAAGGCCGCACCCGCGGCCAGATCGCCTGCCACCGGGCGTGCCTTGATCATGGCGGCGCGCTCCCAGTTCTGGCCGCGCGCCTCATAGTAGCGCAGTGCAGCCTCAACGGGGATCGCCAGCGGTGTCGAACCGGGGTCGGGGCGCAGCCTCAGATCGGTGCGGAAGACATAACCGTGTTCGGTGCGGTCCTGCAGGATGCGCACCAGGCGGCGCGTCAGCCTCGAAAACAACTCGGTGGCGTCGAGCGGATCGACGACGGCGGGCGCTTCCGGATCGAAGAAAACCACCAGATCGATGTCGGAGGAAAAATTCAGCTCATGCGCGCCGAGCTTGCCCATGCCGAGCAGGATCCAGCCCGATTGTTTCGACGGATTGCCGATATCCGGCAGTTTGAGTTTGCCCTGGCCATGCGCGTCGCGCAGCAGGAAGTCGACGGCCGCACGGGTGCAGGCGTCTGCAAGATCGCTCAATCGCCGGACCGTCAGCGCCGTTTCGGCCTCGCCGGCAAGATCGGCCAGCGCGATCAGGAAATGCGCCTCCGCTTTCCACTGGCGCAGCTCCATCATCAGGCCGGATTCCGAGACTGCTTCGGCTGGATGCACCTGGTCGATGGCGGCGCCGATCGCCTTCAGCCGAGCCTCGACTGTCTGCTCGAACAGCGCATCCAGGATTTGCGGCCGGCGACGTGCGGTATCACGCAGGAACGGCGACAGATCGAAGACGGCGGCAAGGAAATCCTGGCCCTCCCCTTTGCCTGCCAGGAACTTGGCCAGCCGCGTCAGCCCCTCTTCGCGCGCGGCGGAAGCGATCTCGGCCAGTTCCAACCGCGCACGGTCCTTGTCAAGCGGGGCAAGCCTGGCAGCCGGCTTCAGCAGCCATCCAGTCTCCACCCGCTTCGCTGCAGTGCTCATCAGTGATCCTCCCGAGCCGGGAAACTCATGACCACGGATAGTCCAGGATTGCCAGGCAAGAGTTCAAGCCGGCCATTGTGAAACGTCATGACCGCCTTGGCGAGGCTGAGGCCAAGACCGGAACCCGGCTGCGAACGGCTCTTCTCCAGCCGCACGAAACGTTCCGTGGCGCGCGCGCGGTCGCCATCGTCGGGAATGCCGTGTCCATTGTCGGCAACCGACAGGCGAACGTCCGCACCGGTTCGCTCGAGCGTGACGCGCACCGCCGGCTGGGCATTGGCGCCGGTGGAATATTTGATGGCGTTGTCGACGATGTTCGACAGCGCCTGACCGATCAGTTCGCGGTTGCCGTTGACGGACACCGCCTCGCGCGCGTCTGCTTCCAGCGATACGCCTGCCTCTTCCGCCACCGGCTCGTAGAGTTCGACGACATCGCGCACGGCCTCCGCCAGATCGACGCGGTTGGTGTTCTCCGAGGAGTAGCCAGCCTCCAGCCGGGAAATCATCAGGATGGCGTTGAAGGTTTTTATCAACTGGTCTGACTCGGCAATGGTGCCTTCCAGCGCCTGCCGGTAATCGGTGGGCTTTTGCTTGCCCGAAAGCGTCGCTTCGGCCCGATTGCGCAGCCGGGTCAGCGGCGTCTTCAGATCATGCGCGATGTTGTCGGAAACCTGCTTCAGGCCTTCGTTCAGCGCGGCGATCCTGGCCAGCATGGCATTGAGATTTTCGGAGAGCCGGTCGAACTCATCGCCAACCCCCGTCACGGGCAGCCTGCCCGACAGATCGCCGCCCATAATGCGGCGGCTGGCTTCCGACACGCTGTCGATGCGCTTCAGCGCGGCGCGGCCGACAAAAAACCAGATCAGCAATCCGCCCAGCCCCATCATGCCGAGCGCCAGCATCAGCGCACGGCGGATGACCGCACGAAACCGCTCCGGCTCGCCAAGGTCGCGGCCGACCAGCATGATCATCTGGTTCGGCAGCCGCAGCACCAGCGCTATGGCGTTGTGGCCCTTTTCGCCCTGCGCCTGCGCATCGTTCTGCTCGGATTGGGTGGTGGTACCCTGCTCGGCGGGAAGGTTGCGCAGGCGCTCGAGCTCTCCCTCGCCAAAGCGCTGATAAGAGAACGGACTGCTGGTCCAGCCTTCGTTCTCGAGAACGCCCGGCTCCAGGCTCTGCACATTGCCGGTCAGGATTTGGCCGTTGGCGTCGGCGATCAGGTAAAGGTTGGCGCCGGGCTGGCGCGAGCGCTGTTCCACCACGCGTACCAGGATCGGCAGGCCACCGCGCTGATAGGCGCGGGCAAGGCCGAGCACTTCGTCATTGATGGTCTCCTGCGTCTGTGCGGTCAGCATTCGCGCCGACAGCGACGTCATGTAGAAGACGAGCGCCACCGCGCAGAGCGCGAAGAGCAGGAAGTAGAGCGCCGAAAGCCGCGCTGCCGTCGTCTTCATGATGGCTGGCACGGAAAGAGCCATGCCGCAGCTAGCCGCTCTTCAGCATATAGCCGGCGCCGCGAACCGTATGCAGGATGGGCTTGTCGAAGCCCTTCTCGATCTTGCCGCGCAGCCGCGAGACATGGACGTCGATGACATTGGTCTGCGGATCGAAATGGTAGTCCCAGACATTTTCCAGCAGCATGGTGCGTGTCACCACCTGGCCGGCATGCCGCATCAGATATTCGAGCAAGCGGAATTCACGCGGCTGCAATGTGATCTCGCGTGACGCACGGCGGACCGAATGCGACAGCCTGTCGAGTTCGAGATCGCCGACGCGGTAGACGGTTTCGGCTTCCTTGGCGCTGGCGCGACGGTTCAGAACCTCAACGCGGGCGAGAAGCTCGGAGAAGGCATAGGGTTTCGTCAGGTAGTCGTCGCCGCCGGCGCGCAGCCCCGTGACCCTATCATCGACCTCGCCGAGCGCCGACAGGATCAGCACCGGCGTTGTGTTGCCCCTGGACCGGAGACCGGCAATGACCGACAGGCCGTCGCGACGCGGCATCATCCGGTCGATCACCATCACGTCGTAGTCGCCGGCGTCGGCGAGCGCAAAGCCGGTTTCGCCGTCACCGGCGACATGAGCGGTGTGACCGGCCTCGGCAAAGGCTTTCTGCAAGTAATCCGCAGCCTCGCGATCGTCTTCTATGACGAGAATCTTCATAGGGCTGTTATACGCGATTTCGCCGGAAGGTTGAGTGGCAGACATCTGCATTGTGGCCTTTGCCAAAGCGCACCGCGATCAAGATTGCCCGAAACCGTGCGCGATAAAGCTGCTCGCCGCCGATGTCGTTTGCATCGGATCGCGGAAGCGCTTTTGAAAGTGTGCGGCAGCGGACGATGGGAAGCCCGCTGCCGCCGGGGGAAGGCGCGATGACTGACTAACGCGCGCTCCTCCATGCTTTCCCGCACGGCGGCTCGGGGTATTGAAACTGCCGCACTGGAAAAGTCCAACCTGCCGCCGGAACGCCCTCACCCACCTGGAAAGGCCGAGAGAACGCTCCGGGACCGACCTCAGCCTTTGGCGACGGGCAGCGCGACGAACCGATTGGTGTCGTCGCGGGTGATCTGCATCAGCACTGCCTTGCGGCCGGATTTGACTGCTTCGGTCATCGCCTTGGTGACGTCTTCGGTGCCGTTCACTTCGGTCGAATTGACTGACGTGATGACGTCGCCCGGCTGGATGCCGCGATCGGCGGCGTCGCTGTCGGGATCGACATCGGTCACCACCAGTCCCTTGCCGTTTTCAGACTTGGTAACGGTCAGGCCGAGATCGGCCAGCGTGTCGGGCTTGGCCGGGGCGGCGGGCTGCTGCTGATCGACAGAGGCCTGCTTGTCGCTCGAAGGCAGTTTGCCGAGATCGACCTTGACCGTCTGGCTCTTGCCGTCGCGCCACACGGTGACATCAACCGACTTGCCAGGCGAGTAGGCGCCGATCAACCGTGCCAGTTCCTTCGGCGAAGCGACGTCCTTGCCGTCGACCTGGGTGATCACGTCACCGGCCGTGATGCCCGCCTTCTTGCCGGGACCATCGTCCTGGGCACTGGAAACCAGTGCGCCGTTGTTGGACTTCAGACCAAGCGACTCAGCGATGTCGGAGGTGACAGGCTGGATTTCCACACCGAGCCAGCCGCGCTGCACGGACCCGCTCTTCATCAGGTCCTGAACGACCTGCTTGGCGGTCGAAGCGGGAATGTCGAAGGCGATGCCGACGCTGCCGCCGGACGGCGAGAAGATCGCGGTGTTGATGCCGACGACCTGGCCGTTGAGGTTGAAGGTCGGACCGCCAGAATTGCCGCGGTTGACCGATGCGTCGATCTGGATGAAGTCGTCATAAGGGCCAGCGCCGATGTCACGGCCGCGGGCGGAGACGATGCCGGCGGTGACGGTTCCACCAAGACCGAACGGATTGCCGACGGCCACCACCCAGTCGCCGACGCGAACCTTGGAGTCATCGGCGAAGTCGACATAGGTAAACTTGCCGACGCCGTCGACCTTAAGCACGGCGAGATCGGTGCGCGGGTCGGTGCCGATCAGCTTGGCGTCGAGCTCCTTGCCGTCATGCATCACCACGGTGAAGGCCGAGCCTTCCGAAACGACGTGGTTGTTGGTGACGAGGTAGCCGTCATCCGAGATGAAGAAGCCGGACCCTTGAGCAACCGGCCGCGGCTGGTCGTTGTTGCGGTCGCGGTGGCTGAAGCGCCTGTTGCCGCCACCCTGGCCGTCCTGGTCACCAAAGCCACGGAATTCCTTGAAGAAGCGGCGCAGCTGTGGATTGTTGGGCAGGTTGTTCATGCCATCCTGGTCGTCGGACGGGTCGGAGCCATCATCGGCGGCCGGGCTGATCTTGGCCTTGACCTTGACGCTGACAACGGCGGGAGAAACGCGCTCGACGACATCGGCGAAGCCCGGCACCTGCGGCGCCTCGACGCGCACGGCATCGGCCAGAACAGGGCTGGTTCCGCTGGTCAGCGCGCCAACGCCGATCGCACCGGCCACCGCGACAGATGCGACGGCAGCCATGAGACGCTTGCGGGTGACGGAATATGAATTGGGGGCAATATTCATGGATTTCTTATCCTCTTTCAACGGACGCTGCTTGATCGGCATCCTCAGGAAAAGAGAATTAGAGCGGCACACATTACAGCGCCATTTCCGACACATGAAACTTTGGTAATGTTTGGGAGTCAGGGGACGTACAATCCCCTTGGCTGCCATGTCCGATGTGCTATCTTATACACAACTCAGCACAAGGCTTTCATAAATGACAGCAAGCACCACCATGACCATCCGGGTCTCTCCCGAAACCAAGCTGAAGCTGGAGCGGATCGCCACCGACACCCGGCGTAGCAAATCGTTCCTCGCCGCCGAGGCGGTCTCGGCCTACGTCGATCGCGAACTCGATATCATTGAAGGCATCAAACGCGGCATGGAAGATGCGGCGGCTGGCCGTGTCGTGCCTCACGACGATGCGATGGCGGAAATCGACGCAGTCATCGAATCGGCGGAAGCCAGGCGCTTGGGCAAGGCGTGAAGCGGTTCGTCGCCTGGTCGCGAGAAGCGCTGGACGATCTTAAGCAGCAAGTTGCCTTTATCGCTCAGGACAATCCTGCTGCCGCCCGACGCCTGGCGGATCGTATTCATGAAATGGGCCAGGGCCTTGGTGAGATGGCGACGGGCCGCCCAGGCCGAGTGACAGGCACATATGAGAAGCTCATCGACCGCCTGCCCTACATCATTGCCTATGAGTTGCGCCCAATCGCTGGCCGTCAGAGCGTCGTTATCCTGCGCGTCATTCACACGTCGCGAGACTGGCCCTCGGAGGAATGGCCAAGCTAATTGCCTAGTATCTTGTCCAGCGCCGCCTGTTCCTCAGTGGTCAACGCATTGGTCGCCAGCACGCGGCGCGACCGCGCGGTCAGCACGATGAAAACGCCTCCTATCAGCAACAGCAGGACGGGCGTGCCCCAAAGCAACGCATTGCGCAGGTCGAAACGCGGCTTCAGCAGCACGAACTCGCCGTAACGCGACACGACGTAATCCATCACCTGCTGGTCGGTGTCGCCGGCGACGAGGCGCTGACGCACAAGGACGCGCAAGTCGCGGGCAAGGTCGGCATCGGATTCGTCGATCGACTGGTTCTGGCAGACCATGCAGCGCAAGCCTTCCGAGAGCGCCCGCGCCCGCGCCTCCAGCGTCGGATCAGGCAGCACCTCGTCAGGCTTCACCGCCAGGGCCTTGCCGGCAAAGGACAGCGCCAGCAGCAGGACAATGGAGGTCAGCGAAAGCCGCGCGTTCATGGCAGGGTCGCGGATGGCACCGCGCTCGCCTGCTTGCGCCGCCGCGACGGCGCGCCGACGCGCAGGCGCCGGTCCATCAGTGACATCGCCGCGCCCGCCATCATCATCAGGCCGCCGCCCCAGATCAACGTCACCAGCGGTTTCCACCACAGACGGACGACGACGGAACCGTCATTGCCCTCGTCGCCGAGCGAGATGTAGAGCTGCGAGAAACCAATCGTCCTGATGCCCGATTCCGTCGTCGTCATCTGCCGCACCGGATAAAACCGTTTGGCGGAGCTGATTTCGCCAACAGGGCTGCCGCTGACGCCGATCAGTTCGAAGCGGCCGAGATCCTCGCTGTAATTCGGTCCCTGGGCCGGATAAAGTCCGACGAAACGCAGCGTATGGCCGGACAGTTCGACGGTCTCACCGGCATGCATCGACAGAATCCTCTCGGTGCCGAAGCAAAGTGTGCCGACGATGCCGAGCGTGGTCAGACCGAGGCCAAGGTGAGCGAAGGCGGTGCCGAAAACCGAGCGCGGCAGGCCGAGCAAGCGCCTGACCATGATCCCCGCTGCGACATTGCCGACCCCCGATTTGACGGCGAGGTCGGTGAGCGCGCCAAGGATCAGCCAGACGGCAAGGCCAACGCCCAGGGCTGCGAACACCGAGGCGCCGTCAATGAACAAAGCGGTGACCAGCGTCGCCAGCAGCGCCGCTGCAAAGGCCACCATAAGGCGCTGCGCGACGGCGAAGACATCGCCGCGCTTCCAGGCCAGCAAAGGCCCGAACGGAACCACGAGCAGCAGCGGCACCATCAGCGGTCCGAAGGTGAGATTGAAGAACGGCGCGCCGACCGAGATCTTGTCGGCTGAGAAGGCTTCGACGGCGAGCGGGTAGAGTGTGCCGACGAGGACGGTCGCCGTCGCCGTCGTCAGGAACAGATTGTTGAGGACCAGCGCCCCTTCTCGGGAAATCGGTTGGAACAGGCCGCCGGTCGTCAGCCGGGAAGCGCGCAGCGCAAACAGCGCCAGCGAGCCGCCGATAAACAGCGTCAGTATGCACAGGATAAACACGCCGCGCGTCGGATCGGTGGCAAAGGCGTGCACCGAGGTCAGCACGCCTGAACGCACGAGGAAGGTGCCGAGCAGCGACAGCGAAAAGGTCAGGATGGCGAGCAGCAGCGTCCAGATCTTCAGCGCCGAGCGCTTTTCCATGACGATGGCCGAATGGAGCAGCGCGGTCCCCGCCAGCCACGGCATGAAGGAGGCGTTCTCGACCGGATCCCAGAACCAGAAACCGCCCCAACCGAGCTCGTAGTAGGCCCAGTACGATCCCATGGCGATGCCGCCGGTCAGGAACATCCAGGCGACCAGCGTCCACGGCCGCACCCAGCGTGCCCAGGACGCGTCGATGCGGCCTTCGATGAGAGCGGCAACCGAGAAGGAAAAACAGATCGAGAAGCCGACATAGCCGAGATAGAGGAAAGGCGGGTGAATGGCGAGGCCGAGATCCTGCAGGATCGGGTTGAGATCGCGGCCTTCGATCGGCGCCGGATTGAGCCGGATGAACGGATTGGACGTCGCCAGGATGAACAGGAAGAAGGCGGCGCCGATGGCGCCTTGCACCGCTAGCACATTGGCGCGCAGCGTCGCCGGCAGGTTGGAGCCGAAAGCGGCGACGAGCGCGCCGAAGAAGGTCAGGATCAACACCCAAAGCAGCATCGAGCCTTCATGATTGCCCCAGGTTCCGGTGATCTTGTAGATCAACGGCTGCAAGGAATGCGAGTTTTCCCACACGCTTGCCACCGAGAAATCGGAGCTTGCATAGGCACTCGCCAACGCTGCGAAGGACAGCGCCGTCAAGGCAAAGCCGGTCACTGCGACCGGACCGCCGACGGCCATGAGGCGCTGGTTGTTCAGGCGCGCGCCAAACAGCGGCACCACCGTCTGCACCAGCGAAAGCGCAAACGCCAGGACGAGGGCGAAATGTCCGGTTTCAACCATGCCCGTGATCCATTGTCGCTCTCCTGCCGGAGCTATTCACTCTTGTTCTCCTGCCAGACGCCCTTGGCCTTGAGGCCGTCCGCAACCTCCTTGGGCATGTAGCGCTCATCATGCTTGGCCAGCACGCTATCGGCAACAAAAACCCCGTCCGGGCCGAAAGTACCCTCGGTGATGACGCCCTGCTCTTCGCGGAAAAGGTCGGGCAGGATGCCGGTGTAGGTGACCTTGACCGATTTGTGCGTGTCGGTCACCGAAAAGCCGACCGTGGCCCCCTGTTCGCGCTGGATCGTGCCTTTTTCGACCAATCCACCCAACCGGATGCGCTGGCCAGGCTGGACGCTGGCGGTGGTGAGATCGGCCGGCATGTAGAAATAGGAGGCCTTCTGGCCAAGCGCGTAAAAAGTCAGCCCGGTCGCGGCACCCAGGAAGACCAGCCCGCCCGCGATCACCGACAATCGTTTCTGCTTGCGCGTCATGTCTTGTTCTACTCCGTCGCCGCAAGCCCAAGCGAAGCGGCAAAGGCAGTGAATTTCTTCGCCTGGTCACTGTCGGCTCCAAAGACGGCAATGGCGCGACCGAGCGCCTCACGCGCCTGATCGGCCTTGCCGAGCACGACATAGGAACGAACGAGCCGCATCCATCCTTCCGGGTCGCGCGGATTTTGCCGCAGTTTGTCGTCGAGGCCGGCAACCATCGTATTGATCATGGTCTCCCGGTCCTGCGGCGACATCGAGGATGCGGCGTCGACATCGCCGGCATCGGGACCGTTGGTGGCGCCGCCGGAAGCGACGTCGGAGCCTCCGGATTTGGCGAGCGCCTGCTCGACGGCACCGCGCCATGGCGAATCCGGCGGCAATCTGCCCAGCATCGCCTGCCATGCCGTGGTCGCTTCCTTGGCGCGACCCTCCTGCGCCAATGCCATGGCCAGGTAGAAGCTGGCCTTCGCATTGGCCGGATCGAGCTTCAGGGCTGCTTCGAAAGCATCCTGGGCATCGGCCGAGACAATGCCGCCTGCCGCGCTGGCGATCGCCTCGCCGAGACCGGCTTGGCGAACGGCGCTGTCGCCATCGAGCCGAATGGCGTTGCGATAGGCTCCTGCCGCGTCGGAAAAGCGCTGCATGCGCAGATAGACCGGTGCCAGCACGTCCCAGCCCCTGCCGTCAGTGGGATTGGCGGCCAGATGGGCTTCGGCCCGCGCCACCAGCTCGTCGACCGAACTGTCGGCGGGATTCTTGGCCAACCGCTCGCTGAGCGGTTGCGACGGCAGGTCAGGGGAGCCAAGCTTGACATAGAGCCCCCAACTGACCAGCGGCACCGCCAGCACGGCTACGGTTGCCACCAGCCTTGCCGTGATCGACGCTCGGCCAGGGTTTGCGCCGCCGGCGGTACCCGCATTGTCAAGGCGAAGGATGCGGCGAGCGATCTCGGCGCGGGCCTCGGCGGCTTCGGCCGGCTGGATCAAGCCACGCGCGGTGTCGCGGTCAAGTTCAGACAATTGGTCCCGATAGACTTCGAGATCATGTTCGCCGCTCGACGACGCGCCCTTGGCGCTGGCGGCCAGCGGCAGCAGCACCGCCAGGCTTGCACCCAGCGTGAGAATGGCGGCTATGACCCAGAACAGCATGGTTCTTCCAATACCGGCAGAGCTCTGCCGTGCCAACAGATGCATGCTGCGACGCTTTGACGACGCCAGCCGCCAATCGTCGGCAGACGGTCGTCAGGTCAGCGGCGTCCAGCTGCCATCGGCGTTGCGGCAAGCGGTTCCACGCGCCGTGACCCCGGCGCCGGCGGAAAACACCGTCTGCGTGTACTGGCGGCAGTCCTGCGAACCGACGCGGTACGGCTGGGCCGGAACCACCTCGCCGTAGCGCGAAGCCTGAGCGCCCTTCCACGTCACCTTCTGGCCACTGGTCGTATATTCTAGCGCCTTGTATTCAGCCTCGAGCGCGCTGCGCTTCTCGGTCTCGCTGAGGCCGTTGCCGATCGCCCCGCTGATGAGGCCGCCGCCCATCGCCGAAATGATCGTCGTGGACATCGTGGCGCTGGAAGGAGGTGTCGAGGCCGGTGTCACTGCCACGGCTGGACCCTTGCCGCTCAAGGTGGTGCAGCCGGAAACGGCCAGCAATGCGGAAACGAGAGCGACGCGAATCTTCATGCCAACAACCGATTTTCTTGAGTGGGAGCCTGCCATGGATGCGCCGGGGGCCGCGTCATCGGAGAAGTTGGCGTGGCCATAGTATTGATATTTGTCGGAAATTTGGCCGCTGGCCGCTGCAGGACCAATCGACATGCCGCCAATAACATCTCCCGTCCCTCTATGTCGATTGGCCCTAGTGAACATCACTGAAGGCTCCGCAATCGCACCGCCGCCTTCAATCCGCCCATACCGGACCGTTCGAGCGCCAGAACGCCTCCATACTCGTTGACAAGGTCTGCGACAATGGCCAGCCCCAGACCTGTTCCGGGCTTTGTCTCGTCCAGACGCCGTCCCCGCTTCAGCGCGTCGCGCGCCTTGTCCTCGGGAATGCCTGGACCGTCATCCTCTATGCCGATCTCAAACAGGCCGGCCGGGTCGTCCTTGCCGGTCAAGGGCACGACCGAAACCTGCACCGCGCTCTTTGCCCATTTCATCGCGTTTTCAAGGAGATTGCCCAGCAACTCCTCAAGGTCCTCGCGCTCGCCGGCGAAGACGATCTCGGCCGCCGGCAGCGACAGCGACAGATTTGTCTGCGGATTGAGCTTCTGCATAACCCGCACCATGCGCTGCACCAGCGGCGTCACCGGCGTGCGGTAGACGACGCTGTCGCGTTGTGCCGCGACGCGGGCGCGCTGGAGATAGTGTTCAACCTGCTTCTGCATGGAAGCGGCCTGTTCGGCGATCAGCTGCCCCTTGGCACCGCCGAGCGCGCGGCCCTCGTTGAGCAGTACCGCCAGCGGCGTCTTCAGCGAATGGGCGAGATTGCCGACCTGTGTTCGCGACCGTTCGACGATGCGCCTGTTGTTTTCGATCAACGCATTGGTTTCGTTGGCAAGCGGTTCGATCTCGGCTGGGAAGCGGCCGTCGAGCCTCTGCGCGGTGCCCTCGCGCACCATGGCAAGCGCGTTCCTGACCCGGCGCAACGGCTGCAGGCCAAGCAGGATGGCGATCGCGTTGATGGCGATCATGCCGACGCCGAACAGGGAGAGGTAAGTCAGCAGGCGGCGCTGGAAGGTAGCGATTTCCTGTTCGAGTTCGCTTTGGTTGCCCATGACGCGGAAGCGCGCGGCGCGGTTCTTGGAATCGAGAACGAATTCGCTCTCGAACACTTCGAGCTGCTCACCATCGATGCCTTCGGTCGGATAGCTGCGCTGGAAGTTAGCGTTGAACGGCACATCGGCAACGCTCGGCGACGGGATGTTTTTCAACATCGAAGACGAATGAAGATCACCATGCACACCTTCCGAAGCGGGCTCCACCGACCAGTACCAGCCCGAATTCGGCTCCGAGAACCGAAGGTCGCCGAGGTCTGGCGCGCCGGTCAGCGCACCGCTGTCGGAGATGCCGATCGAACCGATCAGGTTGAACAGATGCGCCGAAAGCAGGCTGTCGAAGCCCCGCTCGCTGGCCTGGCGATAGAGCGTGGTGATCAGGGTGAAGATGACGACAAGCGTTACGATCGCCCAGACCGTGGAAAAGGCGATGACGCGGAACGTCAGGGAACGCGGCCACAAACGCAGCGAAAGCGGCGCCCTTGCGGTTGGTTTGAGCGGTTCCGAGTTACGCCTCCGGCTCACGCATGCGGTAGCCCATGCCGCGCACGGTTTCGATCATGTCGATGCCCATCTTCTTGCGCAGCCGCCCGACAAACACCTCAATGGTGTTGGAATCGCGGTCGAAATCCTGATCGTAGAGGTGCTCGACCAGTTCGGTCCGCGAGACGACCTCGCCCATATGGTGCATCAGATAGGCAAGCAGGCGGAATTCGTGCGACGTCAGTTTCAACGGCACGCCGTCGACATCGGCCTTGGAGGCCTTGGTGTCGAGACGCAGCGGCCCGCAGGTCAGTTCGGACGAGGCATGGCCGGCAGCCCGCCGGATCAGGGCCCGTAACCTCGCCAGCACCTCCTCGATGTGGAACGGCTTGGTGACGTAGTCGTCGGCGCCGGCATCGATGCCGGAGACCTTGTCGCTCCAGCGGTCGCGCGCCGTCAGGATCAGCACCGGCATCTTGCGGCCGCCGCGTCGCCAACGCTCGACCACGCTGATGCCGTCCATCTGCGGCAGGCCGATATCGAGCACGACGGCGTCGTAGGGCTCGGTGTCGCCAAGGAAATGGCCTTCCTCGCCGTCGAAGGCGCGGTCGACGACATAGCCGGCATCGACCAGCGCATCCGATATCTGCCGATTGAGATCCTTGTCATCTTCGACGACGAGTACACGCATGCGGAGTTCGATACCTGTTGAAGAGCTTTACCTGTTGAAGAGCTTTGTCAGATTGAAGACTGGGGCAGATATAGGCCGATTCCGGCGGCCTGGGAAACGTAGCCTAAGGTTGATTGGATCAGTTCAGCGGAACGACGATTTCGGAACGGCGCGGACGTTGTCCGTCCTTGCCCGGAACGAGCACGACGATGACACAGACCGGCTGGCCGCCGCGCGTCGACTGCGAGGCCTTGGCCAGCGTTCCGCCATTCTGTTCGGCCACCTGTTGGCCGATGGCGTAGCAATCGGACGCCGCCAGTACGATCGGACTGGCCAACTCGGGCGGCGCGATGACCGGCATCGCCATCGCCTGCGACGCGAACAGCCCGGCAGCACAAAGCGCCAGTGTCGCGGTTCGGAAGTGGGAGCGAAGCGTTTTCATGACCGGCGTTGTAACGCATCGGTGCTGAACGTGAAATGAACGGTGAACGCCGCTGAAAACATCCTCGCCACACCCCTGCAACGCGAGACAGTCAATCTGGAATTTCACCGCCTCGAACAGGTGAAATCCCGCGAAAGCCCAGTCTAGACTCCGTTTTGACCATATTGAAAGCGCATCAGGCATTTTCCTGGGTTGTCGCGCGAAAACGCAGCAGCCCGTGATGCACGAGCAGATCCTCGTCATGGCGGGCTTCGGCAAATTCCAGCGACAGTCGTGTCTGGCCGCGAGGGCCGATCACCAATGCTGCGTCGGCAAGGCGCGCCTGGATGGCGGCCATGATGGCAAGCGTTTCCGCGTCGCCATGGGCTTTCGACCAGACATGCAGCGTAATCAACTGATCGTCGGTGTTCTCGGTGCTCGTATCCCAGTCGAAAGCGGAGGTCTGGCCGCAGGTCACGTACGGAAAAGCGGCATTGTCGGTTGGCCGTTCGAGCAGTCCGGCGCCGCCCAGCAAGGCCGATAGCGATGCATCGCTTTTCAGCCTGAGAAACAGTGCCTGCTGTAAATCGCCTGGCGCGGTCATCGTCTTTTCCTCCGGTTCCTGCGCTGCCGACTATTGCTTTTCGGAAGCCCGCGTTCTGCGTGTTCTGACAGATATAGCCATTCGACGCGCGGAGGCGATGGCGATTCGTCATCGGAATGATGGATGCCGATGATCTCGAAAGGGCGACTTTGCCAACACCATCGTCCGCGGGCACCGAGCTGTGAACATGGACTCTCGATTCCTGGTCACATATTCTCGCTCCATACAGGGTCGCATGACGCAATGTTCCTTGCCGTTTTTGATCCACGAAGCCATTTCGGAAGCTGATGATGCTCGATGCAGAAAAGACCAGGGCTGCGTCGCGGCTGTTGGTAGGCCACTGGGACAAGGGCACCCGTCTCGACGCCATACCCGAGGCGTTGCGCCCACAAACACGGCTCGAAGGTTACGCTATCCAGTCGCATGTCATGGATCGCTCGGTGGCTCCGCTTTTCGGCTGGAAGATTGCCGCAACCAGTCTGGCCGGACAAAGGCACATCAACGTCGACGGCCCGATGGCCGGGCGCCTGCTGGCCGAAAAAGCGGTTGAGGTTGGCGGGACCGTTTCCCTGGCGACGAGCAAGATGCGCGTGGCCGAGATCGAATTCGCTTTCCGCTTTGGCCGCCAGTTGCCGCCGCGCCCAGCATCCTATGAAATCGCCGAGGTGATGGATGCCGTGGCCGCCTTGCACCCGGCGATCGAAATTCCGGACTCACGCTATGATGATTTTTGCGCCGTCGGGGCGCCGCAGCTCATAGCGGACAACGCCTGTGCCAATCTGTTTGTCATCGGTGAGGCGGCGGACGACTGGCGGGACGTGGACCTTGCAAAGCACCCCGTGGTCGCCTCCGTTTCCGGAAGGTCGCAACATGACGGATCGGGAGCGGCCGTGTTGGGCGATCCTCGCATTGCGCTCACATGGATCGTCAACGAACTGTCGGGCCTCAGCATAACGCTCCAGCCGGGACAGGTGGTGATTACAGGCACCTGCGTGACGCCGATAAGTGTCGAGGCAGGTGACGAAGTCACTGGCGATCTAGGCAGGTTTGGCCGTGTCTCTGTGCGGTTTGTTTAGGCTCCGCGCTGCCTGGCCACGAAACTGCGCACCGCCAGCACCAGAACGGTGATGATGATCAGGATCACCGAGAGCGCGGCGATCGCAGGATCGATGTTGTCGCGCAGGCCCATCCACATCAGCCTCGGCAGCGTGATGGCGTTGACCGAGGTGATGAACAGGGTGACGCCGATTTCTTCCCATGACAGCACGAAGGAGAGAAGTGCGGCGGTGACGATGCCGAACTTGATGTTGGGCATGATGATGCGGGTGGCGCGCTCCCATACAGTGGCCCCTAAGCCACGGGCGGCAAGGTCGATGCGGCGGTCGAGCTGGCTGAGCGAGACCAGCATCAGCACGGTGGCGAAGGGCACCGTCATCACCGAATGGGCCATGGCGACGCCAAGCCAGGTGTCATAGCCGAAGAACGCGCTGAACCCCGAGATCGAGGTCAGCAGGAAGTAGAGCGTGATCGCCGAGACCACCGGCGGCACCACCATCGGCAGCAGAACGAAGCCGACCAGGGCTGCGGTAAAGCGCGGCTGGAACATCCAGACGCCAAGGCTGAAGCACAGCGCGAGCACGGTGGAAAAAACGCTGCTGACGACACCGATACGGATCGAGAGCAGGATCGATTGGAGCCAGCGCGGATCCTCGACCAGCGCCCGGTAGTGGCGCAGCGACAGTTCGCCCGATGGCATTGCCAGCATGCGGCTCGGCGTCAGGGACACCGGGATGACCGCGAGCAGCGGCATCAGCAGGAACAGCGCCACGAAGGCGGCGATGATCAGCGAGACGGGACCGGGGCGATAGGTCGGCATCAGATCAACTGCTTCGGTCTGACATAACGGAACAGCAGCGCCATCAGCGCGCCGACGAACAGCACCAGCACGACGCTGATCGCTGCACCCAGACCCCAGTCCGGGCTCTGGAAGATCCTGAGATAGATCAGTTCGGCGATCATGACGCTGCGGCCGCCGCCGAGGATCGCCGGCGTGACGAAGAAGCCGAGCGAGAAGACGAACACGATCATCGCCGCGCCGATGATGCCGGAGCGCGTCATCGGCACGAACACCGTCCAGAAGGTGCGCATGCGGCTGGAACCGAGGCCACGCGCAGCTAAAAGCACGCGGTCGTCGAGGCTGCGCATGGCCGACGCCAGCGGGAAGACGGCGAACGGAATGAGGAAGTGCGTCATGCCGACGATGACGCCGAATTCGTTGCGCACCAGTGCCAACGGTTCGGAAATGAAGCCGATCGCCTGCAGCCAGGTGTTGATCAGGCCGCGATTGGAGAGCAGCGCCACCCAGCCGAAAGCACGGGTCAGCACGGAAATCCAGAAGGGGACGAGAATGCAGAACTCGGCGATCAGGCGCTGTGCCGGGGTTCCACGCACCCAGACGACGGTGATGGCGTAGGCAGCTGCCACCGAAACGACAGTGACGACCGCCGCGATGCGCAGCGTGCGGATGAACACCGACTGCACGAGATCGTCGGTGAGCAGCGCCTCATACTGGCCGAGGCCGGGCGTCGGCAGTGTAAAGCTCCATTTGACGACGCCGAGGAACGGCCAGGCATAGGCCAGGACAAGAAACAGGAGCAGCGGCGCCATCAACAGCGCCGCGCCCATCCTGTCGGAGAGATAGGATCTCATTTCGACCCGATTACCCCGCCCCTGATCAGGCCGAGATGATCTTGGTGTATTCGTCGAGCGCCGGCCCGTAATTCTTGGCGTACCAGTCCATGTCGAGCGCGATCTGCTTCTTCATGTTCTCGGGATCGACCGGATTGATGCGCTTCTTGTCGGCCGGGATCAGCGCGTCTGCCGCCGGGTTTGCAGGACCTTGGCCGAGCTTGTCGAACATGACCAGCTGCTTTTCAGGGTCCTGGGTACTGGCGATGAACTTCATCGCAGCGTCCTTGCCGCCGGGGTTGTTCTTGAGCACGGCCAGCGCGCCGGGCGAGATCAGGCCCTGGTCCCAGATGAACTTGATCTTGCCGCCCGAATCCTGCTCGATCAGCGAGGCGCGGGTCGACCAGACGATCGCCATCGAGGCTTCGCCATTGAGCAGCACGCTCTGGCTTTCGGCGCCGCCGCCCCAATAGGCAACGACGTTTTCCTTGAAAGCGGCGATCTTGTCATGGGCGCGCTTGAGGTCGAGCGGGTAGAGCGACGCAGGCGCGATACCGTCGGCGAGCAGCGCCGCTTCCCAGCTCGACACGCCCCATTTGTAGAGCGAGCGCTTGCCGGGGAATTTCTTCACGTCGAAGAAATCGGCCATGCCGGTCGGCGCGTCCTTGCCGTACTTCTCGGAATCATAGGCGATGACATAGGAGAAGAAATAGGTCGAGGCGGCGTATTCCCAACCAAAGCCGGGCCGCATCTTCTTCTTGTCGACGATGTTGTAATCGATCGGCTCGAGAGCCCCCTGGGCGCCGAGCGTGATGGCCGAGAACGGATCGACATCGACGAGATCCCAGGTCGGCGCGCCGCTCTTGAACTGCGCGGCGATGGCACCTTCGGTCGGACCCGAACCGTCCATCTTGACGGTGATGCCGGTGTCCTTGGTGAAGGCCTGGCCATAGGCGGCATCGTAGGCGGTGATGGCATCGCCACCCCAGTTGACCAGCACAAGTTCCTTGGCCTGCGCAAAGGCACCTGTCGAGCGCAGCATCGGCGTGCCGGCCAGCACGAGTGCCGCCAACTGTGTGAACTGCCGGCGCGAGATCTCGCCGCGACCTGCCCTGGCGGACAGGCTATCGATGGCTTGTTTCTTGGTATCATGTGTCATGTCAGTTCCCCTTTTTTGTTGTTGATAGTGCCGGAAAGCGGTCTGCGATGTCTCGCCACACCGCTTGTCATTGTCCTCCATGCGGAAGAAGGAAACCCTTTTCCGCCGGCCAGGTGAGCCAGACGGAGTTACCCTTGCTCAACGCCGCGGCAGCCACCTCGTTCGGCACCGAGACCGTGACCTTGGCGCCTTGCCGCGTTGTCAGGTCGAGCCGCGTTGCAGCACCTAGGTAGGTGGAGTTGGTGGCGGTAGCGGCGATCCCATTCTCACCATCTGCCGCCTCGCCCGATATCGACATGTATTCGGGCCGGATCGCCAGGATGGCGTCGCCGCGCACGAGTTCGGCCTTGCAGCCCATGCTGACCGCGCGGTCTTCGCACAGGCCGGTCGAGCCATTGCCGGCGGGCTTGACCCCCTTTAGCGGCAGCATGTTGATCTCGCCAAGGAACTCGGCGACGAAGCGGTTGTCCGGCCGGTCGTAGACCTCGTCGGGCGCGCCGACCTGCAGCAGTTTGCCGTGGTTGAAGATGGCGACGCGCGACGACAGCGCCAGCGCCTCGCTCTGGTCGTGGGTGACGAAGACGAAGGTGGTGCCGGTCTCCTGGTGCAGCCGCTTCATCTCGGCCTGCATCTGGCCGCGCAGGCCCTTATCGAGCGCGGAAAACGGCTCATCGAGCAACAGCACGCCAGGTTCGAACACCAGCGCACGGGCCAGCGCCACGCGCTGCTGCTGGCCGCCCGACAGTTGCGCCGGCAGTTTTTTCTCGTGGCCCTTGAGGCCGACGCGCTCGATCATCTCGCCGACACGGCGCTTGATGTCGGCGGCCGATTTCTTGCGCACCTTGAGTGGGAAGGCGATGTTGGCTTCGACGCTCATATGCGGGAACAGCGCGTAGCCCTGGAACACCATGCCGGCGGCGCGTTGCTCGGCCGGCCGGTCGGTGATGTCGACGCCGTCGCTGAACAGCTTGCCCTCGGTCGGCTGCACGAAGCCGGCAAGGATCATCAGGAAGGTGGTCTTGCCCGAACCGGACGGCCCGAGCAGGGTCAGGAACTCGCCACGGCCGATATCGAGCGACAGATTGTCCAGCGCACGGAACGAGCCGAAGCTCTTGCCGATCCCGATTGCCTTGATCTCTGCGGCACGGCCGGGTTGCTGCATACTGCCCTTTCCCTAACGCTTGTCGAAATCGTAGGCAGGGTGCCGGCTCACCGCAACCGAATAGTTTTCGCGTGATCGGCAAATTCCATTCATCTATGGCGAGATGTCGCCAACTGCCCTCAATACGGCAGAATGCGGTTCTCCTGGAGTTTCGACCGCAGCCATCCCGCGAACGCTTCCAGAACCGGATGCGAAGCCTTGGCATGTTCGGAAACCAGGAAATAGGAGCGCGGCGACTTGATCGCTATATCGAACGGCCTGACCAACCGGCCTTCGCTCAGCGCCCGCCGGCTGGTCAGTTCGTCGCCCATGGCGATGCCCTGGCCGGCAATCGCCGCCGAAAAGACGAGGTTCATGTCCGAAAAGAAGATGCCGCCCTCAATGTCGGGGTTTTCCACCTTGGACAGCGCCAGCCAGCGCGCCCAATCCTCGGTGTCGTCGAGATGCAGCAGGTTGGCGCGCAGCACGTCGGACGGCCGGGAAAAGCCGCCGATCTTGTTGAGCAGCGTCGGGCTGCAGAGCGGCGTGAACGAGATTTCGCAGAGCGGTTCGACCGCCCGGTTCGGCCAATTGCCGACACCAAACGCAATGAAGGCATCGGCATCGGCATTGCTGACATCGTCGAGCCGCCGCGGCGTCAGGATGCGCAGCGCCACGTCAGGATACATCTGCCGGAACTCGCCGATATGGGTGCACAGGAACAGCGAGGCGAAGCCGGGCGTGCAACTGACGGCGAACGAGCCGCCGACGCCGGTGCCGGCATCACGCGTCACCGCGTCACCCAGAACGGTCAGCGCCTTGCGCACGTCGCTGGCGTAGCGCTGGCCGCGCGGCGTCAGCGCCACGCCCTTGCCGATGCGTTCGAGCAGGTCGAAGCCGAGGTCGCGCTCCAGCAGGCGAAGCTGATGGCTGACAGCGCTGCGGGTCAGGTGCAACTCGTCGGCGGCGCGCCAGACGCTGCCGTGCCGGGCGAAGCTGTCGAGCGCGCGCAGCGCTTGTGTCGATGGTATACGCAAGGAGCCTCAGGTGAACCGAATTTGCACGAACCGGGAAAACATATCACTTTTTAGCGAACCGCTTCACTGCTTTCTTCTCATGCCATGGAGAAACCGGTGGCCACCTCGGCGCAAGCAACCGCCCTTGCCTGTCTCGACGGCATCCAGCCGTTGTTGTCCGCGTGGACACGCACCATCTTCGATTACGGCGAGACCGCGTGGCGGGAGTATCAATCCGCCGCCTGGTATGTCGAGCGACTGAAACTCGAAGGCTTTTCCGTCGAAGAAGGTTCCGGCGGCATGCCGACCGCCTTCTGCGCGCATTGGACCAATGGCCCCGGCCCGACCATCGGCATGTACGCCGAATACGACGCGGTGCCGGGCAATTGCCAGGATGCCGCTACGGTCGAGCGTCCGCGCCGGGGACTTGGCTACCAGGCCGGCGGCCATACCGACCCGCATTCCGGGCTGGGTATTTCGAGCCTCGGCGGGCTGCTGGCGACCAAGGCCGCGATGCAGCGCCACGGCATATCAGGCACGCTGCGCTTCACCGGCGAGCCGGCGGAAAAGGTGCGTGGGTCCAAGCCGATCCATGCCGCCAAGGGTTATTATGACGGCCTTGCCGGCATGATCTCCTTTCATCCGTTCTATATGCTGCCGCTCTGCAACACGGCGCGCTGGGACACGCATTGCGGCGCGGCCTACGCGATGATCTATCGATTCATCTGCGACCAACCGGAGCGCTGGGCGCTGGCTGCGGGTGCCGCACCCATTCCGCAAGCACATTCGGCGGTGCGCGCCCCCGGCGCCAACGACGCATTGATGACGATGTACATGGCCTCCAAGGCTCTGCGCGATTCCATGCTGCCTCACCAGGGCGGCTGGTCGATCAGCGAGGCGATCCTGACGGCGGGGCAAGCGACCGCCGACAATTTGCCGGCGGGGCTGGCCGAGATCCAGTACATGATCCGCGTGCCGACGCTTGCCATGGCCGAGCAGGTCACCGCTGTGCTCGACCGCAATGCCGAGGCGGCGGCAGCGATGAGTGGTTGCCGCACCGAGCGGCATTGGGTGTCGAAGTCACGACCGGGACTTGCCAACCATGCCATGGCCGAAATCGCCTATGAAGCACTGTCGACCGTGGGGCCGCCGCGCTGGGACGAGGACGCCAAGGCAGTCGCGCGCGAAATACAGGTCAATGCCGGGCGCATGGCGAGCGATGAGCCGTTCATCGAAGAGCTGGAGCGCCTGATCGAGCCGCAGGCGGCAGAAGCGATCCTGCGCCGTGACCTGCCGCCCTCGCAGGTCAATTCGACCTCCGACGATTACACCGATATGAGCTGGCATACGCCGACGGCGCGCTTCTATGTCGCCCGACCGGCTCTGCGTTCGGAGACCGGCTATCCCTATCCGGCATGGGCAATGAATGCGCTGGGCGGTATTCCCGCCACCATCGACCCGATGGTGGCCTGCGCCTCCCGCACGATCGCGCTCGCCGCCCTTCGCCTGCTGGAAGACCAGACCGCTCGCGATGCCGCGATGAATGAATTCGTCGCCCGCACCGGCGGCGGAATCGGCGGGTCGAACTGGATCGCGCCGCTCTGCGATTACGAACCGCCGATCCATTTCCGTTGGCCGGAATATGTCACCACCCCGCGCGGACGCGACTGGTGGATTCCAAGCAATCAGACACCCCAAGCCACCTCACGAGGAGCATCCCATGACCGTTCATGACCGGATTGTCGCTGAACCGTTTTCGCTGCAGCGCCGGAACCCCGCCGGCGGCACCGAGCCGCTGACCGCCTGGGGCTTCGCCAACGAGACCGACGTGCTGACCGACGTCCTGCTTGGCTCACCCAATTTCCTGCGCCATCTCTCGACCAGCTCGCTGTCGCGAAAGCATCTGCGCGAGGCGCCCTGCAATGTCCAGATCGCGCAGGCGCAGCACAAGGACCTGGTCGCCGCCTACGAGCATTTCGGCGTCAACATCCACTGGCACGAGCCGACGCCTGAGCTGCCGATGCAGGTCTATTCCCGCGATTCCAGCGTCATGACGCCCTACGGCGCCTTCATCACCGCCATGGCCAACTGGTGGCGACGCGGCGAGAACTATGCCGCGATCCGCACCTATGAAAAGCTCGGCATCCCGATCTACGACATGGTCACGGCAGGCACGTTCGAGGGCGGCGACTTCAACGTCATCGAGGACGGCGTCGTGCTGATCGGCTGCGGCGGCGCCCGCACGCAGGAAGAAGGTGCGCGCCAGGTTCAGGCCTGGTTCGACAAGGAGGGTTGGGAAACCCGCATCGCCTTCATCGACGAGTATTACGTCCATATCGACCTCATGGTGGTGCCGATCGCCGAGAAACTGACCGCCGTCTGCCTCGCCTGCACCGAACCCGGCATTGTCGACTGGCTGAAGGGCAAGGGCCACGAGATCATCGACGTGCCGTTCCAGGATACGATGGCGCTCGGCTGCAACTTCATGTCGCTCGGCAAGGACCGGGTGATCGCACCGACCTCCAGCCAGACGCTGATCGGCCAGCTCAAGGCGCGCGGTTTCGAGGTCGCGGCCGTCGACATGAGCGAGATTTCGAAGACCGGCGGCGGCATCCACTGCATGGCGCAGGCGCTGAAGCGCGAACCGGCCTGAGGAGTGGGATAGCGCTACGCTGCTTCGCTCACATTCGCATCAGCATGATCGGCATCCTGGCGGCCGAGGGTGCAAGGTCGCGCGGGCAAAACGGCTGAGATCGCCGGCTGGCGGCACCGGGTGCCCCGCTTGCGAGTCGGAACGCTGCCCGATGCGAAACTTGCGCCATAGCTAATATAAGCGCACAGTAAAACCGTCTTTTGGGAGAGGACAGCTCATCTGCAAATCGGGAGGAAACCATGAACGCCATGAGCCTCACCACGCTTGAACGCGGCAAAACGACAGTCGACGCCGCAGCCCTGGAAGCGTTTTCGGCACAATTGCGCGGCAAAATGCTGAGCGAAGGCGATGCCGCCTACGACGAAGCACGAACCGTCTGGAATGCCACGGTCGACCGACGGCCCGGGCTGATCGTGTGCTGCGTCGGCGCTTCCGATGTCGTCAGTGCCGTGAATTTCGCCAGGGAGAACAGGCTTCTCGTCTCCGTGCGCGGCGGCGGCCACAACATTGCCGGAAGTGCGGTCTGCGATGGTGGCCTGATGATTGATCTGTCATTGATGAAATCGGTGCGGGTCGATGTCGCTGCGCGGCGGGCATGGGTCGGGCCTGGTGCGACGCTTGCCGATGTCGACAAGGAAACGCAGGCCTTCGGGCTGGTGGTACCGACCGGCATCAACTCGACCACCGGCATATCCGGCCTGACGCTGGGTGGCGGCTTCGGCTGGATCACCCGCAAATTCGGCCTGACCATCGACAATCTTGCCTCCGTCGATGTGGTCACCGCCGATGGCAAACTGCTCCGGGCCAGCCATGCCGAAAATCCGGACTTGTTCTGGGCGCTGCGCGGCGGCGGCGGCAATTTCGGCGTCGTCACGGCATTCGAGTTCGAACTCCATGAGTTTGGACCGCAAGTGCTGGCGGGGCTTGTCGTCCATCCCCTCGCCGATGCCGAAAAGGTGCTGCGGGAGTATCGCAAGGCGCTCGAGACCGCACCTGACGAGTTGACCTGCTGGGTGGTCATGCGGCAGGCGCCGCCGCTGCCCTTCCTGCCCGCGGAGTGGCATGGCAAGGAGGTTCTGGTGCTGGCCATGTGCTATTGCGGCGACATCGAGGCAGGCGAAAAGGCGACGCAAAAACTTCGAGCCATCGGCACGCCGATTGCCGATGTCGTGGGCCCCAGCCCGTTCACCGGCTGGCAGCAGGCATTCGACCCACTGCTCACGCCCGGCGCCCGCAACTACTGGAAGAGCCATGACTTCACCGAGTTTTCCGAGGAGGCGGCTGCGGTCGTCAGGGGGGCAATAGCCAGGCTGCCGGGACCCGAATGCGAGATATTTATCGGCCATGTCGGCGGCGCGGCAGGTCGCGTCAAGGCGGACGCGACAGCGTTTCCACAGCGCAGTTCGCATTTCGTCATGAACGTTCACGCCCGCTGGCGCGAACCGGCGATGGACAAAGCCTGCACCGACTGGGCTCGTGCAATCTACGAGGCGGCCAAACCTTATGCCGCCGGCACCGCCTATGTGAACTTCATGCCGGAGGACGAGGTCGACCGGGTCGAAGCGGCCTATGGTGGCAACCATCGACGGCTTCTGGAAATCAAGCAGCGCTACGACCCATTGAACCTGTTCCGCATGAACCAGAATTTGCGCCCGAAAGAAAGCCTGCGAGCTGCTTGAGGCGCGCCTGTGCTGCAGTGATAAAAAAAGCTCACGTCGCCGCTGGAGGCGCGGGCTTTTGCTGTCACATGCTGTTGGCGTCGGGTTGTATTCCCGGCCCGCGCCATCAGCAACAAACCCGATACTGTGTCTTCGCCGCCCTTGTGAGTGCTGGAAAAATGGAGGAATAGTCTTACGGAATGCATCGCCCTGAAATTGCCGGTTTGCGGTTCTCAAGTCGTGCAATTGCCTAGCCGGATTTCGAATGGCCAGTCCTGAACCGCGCAAGAGAAGAGGTCCGATCGCCGCCCGGCTGTTGGCGCTCGACGCGTGGATCGATTCGTCGCTCTACGAGATCGGTTTCAAGGCGCGCCAGTTCTGGGAATCGGCGACGATCTTCTCGCGGCGCTTCCGCGTCAACGGCTGGCGCCGTGGCATCATCGAACTGTTGAGCGAAGGTTTCACGCTCGGCGCCGGCGGCATCGTGGTGATGCTGGCGCTGGCCATCCCGGCTTTCCAGGACACTGCCGGCGACTGGCGCGCCCAGGGCGACTTCGCCGTCACCTTCCTCGACCGCTACGGCAACGAGATCGGCCAGCGCGGCATCATCCAGCGCGATTCCGTACCGGTCGATGAGATGCCCGATCACGTCATCAAGGCGGTGCTTGCCACCGAGGATCGCCGCTTCTTCGATCACTACGGCATCGATGTGCTCGGCCTTTCGCGCGCCATCTTCGAGAATGTGCGGGCGAACTCCGTCGTCCAGGGTGGATCGAGCATCACCCAGCAATTGGCCAAGAACCTGTTCCTCACCAATGAGCGTACGCTGGAGCGCAAGATCAAGGAAGCTTTCCTGTCGCTGTGGCTCGAGGCCAATCTGTCGAAGAAGGAGATCCTGCAACTCTATCTCGACCGCGCCTATATGGGCGGCGGCACGTTCGGCATCGAGGCTGCCGCCGACTTCTATTTCGGCAAGAGCGTCAAGGACCTGAACCTGGCCGAGGCGGCGATGCTGGCCGGCCTGTTCAAGGCGCCGACCAAATATGCGCCGCACATCAACCTGCCGGCGGCGCGCGCGCGCGCCAATGTGGTGCTGTCCAACCTTGTCGATGCCGGCTTCATGACCGAGGGTCAGGTCCTGCAGGCAAGGCTGCACCCGGCCGATGTCGTCGACCGCGGCGAACAGAAAAGCCCTGACTATTACCTCGACTGGGCATTCGACGAGGTCAAGAAGATCGCCAAGCCGGGCCAGCACTCGCTCGTCGCCCACACGACCTTCGACGCCAACATCCAGAAGGCGGCGGAAGAATCGGTGGAGTTCCACCTGCGCCAGTTCGGCAAGGAGTATAACGTCACCGAGGGCGCGGTCGTGGTCATCGAGACCAACGGCGCCGTGCGCGCCATCGTCGGCGGCCGCGACTACGGCGCCAGCCAGTTCAACCGCGCCACCAAGGCGCTGCGCCAGACCGGCTCGTCATTCAAGCCCTATGTCTACGCAACGGCGATGGAACACGGCTTCACTCCCAACTCCATTATTTCCGGCGGCCCGATCAGTTGGGGCAGCTGGTCACCGCACAATTACAACGGCGGGTCGGCGGGCAACGTCACGTTGATCATGGCAATGGCCAAATCGATCAACACCGTGCCGGTGCGGCTGGCCAAGGATCATCTCGGCATCGGCCCGATCAAGGCCATGGCCGAGGCGATGGGTGTGGAATCGCCGATCGAAGCACACAAGACGATGGTTCTCGGCACCTCGGGCATGACCGTGATGGACCAGGCGACGGGCTACAGCGTGTTCGCCGACAATGGCTTCGTCGGCTCCCGGCACGGCGTCAGCCAGCTCGTCACCCGCACCGGCGAGGTGGTCTATGATTTCGCCAAGGATGCGCCGCCGCCGCACCGGGTGCTGTCGGAGCAGGCACTGAAATCGATGAACACCATGCTGGCGGCAGTGCCGGTGATGGGCACCGCGCGGCGGGCTCAACTTCCCAACATCGTCGTCGCTGGCAAGACGGGCACGACGCAATCCTACCGCGACGCCTGGTTTGTCGGCTTCACCGGCAACTACACGGCGGCGGTGTGGATGGGCAATGACGACTTCACGCCGACCAAGAACATGACCGGCGGCTCGCTGCCGGCGATGGTGTGGCAGCGACTGATGGTCTACGCGCACCAGAATATCGACCTCAAGCCGATCCCCGGCATCGACAAACCTTTCGTCGACGAGGAGATCGCGGCCAAGGCCGAGGAAGCGCTGAAGAAGAGCGACGAACAGGCGGCGGCCAATGCGGCGGCCGAGCGGCCGCCGGTGCTGTCCAGCCGCACGACCCAGACGCTGCGAGACATGACCACGCTGTTCCAGTCGGCCCCCGTCCTCAGTACGCCGCAACCGCCGGAGACGCTGTCGGCGCTGTGATCTTTTCCGACTGGGCAGGTCTTTCGACTGGTCCGGGGCGGGCAAATCCATCGGCCCGCTTGCCACAAGGCCCCGCGCCGCGATATCCCCGAGCGGCAACTCTTCGTGTTCCCGGCCCCTCATGCTCAAGAATGCCTTCCTGACGCTGCTTTCGCTTGCCATAGCCATCGTCGGCGGTGGCGGCAGCGTCTGGTATGCGCTGAAAGTCCAGGATGGTGTCGGCGCCATCAGGATCGGCCAATGGACGGCCTTTCCCGATATCGGCACGCCGGCCGCCGATCCCTATTCCAAAGCCCGTGTGGCGCGCGAGGGTGTGCTTGCGCTCGGCCGCGCCGAGGGGCTGTCCTTCGTCGCCGAGCGCGACACGGGCGGCGCCGAGCTCAAGCGCGAATGCACCTACACAATCGAGGGTGGTTTCCCGACGGCACGGTTCTGGACGCTTTATGCCGCCGACCAGTCGCTCGGCGTCGTCGAAACCGGCAAACCCCGGCTGGCGGCGCTGCAATCCTACGGGGTGGTGCGCCAGCCCGACAATTCGGTCATCATTTCCGCCGGACATCACCCGATGCCGGGCAACTGGCTGCTGACCGACGGCTTCGGCAGGATGTATTTCGTGCTGACCTTCTATGACACGCCGATCGCCAGCAGCACCGGCCTGTCCGACGTCTCGCTGCCGCATATCGTCAAGGTCGGCTGCAATGCGTAGTTTCTATGCGGCGCTGCGCAGGCTTTTTCATGCGATCCTGCTTGGCCTGCTCGGCGCCGGCATCGTCCACATCGTCGTGCTGCTTCTGGTGCCTGAATTTTCCGAACGCGATGCCTGGTCACGGCTGTCCATGGCGTCGGATCTCTACAAGATGACACGGCTCGATGCCGAGGCCGGGGGCGCGCCCGTGGTGAAATCCGTTGACCCGCTGTTCTATGCAACGGCGTGCCGGTTCGACCTGGGAGAAGGCATGGTGCGGATCAAGGCGCCTGGACATGTCCCGTTCTGGTCGGTGTCGGTCTATGACCGCAGCGGCCACAACATCTATTCCTTCAACGACCACACAGCGACCGGCGGCGTTCTGGATGCCGTCGTGCTGACGCCGGCGCAGATGATCGACGTGCGCAAGGATCCAGAGGATCTTCAGGGGGCGATCTTCGTCGAAGCGCCGATCGAGGAAGGCATCTTCGTCATCCGCGCCTTCGTCCCCGACGAGAGCTGGAAGCCGATCGTGTCGCACTTCTTCGAACAGAGTTCCTGCGAGTTGCAGGACTTCTAAGCGTGTCGCGTCTGAACGGATTCAGACGACCCGCTTTAGATCTTTGTTTTTATGCATGTCGTTCTCCCAGAACCGAGGTCACTTTTGGGCGACATGCACTAGCCATGATCCCGGACCAGTGGTCGGTGGCCGCCGAAACTCAGTGGTGTGGGACCGGTTTTGGTCCTGGCGAGCCCGGCTTGTCGGGATCGACCGGCCGCACTTCGCCGGCACACGGCCGCTCGTAGCGGATGCCGGGAAAGATGATCACCGCCGCCGGCATTTCAGCGGTTTGCTTTACTCTGGTGTTTGGTGCCGTACGCGGCACGAAAGACAGTACCATGCCCATGGTTCGCGCATTCCTCTCGGTTTCCCCGGAGCACAACGCAACGCCTCCAAATGTCATTAAGGCCGGCAGAGGGTTAACGGAACGCTAACGGATCGTCGCTAACTTGAACTTTGTTCTTGGCACTCTCGGAACCGACACGGTCCCGGTCGAGCGTCGTCAAGGTTGTGTCGAGTACGGGCGTATCCTTCGTGTCATCTTCGGACTTCAGGCAAATCGCGGTGCGAAAAGACTCGGGAAAGGCCGAAAGGCTGTTCCGCGCCGCGGTGTCGGCGTTCTGCTCGCTCACCCGCCCTTCACGCCGTGAGATTGGCCAACTCGAAGACCTGACGCTGCCGCTGTTCGACAATGTGTCCGTCGAATCTCGCCGTTACGTGGCGGCCGCCCTTTCCGAATGCGAATACGCCCCCGCCGCCCTGGTGCGCCGCCTTTGCGAGGAACCGGTCGACATTGCCGCGCCGCTGCTCATCCGCTCACGCGCCGTCAGCGACATCGATCTCATCGCCCTGATCGGGCGACATGGCCTGCCGCATGCGCGTGCCATCGCCCGCCGCAAGGGCTTGAACCCGACCATTGCTGATCTGATCAGGGCCCTCGAGAGGCCAACCCTGGTGCGTGCGCCTGAACCGGATGCGAACGCCGCCGCGGCAGACAAGATCGCGCCAGCGAGCGCGGAAACCGCCTCTGACGAGCTGGCCCGGGAACAGGCGCTCGGCATCGCAGCCGAGAATGCACGGCGCAGGCTGCGCTCGATGATGCGCACGGGCGACGAGGCGGCAGCGACGAACGCCGACCCTTTCAAGAGCGCCGACACCTATGTGAAATTGCGCGAGACAGCTCTGACGGGAAATGCCGCGTTCTTCCAGACCGCGCTCGCCGATGCACTCGATATCGATTTCGAGATCGCGCGATCGCTCACCGCCAACCAGAATTATGCCTCGCTGCTTGCCGCCTTGCGCTCGCTCGACCTCAGCGAAGACAGGGCCTTCCTGATCGCGGTTGCCGTCTATCCCAGCCAGTTCCCGCATCCGCAGGCTATCCGGACTTTCCTCGACCGTTACCGGCTGCTGCATCGCGAAGCGGCCCAGGACAAGATGCGGTCGTGGCGGGCGGAAACCCTTTCAAGGTCGGTTCGCGGCGCAGCACCTGCCAACAGCGATACACGCACCGCCTCGAACAGCGACGATGCGGCTGATACCTCCGGCCTCAGGGCGTCTTCACGGAAATAAGCTCCTCGACGGGCACGGTGCCGGCCTCGATCTCGACCACCCAGATGTCGGGATCGAATTTTTTCTCCCTTTCCAGTCTGGCCTCGAGCACCGCGGCATCCTCGCCAGCTCCGAGCAGAGTGAAAAACCGGTCGTCGGGCTTGGCCGAATCATAGCTTGTCTGCGGCGCCGGCCCGAACAGGGCAACCTCACCCAGCCTGCCCCGCGCCAGCACGAACACAGCGCCGGCCTCAGTCGCGCCGCGCTTGACCACGGCGGCAAATCCACCGGCGCTGAAAACCCGGCGCAACAGGGCCGAGACCCACAGATCCGATGTGACACGCATGAGAAAACTCCGCGAATGCATGTCGCCCAAAAGGTGGGTCCCGGTTTTGGAACAACGGCATGCATGAGAACAAGGCAGGCGGGTTCTCTAAAGTAGTTTGCCGTTTCAAGGAAACGGCAAACTACTTTAGCCCTTGTTTGACGCGATTCCGGACGGAAAACCGTTTCACACTTTTCCTGGAATTGCTTTGTCGATATTTCCGCCGCTGGGCGAGCCGTCGTTTCAGCCGTCAGTTAGTCAGGCCGATCTCGCGCATCTTGACGTAGACGATCTCATCGGGCTCGCCGGTCTGCGGCAGCCCGAACAGCGACTGGAATTCCTTGATCGCTGCCTTGGTGCGCGCGCCGACGACACCATCCAGCTGCATGTCGTCATTGCCGAACGCCTTGAGCCCGGCCTGGATCTTGACGATGCGGGCATCGGGCGCTTGCGTCGCGGCATTCGCCTGTCCGGAATTTGTCTGTCCCGAACCTGTCTGCAAAGACACAGGAACGGCGGCCGGCGTATCCGGACGCGGCTGCGGCCTGGGTACCACGGAAGCGGTTTTCGGCGTCGCGCCCAGTTGATCGAGCAGAAGCGCGTCGATCTCGCCGGACGTGTTGAGCCCAACCTTCTGCTGATAGTCCTGGATAGCCTTGCGGGTGTTGGGTCCGGAAATGCCGTCGACCGTTCCCGAATAGAAATCGAGATCCTTCAATATGCCTTGCACCTGCTCGACAACCGGATCGCCCTTGATCGGCGCCGGCGCGCCGGATGGCCGCACGATGTTGAACGTCGTTTCCGGCTCGTCGGGCGCCGCGTGCGGAAAGCCCGCAATGCTGCGGGTCGCGAAGAATGCGCCGGCATGCGGGAAAGGCTGGTACCACAAGGCATTTGCGGAGACGTAGAACAGCGTCACCAGGAATGCCGTCGAGCCGCCCACCAGGACAGGGTTGCGCGAGATCATGCCGCCGACGGCGACAGCGCCGTCCTGAAAGGCGTTGCTGCGGCGCTTGACCGCCTTAGCCTGTTTTGCGGAGCGAGCCATTTCTGTCCCCTTTCGCCATCGCCACAGGCATGGTCAGCACGCCGGCCTTCTCCGCCTGATGTCCCTTCGGTCCATTCACCGGCAGGCTGATGGTCACCGTGGTGCCCTCGCCCGGCATGCTTTCGATGGACATCGTGCCTTCGTGCAGCGCCACCAGGCCCTTGACCAGTGAAAGGCCAAGACCAGTCCCCTCGAAACGGCGGGTATAGTCGTTCTGGATCTGCATGAAGGGCTTGCCGAGATTGGCGAAATCCTCCTCGGCAATGCCGATGCCGGTGTCCCTGACCCAGAAATGCAGGCGCGAACCGATCCGCTTGGCACCGACGACGACGTCGCCGCCGTCGGGGGTGAACTTGATCGCGTTGGAGACCAGGTTGATGAGCATCTGCTGCACGGCGCGCTGATCGGCATTGATGTCGCCAGCGTCCGGCGCGATCTGCGCCCGCAGATCGATGTTCTTGGCCTGCGCCTGCAGCTGCATCATCGACTGGCACATGTCGACCGCTTCCGCGAACCGGAATGGCTCCGGCTCTGTCGCATAGACGCCCGATTCAATCCTGGATACATCGAGTATCGAGGTTACGACGGCGAGCAGATGCTGGCCCGAATCCCTCACCAGGCCGACATATTCCTTCTGGCGCGGATCCTTGAAGGCGCCGAACATCTCGTGCAGCAACATATCCGAGAAGCCGATGATGGCATTCAACGGCGTGCGCAGTTCGTGGCTGACCACCGCCAGGAAGCGCCCCTTCGCCACTTCGGCGGATGCGGCCGCCTCATTGGCCGCTGCGAGATCCTCGCGCAACCGGCTGATCTCGTCATTCTCGCGCAGGACGAGCGTAAAGACGTCACCCTGTTCCTCACCACGCACCAGATCAAGCGAGAACGGCCGGTAATTGTCGGCCGTCAGGCTATTGCCATTCTGAGGCAGCCGGATGCGCAATTCGAGCCGGCGCGACAGCGCGCCGTCGCGCATGTCGGCCATCGCGCTGAGATAGGAAACGCGATCCGACAGATGGACGCGATCGAAGAGGCCGTTTCCGGACAGCAGTTCGGGCGGCAGTTTCAAAAGCGTGCGGGCCTTTGGCGACGCGTCCAGGACCTCGCCATGACGGGCAACGCGCAAGACCACCGCATCGATGATGTCTTCGAGCTGGTCGGCAGTGTCGACCACAGCCGCGTCGGCCGTGTTTTGAAACGCCGATGCACGCGGCATCAGTGTCAGCGCCCACACCAACGGCACCAGCCAGTGCCACGCCGCGATCTGCGCTCCTGCGAACGGGAATACGGTTCCAGCCAAAGGCTGAGCCAGGATGGCGACAGCGGCCGACACGGCTCCCCACAGTGCTGCACGTCGCGAGCCGCCGATCCACCAGGCTTCGAAAGGCAGCGCCAGGACAAGCATGGCGACAGGCGAACCCAACCCGCCCGCGGCGGCAATGACACTGCCGAGCGAAATGCCGGCCAGCACCAGGGCGACCCGACTCGCTATCGCCATCTTGCCGGTCGCCGCCACCAGCAAGGCAACGAACCAGCACAGGCCAAAGGCGGCGAAGATGGCGGCCATGGTGACGGCAACGCCCATGCCTGAAGTGACCAGCGTGACCGCGGCGCCGGCGGCAAAGAAAGGAGCGGCGAGCATGACGCCGATGAAACGGCGCTGGCGCTCGCGGTCGCTCCGCCCAAGGATGGACGGATGGACCATACGTTCGCAACCGGCAGAAATCGCGCCAGGCAATTCAACGTATTTGGCCTTGATTGAACTCAACTCAACGCACTCGCACTTGTCGTGGACAGCTCTGCTTTGCAGATGGTTCTGGTTGGCTTTGAAACTCGCATCCAGCGTTTAAGGAATGGATAAGGCAGGGCCGACCAAGGCCTTGGCCTGCGGCAAATATCGGGATGCCGGCCGCCGAAAGCACGGGCAAATGCAGCCATAGTAAACGGAGAGTTATCCGGCGACGGCACCTATCGGACAGACGCACACGGCACCCGGACTTCCACATTCCAAGAAAAATACAGGAGAATCATGGGGATATATGGTTATTTGTTGTTAAGGAAATTCACTGGCAATTGAGACAAATCGATTGCAGAACGCTTCGCTTCGAATTTGCCTAAAATTTGAGGAAAATTCTCTCTTTCCCCGCAAGCCGTCCTTTGCGCCTGTGTGCCAAGATCCTGCCTACAAAAGAGGTCATGCCATATGGATGCATGATCCGGTCACGACGAGAGGGCAAGGGCATGGTCTTCCTCATAAGAATGGCTTTCTGGTTTTCGCTGGTGCTGCTGGCGCTGCCGCTGGCTGTCGGCCCCGATGAATCGGGCCGCGAAAGCGTCGGGCCGATCCAGGCCTTGTTTGCGGCACGCGAAGCGGTTGGCGATATCGCCGGCATTTGCGAACGCAAGCCCGATGTCTGCGAGACCGGCAAGTCGGCAATGCACACCATTACCGCCCGCGCCAAGGAGACCGCCAAGATCGCGGCAGCGATAATGGACGACAAGTCCGCCGCCGGCCCCGACACATCGACGATGACCGGCAGCCTGCCCGAAGAAATCGTCTTGCCCGAGACCGTCAACCTGCCGCCTCAGAATTAAGCCGCTTCGACGGCGCACCGCGGGCTGTCTGCCCTCTCGACGCCCGCGGTGTCCTTGTTTTTTCCGTGACGCGGCGCCGCCGCGTGACTATATCCGGGCCATGACCACCACGATCCAGACGATCCGCGACGATTTTTCGTTCCTCGAGGAATGGGAAGACCGCTATCGCTATGTCATCGAACTCGGCGAGGCGCTGCCGCCATTTCCCGACGAGCAGCGCAGCGCTGCCAACAAGGTGCCGGGATGCGTGAGCCAGGTCTGGCTGACCACCGAACGCGGAGCCGGGACCGACCCGGTCGTCACCTTCACCGGCGATTCGGACGCTCACATCGTGCGTGGACTGGTTGCGATCATGCTGGCGCTGTTTTCCGGCAGGACCGCCAGCGAAATCCAGAAGACCGATGCGGAAGCGACATTGAAAGAACTCGGCCTCGACGAACATCTGTCGCCGCAGCGCGCCAACGGCCTTCGCTCGATGGTCAAGCGCATCAAGCGCGACGCCGAGGCAGCGCTCAAGCAGACCGCCTGACACCTCCATACCCGATCCGCGCGTCGCGGCGCGCAAAAATCAAACGGTGCCCGAAGGCGCCGTTTGATGTCGATCCGATCTGGCTTATTTTAACGCAATTCCCAAGGGAAAGCTCTATGCGCTTTCCCGGGAAAACCGTTTCACACTTTTCCTGGAATTGTTCTGGCAGCGATTACCGCGCTTTGCGCTTGCGGCCGAGGCCCATCTTCTTGGCAAGCTGTGACCGGGCAGCCGCATAGTTGGGTGCAACCATCGGATAGGTCGGGTCAAGGTTCCACTTTTCGCGATACTGATCCGGTGTCAGGTCATAGTGGGTCATCAAATGACGCTTCAGCGACTTGAACTTCTTGCCGTCTTCAAGGCAGACGATGTAGTCGTCATGAACCGACCGCTTCGGGTTGACCGCCGGCTTCTGCTTGTCGGCAGGCGGCTGTTCGGCGGTTCCGCCCACACGCCCGAGCGCAGCATGGACATCGGATATCAGGTTCGGCAATTCGCCGACCGGCACGGGATTGTTGCTGACATAGGCGGCCACCACATCGGCGGTCAATTCGATCAGCGCATCGCTGTTTCTGGAAGGTGTTTCGACAATATCCATGGTCTTCGGGCCCCAACAAGAGTTACATCGATCTGCGCCCTTTTTACAAGCAGGGCATCGCACGAATTTTGTGCAGGTAGAGTTTCTACGATTCGTGTCGCGGGCACATCAATGAGCGCGCAGACCAAGTAAGTCAATTCGGCCCTTACGGTATATTGAACGATATTGATCAATTATTCCACGATCAGCTTCAATCTTTCGTGCATTGTGTAATTTATCGATATTTCGCGCTCCCGCCGGCGGCGGCTGACGTAACGTCAGATCGCCGTTACATTCGTGGCAACTCACGAAACGGGTTTTAATGTTTGATCTTGCTTGGCTATCGCCCGAGCAATATTGGTTGTTCACATTTATCCACAAAACCATAGGTTGCCGTGGCCATACGCAAGCAATCATGCATGCCTGTCATCCAACCGATCGGCTGATTGCTGCCGCGTCAATCAATGCGGGGTGATGTATTTGCCATAGGCCCAGCCGGTGATGAAATTGCCGTTCTGGGCCGGATCATGCCAGACTTCGCACCAGCGATAGCGAATCTTCTGTTCCTGCTTCCATGCCGGCTGGTTGGCGATGTCGAGCAGGTTTATTCCGCCGGTGCATCGCCCGGTCATCTGCAGAACGGTCCCGTTCGGATATCCCGCCTGCTTCTGGGATGTGCCCGAAGGGTATTTGCGTACATTGAGCGTATCGCCGAACGGCACATTGGCCACTTGCCAAGCCGCGAATACGGTCGCATGAGACTGGCCGGCAAAGGCCAGAGTTAGTGAAGCAACGGCGAAAGCCGCAGCAGTCCGAGACCAAATAGTCATCATCTCTCCTCCCGGCTCATCTCCTGGAGCCGACACAACCCATACGCTGTGGCTCTTGAACCTGCCCTGAGCGGCGTGTTCATTCGCCGTTCAAGATATTTCTCCATTCGAGATGGTCCATTCAAGATACTGGCCTATTCAAGATACTGGCCCATTCAAGATACTGGCAGCGAGACGCAATGACCAAGACATCCATATTTCCGATCGTCAGCCCGCCTACGCCCGAGAAGCGGCCGGTTTCCGACACGCATCACGGCATCACGCGAACCGACGACTATGCCTGGCTGCGGGCCGGCAACTGGCAGGAGATGTTCCGCGACCCGTCATTGCTCGATGCGGGGATCCGCACAGAACTCGAGGCGGAGAACGCGTACCAGTCGAAGCTGATGGCCGACACGGTCGAACTGCAGAAGCAGCTTTTCAAGGAGATGAAGGGCCGTATCAAGGAAGACGATTCTTCCGTGCCGATGAAGGACGGACCCTATGCCTATGGCTCGTCCTTCAAGCTTGGTGGCGAGCAGCCGCGCTATTTCCGTATGCCACGCGGCGGCGGTGCCGAGCATATCCTGCTCGATGGCGACGCGGAGGCCGCGGGCAAGGCCTATTTCCGTCTTGGCGGCGTCGACCATTCGGCCGACCACGCAAGGCTGCTGTGGGCATTCGACGACAAGGGCTCCGAATTCTACACGCTTCGCGTGCGTGACCTTGCCGACGGCAGGGAGCTTGAGGACCAGATCCCCGACACCGGCGGTTCAGGTGTCTGGAACGCCGGCAATGACGGCTTCTTCTATACACGTCTCGATCCCAACCACCGTCCGTCGAAGGTGCTGTTCCATGCGCTTGGCGACAGCCCGCAAAGCGACCGGCTGATCTATGAGGAAACCGATCCCGGCTTCTTCATGAATGTCGACGGCACCCGCAACAACGAGTGGATCATGATCGGCATCAACGATCACGAGACGTCGGAATACCGCCTGATGCGCGCCGCCGATCCGTTTGCCGAACCGAAACTGGTGTCGCCGCGCGAGATTGGCCTTCAGTACGAGCTGGAAGAAGGCGGCGATATCTTCTTCATCCTGACCAATGCCGACGGCGCCAAGGACTTCAAGATCATGACGGCACCAGCGAGCGATCCCGTGCGCGCCAACTGGCACGAACTGGTCCCGCACGAGCCCGGCCGGCTGATCCTGTCGGTGATCGGCTTCAGGGACCACATGGTCCGGCTCGAACGCAAGGAAGGCCTGCCGCGCATTGTGGTGCGCGACCGTATTAGCGGCGAGGAGCATCTTCTGTCCCTCGACGAGGAGGCCTTCTCGCTTGGCCTGTCGGGTTCCTATGAGTACGACACCGAGATCATGCGCTTCTCCTACTCGTCGATGACGACGCCGGCGCAGGTGTTCGACTACAATATGCGCACCCGCGAGCGGGTGCTGCTGAAGATCCAGGAAGTGCCGTCCGGCCATGATGCGGACCACTATGTCACGCGGCGCCTGATGGCGCCGGCCAGCGATGGCGAACTGGTGCCGATCTCGCTTTTGCATCATCGCGACACGCCGCTGGACGGATCCGCGCCTTGCCTGCTTTACGGCTACGGCTCCTATGGCATCACCGTGCCGGCCGCCTTCAACACCAACTGGTTCTCGCTGGTCGACCGTGGCTTCGTCTTCGCCATCGCTCACGTTCGCGGCGGCAAGGACAAGGGCTATGGCTGGTACGATGACGGCAAGCGGGAGAACAAGATGAACACGTTCACCGATTTCATCGCCGTCGCGCGCCATCTGGTCACGGAGCGTTACACGGCCCATGACCGTATCGTCGCGCAGGGCGGTTCGGCCGGCGGCATGCTGATGGGTGCCGTCGCCAACATGGCGCCGGATTGTTTTGGCGGCATCGTCGCCGAGGTTCCCTTCGTCGATGTCCTCACCACCATGCTCGATGCGACCCTGCCACTGACGCCGCCGGAATGGCCCGAATGGGGCAACCCGATCGCGTCCGCTGACGACTACCGAACCATTGCCGCCTACTCGCCCTATGACAATGTCGCTGATCACGACTATCCGCCGATCCTGGCGCTCGCCGGTCTCACCGATCCGCGCGTCACCTATTGGGAACCGGCCAAATGGGTGGCCCGGCTGCGCGACCGCAAGAGCGGGGACAATCCGGTTCTGTTCAAGATCAACATGGATTCGGGCCATGCCGGTGCCTCCGGCCGGTTTTCGCGGCTGGAAGAGATCGCCTACACCTACTCCTTCGCGCTGAAGGTGATGGGTAAGGCGCAGCCTACGGGAGCAACCAACAAATGATCGACCTCCCTACCCTGATCGCCTACATCGCGGTCGTTTTCGGCTTCGTCTTCATTCCAGGCCCCGCCACCCTGCTGACGATCGCCCGGGCAACGAGTTCCGGAACCAAGGTCGGCATCGCGACGGGCGCCGGGATCGCTGCCGGCGATGTCTTTCACACCGTCATGGCGATGATCGGCATATCGGCGGTCATCGCCGCGTCGGCGACGCTGTTCAGCGTCATAAAGTACATCGGCGCGGCCTACCTGATCTATCTCGGCATTCGCGCGATCATGGAGAAAACACCAGCCGTCCCGGCTGCCGGCGCGCTTGCGCTCTCTGCCGGCAAGGCGTTTCGACAGGCTGTCCTGACCGAAGTGCTCAACCCCAAGACCGCTCTGTTTTTCCTCGCCTTCCTGCCTCAGTTCGTGCGGCCTGAAAACGGGACGGTGATGCTTCAGATGACCGTGTTGGGGGCCATCTTCGTCGTACTGGGCCTTTTCAGCACGGTCGTCTTTGCCGTGAGCGCTGGCCGGCTCGGCACGTTCCTGCGCCGAAATCCGTCGGTGTTACGATGGCAGGGCAAAGTTGTCGGCGGCATCTACTGCGCTTTGGGCGTCCGTCTGGCGCTGCAGCAACGCTGACTCAGACGATGATCGACGCGCCTTCCGAAGAAGCTGGGTGATCAGGACTTTTTAAGTTCCCGTTGCTCATTTCACTCGCAATTGCGGTGACCGCGCGCTACCCAGTGCGCGGCTTTTCCCGGCCTGACAGCCTCCAATCGCGTAAAGGTTCATTATGCTGCTCGTCGACGTCTATCTCGACAAATCGTCCATCCAGGGAATCGGCGTCTTTGCCAAGAACCACATTCCTCGCGGTACTCTGATCTGGAAGCTGGACCCAAGGTTCGATCGGCTCATCAAGGTCGAGACTTATGAGCGCGCGGCCGGCCCGGTGAAGAGCTATCTCGATCGCTACTCCTATCCCGACCGCCGCGATCCGAACTACATCGTCTTCGAAGCCGACGACGCGCGCTATATGAACCATGCCGACGAGCCGAACTGCGACGTCTCCTCACCCGAGGAGAGCTTTGCGCTGCGCGACATCGCGCCTGGCGAAGAGCTGACATGCAACTACAACCATTTCTTCGAAACGGGCTTCGATTTTCTCGGCGACCGCCACCTGTCATCCGCAGACTCGGTCTAGTTCGCCGCCTTCTTGCGGGCCGGATAGCCGTTTGGATGCGCCGGGATCGCCTTCAGATAGGCGGCGATGGCCGCACGGTCCTGCGGCGTCAGTTCGGCGATATTCCGCTGCACGTCTACCATGGCGCCGCCGACGGAATCGAAATCTGGCGTGAAGCCGGTTTCGAGATAGTTGGCGATGTCAGCCTCCGACCATTCGGCGAGACCGCCCTCGCCCGACGTGATGTTTGGCACGACGCCACTGCCTTCCGCGGCCACGGCGCCGGCCAGCCATTCGTTCTTCTTCGTGCCGCCCGCAAGATCGCGCGGCGTGTGGCATTCGCCGCAATGGCCTGGCCCTTCGACCAGATAGCGGCCTGATATCACCGGATCAGGCGTGCCTTCGGGGAAGGCAACAACCGGCTGGTCGCTGAGGTAGAGCAATTTCCACAGGCCGATGCCGCGGCGGATATCGAAGGGGAAATCGAGCGAATTGCCCGCTGCCTTGCCGGCGACGGCCGGCAACGTCTTCAAGAAAGCATAGAGATCTGCAATGTCGGCCGGATTCATGCGCGCGTAGGATGCATAGGGAAACGCCGGATAAAAATGCTCACCAGAAGGCGACACGCCCTTCAGCATGGCATTGGCGAGGTCCTCGACAGACCATGCGCCGATACCGTCCTTGGGATCTTGCGAAATGTTGGGCGGCACGAAGGTTCCGAACGGCGTCTTGAGTTCGAGGCCACCCACGAGTTGAAGCCGGGCGTCGCCCTGTGAGCCCGGCTTTGCATGGCAGGATGTGCAACCGCCGGCATAAAAGATGCGCTTGCCCCTGGCTGCGTCGCCAGGACCGAGCTTGGCCAAGGTTTCCCTGTCGAGCCTCACCGGGGCCGACAGGACCCACCCGGCAACTGCACCGACGCCGCCCAGAATGACGACGGCGCCGACAAGTTTCTTCAGCCATGCCATGGCTGGTGATCAGCCCTTCTTGATTCTGTAGCCTTGATGGCAAGTGCCGCAATCCGAGCCGATAGCGCCGACTTGCGCCTTCAGCGCGTCGGCATCGGCGGGAGCCGCAGCGACCGCGGCCTTGACGTCGGCGAGATATTTGTCCTCGGCTGCGTTGAAGCCAGCCATGTCTTCCCAGATTTTCGGCGAGGCCGTGGTGTCGCCGGTGTCGCTGCCGGCCGGGAACAGCGCATCGGCATCGAATTTGTCGGCATTCGCCTGCAGCGCCTGGAGTTGCGTCAACACAGCCGCCGCATCAAAGGGTTCCTCGCCCTTGACCACTTTCGACAGGCCCCCGACGATCTTTCCGCGTTCCTTCATCAGTGCCTGCCGATCGAGGATCGGGTCGGCAAAGGCCGCCGAAGCCGCGAGTGCGAGCATAGAGATGGCGATAACAAGCTTTCTCATTCAATTGGCTCCATGATGAAGGCATTTCGGGACAGGACGTTAACGGATGCTACAGGGGAAAAATTCCCTTCCCCCGGATGATTTTTGCCAGACCTTTGTTACGGGAATCTCGACGCAGAAAAAGAAAAGCCCCGCGCGATGAACTGACTCCCGAAAGTTGGGCATCAACCTTCGGGGGGAGCAGTTCATCGCGCGGGGCTTCTCTACGATCGATCAGGACATCAAACGCGCTGTGTTCAAGCGGACTCGAACGACGCGGTTTGAGTCTTTGTTTTCGTGCATGTCGTTATCCCAAAACCGCTGCGCACTTTTGGGCGACATGCATCAGGCCTTTTCGTACAATTCGAGGACATGGTCCCAGTTGATCAGGCTATCGACGAACGCCTCGAGATATTTCGGCCGGGCGTTGCGATAGTCGATGTAATAGGAGTGCTCCCAGACATCGACGCCAAGGATCGGCGACGCGCCATGAACGAGCGGGTTCTCGCCGTTCGGCGTCTTCGAGATCGCCAGCTTGCCATCCTTGACCGAGACCCAGGCCCAGCCGGAACCGAACTGAGTCGTGCCGGCGGCAATGAAGTCGGCCTTGAACTTGTCATAGCCACCAAGATCGCTATCGACTGCCTTCTGCAAGGCGCCCGGCAGCTTGTTGCCGCCGCCGCCTTTCTTCATCCACTTCCAGAAATGGATATGGTTGTAGTGCTGGGCGGCATTGTTGAAGAGGCCGGCATTCTTGCCGAACGACTGCTTGACCACCTCTTCGACCGACAGATCACCCAAGCCGGCCTCGGCGGCGAGCTTGTTTCCGTTATCGACATACGCCTTGTGGTGCTTGTCGTGGTGATATTCCAGCGTCTCTTTCGACATGTAAGGCTGCAAGGCCTCATAGTCGTAAGGCAGAGCGGGCAATTCAAAGGCCATGGATAGTACTCCCTCGTGGAAAAATCCGGTGTCGATACCGGAGTAAGATAGGTCTGGAATGGATTGGGACAACTCCGGATGAAGCGTCGGTCGCCTTTTTATCCGCTCAAGCGGCGGAAGTCGAATGCGCCCAAGCCCAATAGAGTTCGCGCGCCTTTTTGGCCACCGGCCCGGGTTGCAGATTGCGATCCTCGATACGCGTGACCGGCACCACCTTGGAATGGTTCCCGGTCGAAAAAATTTCGTCCGCTTCGAGGAAATCTCGCACCGACAGCGTCTTTTCCGTGGTCCTGAAGCCATATTCGCCGAGCAGCGTTATCGTGCGCGAGCGGGTGATGCCGGACAGGAAGGTGCCGTTCGGCGCAGGCGTAAAGACGTGACCGTCCTTGACCAGGAAGATGTTCGAGGTTCCGGTCTCGGCGACGTTGCCCAGCATGTCGAGCACCATTGCGTTGTCGAAGCCGCGCATCTTGGCTTCGAGAATGGCCCGACCGTTGTTGGGGTAAAGGCAGCCGGCCTTGGCGTTGGTCGGCATGGTTTCGATGGTCGGACGCCGGAACGGCGACACGGTCACCGAAAAGCCAGTCGCCGGAATCATCGGTGATTCATAGAGGCAAAGGCAGAAGCGGGTCGAGGCGGGATCGGCCGGCACGCCCATATAGCCGCCATGCTCGGCCCAGTACATCGGCCTGATATAGACCGCCGTCTTGCCGTCGAACTTCTTCAACCCATCCCATGTCAGCCCGACGATCTTGTCGGCGCTCATGTTCGGCTTCAGGCCGAGTGCGATCGCCGAAGAATTCACCCTGGCGGCATGCAGGTCGAGATCCGGCGCCACGCCTTCGAACCAGCGGCCACCGTCGAACACGCTGGTGCCGAGCCACATGGCGTGGCTGCGCGGCCCCAGAATGGCGACGTTGCCCTCGTGCCAATCACCATCGACGAAAGTCCATGTCGCGGATTGCGCCGCAGCCGCCAGTGTCATCTTGTCGTCCCGCCTCAATCGGTCTCGTGTGACGGCCATTGGAAGATGCTTTGGCGGGCGCCGTCAACCGGCATCATGGAGTTTTGTTGAGGCCAGTGCCGGGGCGCAATGCAATCAAAGCTTGCACCTTGTCGCACCTGCCCTCAAAACTGTTGTCATGCAATACGCCGCCTATGTCTTCGACGCCTATGGCACACTGTTCGACGTGCATGCCGCCGTGCGCCGTCATGCCGACCGGATCGGGCCGGACGGCCAATTGTTGTCGGAGATCTGGCGCGCCAAGCAGCTCGAATATTCCTGGGTGCGCACGCTGATGGGCGCCTATGCCGATTTCTGGCAACTGACCGAACAGGCGCTCGATTTCGCCTTGCGCAAGGTTCCCTCGGCCGACCCCGGCCTCAAGGCGATATTGCTGGATGCCTACTGGCGGCTGGATTGCTATCCGGAAGTGCCGGCCGTGCTCAAGGCGCTCAAGGCTTCGGGAGCGAGGCTGGCGATTCTGTCAAACGGTTCGCCCGAAATGCTGCAGGCAGCGGTCAAATCCGCCGCGCTCGACCAGGTTCTGGATGACATCTATTCCGTCGACAGGGTGCGGCGCTTCAAGACCGATCCGGCTGTCTACGATATGGTCGCCACCGGCTGGCGCCTCTACCCCGGCGCGGTTTCCTTCCAGTCCTCCAACCGCTGGGACATTGCAGGCGCCACCAAATTCGGTTTTCGCACGGTGTGGATCAACCGTTCCAACCAGCCCGAAGAATACCAGGATTTCCCACCGGCCCTTATCCTGCCGTCGCTCGAAGCCCTTGTGCCCGGCAGCTAGGAGACCTGTGTCTCTGGCGCCACAGTAGCGGCTCGGTCACAGCTTCGCCTTTGTTTGCCCACGTTCGGGCCAGAATCGGAACCGCCTATCGCCCCAGGTGTTGTCAGGCACCCTGCGGAACTGTCGGCGAATTCACGCTTTGTTGCGATTTGAGACTTAAAGAAGGCAACCATGTCCATAACCGAAATCGAATCTTTTCGCCTGAGCCGTCGCGGCTTTCTCAACGCCGCAGCCCTGGGCGCCGCTTCGATCGCGGTTTCCGCATGCGCCACCACCGGGCCGGGTCCGGTCGAGCCGCCGCCACCAACCTATGTCGAGCCGCCCCTGGCCGATTATGTGACGATGTACGCAGCAGTCAGCGACGGCGGCTTCGATTTGCCGGCAATCCCCGTCGACAAGATCGATCCGCAGTTCCTGCGTCAGATCGTTCCCGATCCGACGGGACAGAAGCCGGGAACCATAGTCGTCGATACCACCGGCCACTTCCTTTATCTGGTTCGTCCAGGCGGTCAGGCGATACGCTACGGTGTCGGCCTTGGCCGCGCAGGCTTCGAATGGTCCGGCGACGCCGTCGTTCAGTGGAAGCAGAAATGGCCAAAGTGGACGCCGCCGGACGAAATGATAGCCCGCCAGCCGGAATTGAAACCCTACAGCGCTGACAATGGCGGCATGCCCGGCGGCCTGAAGAACCCGCTCGGCGCACGCGCGCTCTATCTGTTCCAAGGCAATGTCGACACGCTCTATCGTCTGCACGGCTCGCCGGAGTGGCGGTCGATCGGCAAGTCGGTGTCGTCAGGCTGCGTGCGTCTGATGAACCAGGACATTATCGATCTCTATGATCGCGTGCCCTCGAAGACGCCGGTCGTCGTGACCAGCGACGCCAGCCAACCCATGGTGGCAACGGCCAACCGACAGGCGATCCCGATCGACGCCGGCGTGCCGGATGGTTCGGTGCTGCTTGGACCAGTAAAGGCGATCACCAATTCGATCTTCTGATCAGGCGAAGGGGCGGCGGTTACGACGCTCCTTCACCGGATTGTCTCTCTGAAACGGAAACGATTCCGCATCAGCGGAGACCGGTCTGTCGCGTGGCGTCCCACTGCGATATTCTGTGGTGATGAAACTCAGCCAGAGCATACGGTTCTGCACGTCCGAGGACGGTACCGGCATCGCTGTCGCATCATGCGGGGAAGGCAAGGTGATCGTTCGGGCGGCGCACTGGCTGAGCCATGTCGATTATGATCTCGAAAGCCCGGTTTGGCGGCCATGGCTCCAGTCCCTTTCGGCCCACAACCAGTTTGTGCGCTACGATCCACGCGGTTGCGGTCTGTCGGATCGCCATGTCGCCGACCTCTCGATCGAAGCATGGCACGCAGACCTGGACGCCGTGACGGCGACCTTGAGCAGCCAAGTTTCGTTCTGCTCGGTCTTTCGCAAGGCGGCGCTCTCAGCATCGCCTATGCGCTGCGGCATCCTGAGCGGGTGTCGCATCTGGTGCTGCTGAATGCCTACGGCCAGGGTGCGAGAGTTCGAGCGCAGACCGAGGCCGAGCGGTTGGAAGCCGAAACACTCGTCAATTTCGTGCGCATTGGCTGGGGACGCGAAAATCCTGCGTTCTGCCAGTTCTTCACCAACCTTTTCATTCCCAACGGGACACAAGAACAGCTACCGCTGGTGGGGCGATCTTGAGCGCGTGACGGCAAGCGCTGACGTAGCCGCCCGCCTGCTCTGGCAGATGCAGGGGATCGACGTCCTCGACCTCGCGGTGAAACTCCGCGTCCCGACGTTGATCGCGCACAGCCGCGGGGACATGCGCGTGCCATTCGATGAAGGCTGCAAGCTTGCCGCAGCGATCCCTGGAGCCCGCTTCCTGCCGCTTGAAAGCAAAAATCACGTTCTCCTGCCGACCGAGCCAGCTTGGAAGGTGTTCCAGGATGAACTCGATGCCTTCCTCGGACATGAGCGGCCCAGGCAGCCGCGCGCAGTCCGAGAGGCCGGCCTGACACCTGCCGAGGCGGCGCTTCTGGATCTGGTCAAACAGGGGCTGGACAACCGCGCGATCGCGCAGCGCTTGAGCAAGAGCGTGAAGACCGTGCGCAATCAACTGTCGATGATTTTCAGCAAGCTCGGCGTCCACAGCCGATCGCAGGCAATCGTGATGACGCTGTCCGACAGAGAGCGAGCGCCCCAGCCCGATTGAGTTCCTCGCAGACCACAAATAAGGGACTTCTGTCCCTATTTGGGTTCGCTTTCACTTCCCCCACGGGACTGCTGCATCATGCCCATCATCCGAGGGTGTCTCATCCTCGGAATCGACGGAGCGATAGGCCGTCGTCCGAAGATCAGGAGGAACCCGACATGACGCAACTCAATGAAACCAGGCTCAATGAATTGGTAGGCCGCGTTTTGGGCGACCTTGGTGGTGCGGTCAGCGTGCCGTTGGTTCGGATCGGAGATGCGCTGGGTCTTTACAAAACGCTCAAGGAAATCGGCCCTGCGAAGGCCGACGAACTTGCCGATGCTGCAGGATGCGCGCGTCGCTACGTTCGCGAATGGCTGTCGGCGCAGGCGGCGTCCGGCTACGTGCACTATGAACATGGACGGTTTTCGCTGACGCCCGAGCAGTCATTCGTATTTGCCGAACCCGACAGCCCGGTCCATCTGATTGGCGGGTTCGATACCGCGGCTGCTATGGTCGAGAACCAGCCAAAAGTGGAATCGGCTTTCAGGACCGGGCGAGGCGTTGCCTGGGGCGATCAGGCAGGGTGTCTGTTCTGCGCCGTGTCACGTCTGTTTCGGCCGGGTTATGTCAATGCCCTGGTGAAGGACTGGCTACCGGCGCTTGACGGAGTCGTCGCCACGTTGAAGGCAGGGGCATCGGTGGCCGACGTTGGATGTGGGCACGGTCTGTCAACGATCCTGATGGCGCAGGCGTTCCCCGCCTCCCGCTTCGTAGGTTACGACTTCCATCCGGCCTCGATTGCCGCCGCGACCGCGCATGCCCGGTCGTATGGACTGACGAACCTGAATTTCGAGGTCGGCCGGGCCCAGGATTTTGGCGGGCGCGACTTCGATCTGATCACCTGCTTCGACTGCCTGCACGATATGGGCGGCCCAAAGACCGCGGCGGTGCATATTCGCAAATCGCTAAAAGAGGGCGGCACCTGGATGGTTGTCGAACCCATGGCGGGAGATACTCTGGAAGAAAATATCAATCCGGTCGGACGGCTGTACTACTCGGCCTCGACAATGATCTGCGTTCCCACATCACTGGCACAGGAGACAGGCCTCGCGCTCGGCGCTCAAGCAGGAGAGAACCGGCTGACGGAGGTGATCCGGTCAGGTGGGTTCTCTCGTGTCCGGCGGGCTGCCCAGACCCCACTCAACATGGTGCTCGAAGCGACCTGACGCAGAAAAGGTCGGTTCGGGCCCTCCTCGAACCGGCCAACCAACGTCTGTCCGCCAAAACCGGCTCAATGCCGCCTATCCGATGCGGCTTCAAGCCACGGGCATTTCGCCAAAGCGGATGCCCCTGCCTCAGATCCGAAGCTCACCGCCCTCTGGAAAGACTGCCCAATATCCCGCGCACGATTGCCCGGCCGACCGACGAGCCGACGGAGCGCACCACGGACTTGATCGCCGCCTCGGCCACGGTCTGGCGGCTGGACGGGCGCGGAGCAGATGTGCGCCTGCCACCGGATTGCGGCGCGGGATCGTCATTGCCGAAGCCCGGAATGGTCCAGCGCGAGCCGCCGCTGCCGGCCTGCTGGGCCTGCTCTTCGGCATCCTGCGCGTCCTTGGCCTTTTTTTGCAGCATTTCGAAAGCCGACTCGCGATCAACGGCCTGATCGTACTGGCCGGCGACCGGGCTTTCCTGGATCAGCTTTTGCCGCTCAGCGGCAGTTATGGGTCCAAGCCGCGAGGATGGCGGGCGGATAAGCGTCCGCTGCACCATGGACGGAACACCCTTGGCCTCAAGCGTCGAGACCAGCGCTTCGCCTGTGGCAAGCTGAGTAATGGCGGTCATGCAGTCAAAATCGGGATTTGGCCGGAACGTCTCGGCTGCCGTCCGGACTGCTTGCTGCTCACGCGGCGTATAGGCGCGCAGCGCGTGCTGGACGCGATTGCCGAGCTGGGCCAGAACCTTTTCAGGGATGTCCAAAGGGTTCTGCGTGACGAAATAGACGCCGACGCCTTTCGAGCGGATCAGTCGGACCACTTGTTCGACGCGATCGATCAGCACCTTGGGTGCTTCGTCGAACAGAAGATGCGCCTCGTCGAAAAAGAACACCAGCTTCGGCTTGTCGGGGTCGCCGACTTCCGGCAGCACCTCGAACAGTTCCGACATCAGCCATAGCAGGAAGGTCGCGTAGAGCCGCGGATTCATCATCAGCTTGTCGGCGGCAAGCACGCTGATGGCGCCGCGTCCGTCACGGGTGGTGCGCATGATATCGGCGATACGCAGTGCCGGTTCGCCGAAGAAATTTGCGGCCCCCTGCTGCTCCAGGACCAGCAGCGTGCGCTGGATCGCCCCGACCGATGGCTTCGTCACGTTGCCGTAGCGTGAGCCGATCTCGTCGGCACGCTCGGCGATGTTGGCCAAGAGCGCCTGCAGGTCCTTCATGTCGAGCAGCAGCAGACCTTCCTCGTCAGCCAGGCGGAAGGCGATGTTCATGATGCCTTCCTGCGCCTCGGTCAGGTTCATCAGACGCGACAGCAACAACGGCCCCATTTCCGAAACCGTGGCGCGGATCGGATGACCCTGCTCGCCGAACAAGTCCCAGAAGATAACGGGGAATTCCTGGAAGTCATAAGGATCGAGCTTGACCTGTTCGGCCCGCTTGACGAGGAAATCCTGTGCCGTGCCCATCATCGCGATGCCCGACAGATCCCCCTTGATGTCAGCGCAGAACACCGGCACGCCGGCGTTGGAAAATCCTTCGGCCAGTATCTGCAAGGTGACTGTCTTGCCGGTACCGGTGGCGCCCGTCACCAGGCCATGACGATTCCCATATTGCAGCAACAGCTGCTCGGCACGCTGATAGCTTTCGTCGGGCTTGCGGCTGGCGCCGATGAAAATACTGCTGTCGTCAGCCATATGCACGGTCTCCGCAAACTGATGTGTCTAAAGCCAGTGGCCTTGCCGCAGGTATAGTGAGGCCATTGCACAGCGACAATGCCATTCGTCCAATTCGGGGCCATTCGTCCAAATCCGGGCCATTCGTTCAAATCGGGTTTTTGGAGCTTGCGGATTTTGCCGCTGTTTGGCAATCGTCGTCCACGCGGACTGACCTATATCTGATGGATCGAATCCGGTCTCTGGAAGCGCATTGCATTGCGATATCGGACCGGGGACCGTAGACTGAACCACTCCCGGCTGGTGCGGCCGTATGAAACGAGGAGGACGGATGGGCGCCGGAGCCTTGATCCAGGACGTGGAACCCGAGAACGCCGAGCGTCAGCGATGGCTCGCCTTGGCGGAAAAGGCATTGACAGGCGCTTCCTTCGAGGAAAGGCTGGTCTCGCACAGCGACGACAACATCCGTATCGAACCGCTCTACGACCGCAGCACCGCGGCGGAACCGATCGTGCGCGCAAACCCGAAATCGCCATGGATCGTCAGCCAGCGAGTCGACGATCCCGACATCAACCGCGCCAGAAGCCAAGCGCTGGAGGATGTTGCACAAGGTGCCACGGGATTGTCGCTGGTCTTCGAAGGGGCGCCGAACGCGTTCGGCTACGGCTTGCCGAGAACGGCGGAGGCGCTGGAGGCGGTGCTGGACGGCATACCGCTCAACCGCATCCAGGTTCGCATCGACGCCCATCCCTGGAGCCGCGCCGTGGCCGACTGGCTGGTCGCTTTCCTGAGCAAGCGGCGGTCGGACCCGGCAAAACTCAACCTCTCCTTCGGCATCGATCCAGCGGCGATCTTCGCGGGAACCGGTCGGCTGCGCATGTCGATCGAGGCGCTGCAGGCCTCTATGCCGCAGTCGCTGGCGCATTTCTTCGCGATGGGCGTTCCGGGCGTGCTGCTGGAAGCTGACGGGCGCGTGTTCCACAATGCCGGCGCCACGGAGGCGCAGGAACTTGGCATCATGCTGGCTTCGGCTGTCTCCTATCTCAGAATGTTCGAGACGGCTCGGCAGCCGCTTGTCTATGCTGCGCCTCATATCGGTTTTGCGCTCAGCGTCGACCAGGACCAGTTGCTGTCGACGGCCAAGATGCGGGCACTGCGCAGGCTATGGGCGCGGGTGCAGGAGGCTTGTTCGATCCCGACATCCACCGCCAATATCCATGCCGAGACGTCGTTTCGCATGATGACGGCGATGGATCCGGAGACCAACATCCTGCGCACCACCATTGCATGCTTTGCCGCGGCATGCGGCGGCGCCGATTCGATCTCCATCCTGCCGCACACGATCGCGCATGGTCTGCCGGCGGGTTTTGCCCGTCGTGTTGCCCGCAACACGCAGCTGATCATGGCCAATGAAAGCCATATCGATCATGTCACCGATCCCGCCTATGGTTCCGGCGCTGTGGAGGCGCTGACCGCGGAATTGTGCGAACTGGCCTGGGGGGAGTTGCAGACGATCGAAGCCGAGGGCGGTGTCTTGTCCAGCCTTCAGGACGGACACATCCAGAAGCGCGTCCAGGCAGCGGCGGAGCAGCGCAATGCAGCCTACCGCACAGGTGAACGGGCCATCATCGGCACCACGCTCTATCCATCAAAAGACGAACGCCCGGTCGAGACGCTGGCGGCGGAACGGCGACCGGCCTTCACCGAAGGCGTTGCCGTTTGCGAGGCTCTGTTTCCAGTCCGCATCGACCAGGCGATCGGACCGGCCCGCATCGACCAATCGATCGGAGCCGGCTCTTGATCCCGGACTTCGGCCAGATCGGCTGGATCCCGCCACGCCGCACGCCTGTCGAGGTCAAAGGCCAGCGGACCACGCCGGAGGGGCTCATTGCCAAGCATCTGTACAATCAAAGCGATCTCAAGGGGCTGCCGCATCTCGACACATATCCCGGCCTGCCGCCCTTCGTGCGCGGCCCCTACCCGACCATGTATGTCCAGCAGCCCTGGACGATCCGGCAATATGCCGGTTTCTCGACGGCCGAAGATTCCAACGCTTTTTACCGACGCAACCTTGCCGCCGGCCAGAAGGGGCTGTCGGTCGCCTTCGATCTCGCCACGCATCGCGGCTATGACAGCGATCATCCGCGCGTTGCCGGCGATGTCGGCATGGCGGGCGTCGCCATCGATTCCATCCTCGACATGCGGCAGCTCTTCGACGGCATTCCGCTCGACGAGATGACGGTATCGATGACGATGAACGGCGCGGTGCTGCCGATCATGGCGCTTTACATCGTCGCTGCGGAAGAACAAGGCGTTGCGCAGAAGGATCTCGCCGGGACCATTCAGAACGACATTTTGAAGGAATTCATGGTCCGCAACACCTACATCTATCCGCCGAAACCTTCGATGCGGATCGTGTCGGACATCTTCTCATACACATCGAAGAACATGCCGAAGTTCAATTCGATCTCGATCTCCGGCTATCACATGCAGGAGGCCGGCGCGACGGCCGACCTTGAGCTCGCCTACACGATCGCCGATGGCATCGAGTATGCCCGCGCCGGCGTCGCGGCGGGCCTCGACATCGACCGCTTTGCGCCTCGCCTGTCCTTCTTCTGGGCCATCGGCATGAATTTCTTCATGGAAGTCGCCAAGCTGCGGGCCGCGCGCCTGTTGTGGGCGACCCTGATGCAGAAGAATTTTTCGCCCAAGGACGAGCGCTCGCTGTCGCTGCGCACCCATTGCCAGACTTCTGGCTGGTCGCTGACGGCGCAGGATCCCTACAACAACATCATCCGCACCATGATCGAGGCGATGGCTGCAACGCAGGGCCATACCCAGTCGCTGCACACCAATTCCTTCGACGAGGCGATGGCGCTGCCGACCGACCATTCGGCGCGGATCGCCCGCAACACGCAGCTCATCCTGCAAAAGGAATCCGGCACCACGCGCATCATCGACCCGTGGGGCGGTTCGGCCTATCTCGAACGGCTGACGCATGATCTGGCGGCGCGCGCCCTTGCCCATATCGAGGAGGTCGAGGCGCTCGGCGGCATGGCCGCTGCGACCGAACAGGGCATACCCAAGCTGCGCATCGAGGAAGCCGCCGCACGCACGCAGGCGCGCATCGATTCCGGCGAGCAGATGCTGGTCGGCGTCAATGCCCATCGGCCCGAGACCGACATCGAGGTCGACGTGCTGAAGATCGACAATGCCGAAGTCAGGGCGCGGCAATTGTCGAAGCTGCAACGGCTGAAGGGCACGCGCGACGTCGCCGCCGTCGAAAGCGCGCTCGATGCGCTGACCCGTGCCGCGCAAGGCAATGAAAACCTGCTGGAATTCGCCATCCGAGCCGCGCGCGCCAATGCCACGGTCGGCGAGATTTCATTCGCGTTGGAAAGGGCGTTTGGGCGCCACGTCGCCACGGTACAGACCATTTCCGGGGTCTATCGCAAGGCGCTTGGCGATCATCCCATGGTCGACGGTCTGCAGGACAAGCTTGACGCCTTCGAGAAGAAGACCGGCGGCAAGCCGCGCATCCTGGTCGCCAAGATGGGTCAGGACGGCCACGACCGTGGCCAGAAGGTCATCGCCACGGCCTTCGCCGATCTCGGCTTCGACGTCACCGTCGGCGCGATGTTCCAGACACCCGATGAGATCGCCAGGCTGGCGGTCGCACAGGACGTCCACATCGTCGGCGCCTCGTCGCTGGCGGCGGGACATCTGACGCTGATCCCCGAACTGCGCGACGCGCTGAAAAAGCTCGGCCGGGGTGACATGCTGATCGTTGCCGGCGGCGTCATCCCGCCGCAGGACTACGACGCGGTGCGGCAGGCGGGAGCTGCCGAGATCTTCCCGCCGGGCACGGTCATACCGGAAGCAGCGGATCGCCTGCTGGACCGGCTGCTGGCCTAGACTTGTTATAATATCTGTTGCAACTTCTCGCCGGTCGAGTTATAATCTGCGTTGCAACAGGATATCTGTCATGAACACGACCATTCGCAAGATCGGCAATTCCGAGGGTGTGATCCTGCCCAAGGAGTTGCTCGATCGTCTCAACATGAAGGCAGGCGACAGCATCGTCATCGTTCAGGAAGGTGAAGAGCTTCGTTTGCGTCGCACCGAAGACAGCGCCGAGGAATTCGAGCGTAAGATGAAGATCGCACGCGAGCGGATGAAAAAGTACGAGGTTGCCTACCGCGCGCTCGCGAAATGACCGAGCATCATTTGAGGGAGTTCGTGGAGTCGCTTCACGCTGAGCAGTTGCGCCTGCACGGCGGGGCGGCAGGGATACGTGATGAAGGCATGCTGGAGTCGGCGCTCTCCCGTCCACAGCAACGAGAGATTTATGGCGATCCGGATCTTTGCGAACTGGCGGCGGCATACCTGTTCGGCATCGCCAAAAATCATCCGTTCGTTGACGGCAACAAACGTACTGCCTTTGCAGCGGCCGATCTGTTTCTTTATTTCAACGGATTGAGCGTCGAGGCCGACCAGCAGGACGTCATTCAACTGGTCTTGATGGTCGCTGCTGGCGAGATCGATGAAACTGGAGCCGCGGCTTTCTTCCGCGACCATGTCGTCAAGCTCGAGGATTAGCTCTCGGACAGCTTGACGATTTCCCATTCCTTGCCGTTGACGCTGGCCAAGTCGCCGACCTTCTTGCCGAACAGGGCCATGGCCATCGGCGAAACATGCGAAATGCTGCCCTTGGCCGGATCGGCTTCGTCCTCGCCGACAATCTTCCAATGCACCTTCCTGCCGTCATCGCTCTCGATCGTGACGCCCATGCCGAAGCGTATCAGGTCGCTGCCCGGCTCCGGTACGGAGAGTTCGGCGCTTTCACGCCGGGCGGTCCAATAGCGCAGGTCGCGCGACACGACCGCAATGCGCTCGCGGTCGGCTTTCCGTTCGGCCTTCGCCAGTATGTCGCGCAGATCGGCAAGATTCTCGTCGATCATCGCCAGGCCGCGTTCCGTCACCAGATTGCGATGGTGGCTGACTGGCCGTTCACCGACACCGGCAATGGCATTTTCGCTGTCTTCCTCGCGGGTGAAAGCTCTGCTCATTTCCTGAACTTAGGCCCGCAGAGGCTGCTCGACAAGCCATTGTCGCGCGCTCGGCAGGAGAGACAGAACGGCTGGCACGATTCCTGCAACAGCAGGCTTGAACGCTGGGATTCTGTGCCGATGTTGAACAGACGAACGCTGCTGACCGGGACCGCCGGCTTTGCCGTCATGGGGCTTGCGTTTGGCAAGGCGGTGGCCGCAAACCTGACTGGCATCGAGAAAGCCTCGATGCGCGGCTCGATCAACGCCACCGACCTCGGCGTGCAGCCCGGCACATCAGACGATCAGAGCAAGGCCTTCGCCAAACTCCTGCGTGACGCAAACAGCCGCGACATGCCGATATTCCTGCCGCCCGGCACCTATGTCGTCTCCAATCTTTCGCTGCCCGGCCGCGTGCGTCTTTCCGGCGTGCCGGGCGCGACGCGCATCGTTTACGGCGGTGACGGCCACCTGTTCATGGCCGAACAGGCCGACCATATCGAACTTAGCGGTCTGGTCTTCGATGGTTCGAACCGCACGATGGGCGATTACACGCAAGGGCTGCTCGATCTGCGCCGTATCGCGCACCTCGCCATCGACAATTGCCAGATCACCGGCAGCGGCAAGAACGGACTGGCGCTGGAACATGCGGCGGGCGGGGTCGAGCGCAGCGAGATATCGGGTGCCGCCGATGCCGGCATTTACTCGGTCGAGGCTGGCGGGCTGTCTATCACGGGCAACACCGTCTCCGATTGCGCCAATGGCGGCATCCTCGTGCACCGCTGGCAGGCGGCGGAAGACGGCACCATGGTCACCGGCAACCGCGTCCAACGGATCCAGGCACGCGGCGGCGGAACCGGGCAGAACGGCAACGGCATCAATGCCTTTCGCGCCGGCAATGTCGTCATCTCGGGCAACATCGTCTCGGACTGCGCCTTCTCGGCGATCCGCGCCAACAGCGCCAGCAACCTGCAGATATCGGGTAACACCTGCTCGCGCTCGGGCGAAACGGCGGTCTATTCCGAGTTCTCGTTCGAAGGCGCCATCATCAGCAACAACATCGTCGACGGCGCCGCCAACGGCATCTCGATCGTCAATTTCAACGAAGGCGGCCGCATGGGCGTCTGCTCGGGCAACATTGTGCGCAATCTGTCGACCAGCGGCCCCTACCCTGCCGACTCGCCGGGCTTTGGCGTCGGCATCGGTGTCGAGGCCGACACCACCGTTTCCAACAATGTCATCGAGAACGCGCCGCTCTATGGCTTGCAGATCGGCTGGGGCCCGTATCTGCGCAATGTCGTGGCCACCGGCAACATTATCCGCAAGGCTGGAACCGGGATCATCGTATCCGTGGTCGAGGGCGCCGGTACGGCCGTCATTTCAGACAATGTCATCGACGGCGCGCTGAACGGAGCGGTTGTCGGCCAGCGCTGGGCGGAACCGGTGACAGGCGATCTCGCCTCCTCAAACGATAGCGGCTATGCGCATCTGACCGTCGAGCGCAATCACGTCAGTTGAGGGCCGCTGTCGGCCTCAGCGCCCCGACCTTGGCACCGTTGCGGTTTTCGATGGGCGTGTTTGCCAATTCGCTCAGCTTGAACGCCAAGGCCTCGTCGGCGCGCAACAGTTTGGCAAGGACGGCGGCAACCATGGCTTCGCCGGCGCGGCCGGCGCCATCGTCGCATTTGAGCGCGATGCCGAGACCGAGCTCCGGAATTGCGGCACAATGGACGCCCTCGGCGCCGCCTTTGGTGAAAATCCGCCCTGGTGCGGCCTGCATCAGCGCGACGTCTTCGCGGCCGCTGCCGGCAACGAAGAAGGGCTCGGCCATGCAGGCGAAAAGCAGCCGCCTTGCAGCCTTGGCTCGCTCTGGGCCAAAACCTGATGTCGTGGCCATCCGGGCAAAGCCGAGCGCGAAGCTGCTGAGCGGCACCGCATAGGTCGGGATCGAACAGCCATCAATGGCTCGCTGGCCCTCACCATGGACAGCGCCCGTCACCGATTGCATGGCGTCGCGCACCAGCTCCTGCAGGCCATGTCCCGGCTTGACATAGCCGCGATGTGCAATGCCGGCGTGGACGCAGGTGCAGAGGAAGCCGGAGTGTTTGCCGGAGCAGTTGTTGTGCAACGCGTTCGGCGAACCGCCGGCGCGGGCGAGCGCAATCTCGGCGTCATGATTGGACGGCCAATGCGTGCCGCATTCGAGCGCTGATCCGTCCAGCCCGGCCTTGGCCAGCATGGAGCGCGCAAGGTCGACATGGGCCGGCTCGCCCGAGTGGGACGCGCAGGCGAGCGCCAGTTCGCGGTTGCCGAAGCCATAGGCATCTGCCGCCCCGCTTTCGACCAATGGCAGTGCCTGGATCGCCTTGACGGCGGAGCGCGGAAACACCGGCTTGGCCGTGTCGCCGATCTCCCAGACGGGCTTGCCGTCGCCATCGAAGACCGCGACCGAGCCGCGATGCGCGCTCTCGACGATCGCGCCGCGCAACACTTCGATCAGAACCGGATTTGTCATGAACCCTCCCGTAAATGCGGGCGGTTTATCTGATCCGGTCGAGAATGGAAACGTAGTTGGCCACCGCCGCACCGCCCATGTTGAAGATGCCGCCAAGTTTTGCGCCCGGCACCTGGATGCCGCCAGCCTCGCCGACAAGCTGCATGGCGGTCAAGACATGCATGGACACGCCCGTGGCGCCGATCGGATGGCCCTTGGCCTTCAGCCCGCCGGATGGATTGACCGGCAGGCGACCATCCCTGGCCGTTGTGCCGTCCAGCGCCAGCTTGGCCCCCTCTCCCGGCTTGGCAAGGCCCATCGCCTCATATTCGATCAGTTCGGCAATGGTGAAGCAGTCATGCGTTTCGACGAAGGAGAGATCGTCGAGCGTCACGCCGGCGTTCTTGAGCGCCCGGGTCCAAGCCTGCTCGCAGCCTTCGAAGGTCAGGATGTCGCGCTTCGACATCGGCAGGAAATCCTGCACATGCTCGTTGGCGCGGAAGGCAACGGCACGACGCATCTTAAGCGCCGTGGCGGTGTCGGCGAGAATGAGGGCGGCGGCGCCGTCGGAGACCAGCGAGCAGTCGGTGCGCTTCAGAGGACCGGCGACGAAGGGGTTCTTCTCGCTCTCCTGGCGGCAGAACTCATAGCCGAAATCCTTGCGCATCTGCGCATAGGGATTGTCGACGCCGTTCTTGTGGTTCTTGGCGGCAATCATGGCCAGCGCATCCGACTGGTCGCCGTAGCGCTGAAAATAAGCCTGCGCGATCTTGCCGAAGACGCCAGCGAAACCCGCCGGTGTCTCGCCGTCCTCGGGCAGATAGGACGCCTTGAGCAGGTTTTTGCCGATCTCCGGCCCCGGCGTTGTCGTCATCTGCTCCGCGCCGACCACCAGCACGATGCGAGCGGCATTCGCGTCGATGGCACGGATGCCCTGGCGGACCGCCGCCGATCCGGTGGCGCAAGCGTTTTCGACGCGCGTCGCCGGCTTGAAGCGCAGCCGGTCGTCGGCCTGCAGCACCAGGCTGGCGGTAAAATCCTGCGCCGAAAAGCCGGCATTGAAGTGGCCGAGCACGATCTCGTCGACCTCGTCGGGACCGATGCCGGCATGGTCGAGTGCGTCCGTAGCGACCTTGACGATGAGGCTTTCGAGCGTTTCGCCCTCGAGCTTGCCGAAGCGCGAATGCGCCCAGCCAACGATGCATGCGGTCATGGCGGTCTCCATCCTTGGCGCCAGCCTGGCATGTGGGCCACGGCGCATTTCGCCTCTATTGTTCAAATATAAACAATCCTGCTCGCCTCGTGAAGGGCTGGAACCAGACGATCGCTTGGTACAGGCGACGCCAGTGATTTTTTTGTTGATTGACCCGTCAATAAAAAATAATCCTACTCGAAAGGGATCATTGCAAGATGCCGAAAATCGGAATGGAACCGCTGCGCCGCAAGGCGCTTATCGACGCCACGATCTCGGCGATCGGCGAGCGCGGCTCGCTCGACGTGACCATGTCCGAAATCGCCGGGCGCGCCGGCGTTTCATCGGCTCTTGCCCATCACTATTTCGGCGCCAAGGACGAGCTGCTGCTGGCGACGATGCGCCACATCCTGGCAGAGCTTACCGCCGACACGTTGCGCGCCCTTGGTTCAGCCAGCACCGCGCGCGAACGCGTCTCGGCGGTGGTCGCCGTCAACTTCTCCGACATCCAGTTCCAGCCGGAAACCATCGCCGCCTGGCTCGCCTTCTATGTCGAGGCGCAGAAATCATCGGCCTTGCGCCGGCTGCTCAGAGTCTATGCGCGGCGGCTGCACTCGAACCTGATGAGCGGGCTGACCGGCATCTTGCCCAGAGCCGAAGCCGACCGCGCCGCCGAAACGACAGCGGCAATGATCGACGGGCTCTACATCAGGCGGGCGTTGAAGGACGGCGTGCCCGATGCCTCGACCGCGATCGCGCTGGTCGAGGACTATCTCGAAACCAAACTTGGCGGGCGGCGCAAACAGTGACAACGAAGCGACCCAATTTCCTGATCGTCATGGTCGATCAGCTTAACGGAACCCTGTTTCCGGACGGCCCGGCGGAGTTTCTGCACACACCGCATCTGAAGGCGCTGGCCGCCCGATCGGCACGCTTTGCCAACAACTACACCGCCTCGCCGCTCTGCGCCCCGGGCCGTGCCTCGTTCATGAGCGGGCAGTTGCCGTCGCGCACCGGCGTCTATGACAATGCCGCCGAATTCGCCTCATCGATCCCGACCTTCGCCCACCATCTGCGCGCCGCCGGCTACTACACCTGCCTGTCGGGCAAGATGCATTTCGTCGGACCGGATCAGATGCACGGTTTCGAGGAGCGACTGACGACCGACATTTATCCTGCCGATTTCGGCTGGACGCCGGATTACCGCAAGCCGGGCGAGCGTATCGACTGGTGGTATCACAATCTGGGTTCGGTGACCGGCGCTGGCGTCGCCGAGATCACCAACCAGATGGAGTATGACGACGAGGTCGTGTTCCTGGCCACGCAGAAGCTCTATCAGCTTTCGCGCGAACAGGATGATGCGAACCATCGGCCCTGGTGCCTCACCGTATCGCTGTCGCACCCGCACGATCCCTATGTCGCGCGCAAGCAGTATTGGGATCTTTACGAGCACTGCCAGGCGCTGGACCCGGAAACCGGGTTCATCGCGCATGACGAGCAGGATGCGCACTCCCGGCGGCTATACCACGCCAGCGACTATCCTTCTTTCGAGATCACGCCGGAACAGGTGCGTCGTTCGCGGCAGGGCTATTTCGCCAACATCTCCTATGTCGACGACAAGCTCGGCGAAATCCTGGATGTTCTCGAGCGCACCCGCATGGCCGACGACACAATCATCCTGTTCTGCTCGGACCACGGCGACATGCTCGGCGAGCGCGGCCTGTGGTTCAAGATGAGCTTCTTCGAGGGCTCGGCGCGGGTGCCGCTGATGATTGCGGGCAAGGGTGTGCCGGCCGGGCTGATCGAGACGCCGGTCTCCAATCTCGACGTGGCGCCGACGCTTTGCCACCTCGCCGGCATCGACATCGCCGCGATCGCGCCGTGGACCGACGGCCAGTCGCTGCTGCCGCTTACCGAGGGCATCGAGCGCACGGCGCCGGTGCTGATGGAATATGCCGCCGAAGGCTCAAACGCGCCTTTGGTGGCGATCCGCGACGGCAGATACAAATTCGTCCATTGCGAACTCGATCCGCCGCAACTGTTCGATCTCGAAGCCGATCCGCTCGAACGGGTCAATCTAGCCGACGACCCCGCCAATACGGGCTTGGTGGCGGTATTCATGGACAAGGTCCAGGCACGCTGGAACATGGCCGGCTTCGATGCTGCCGTGCGCGAAAGCCAGGCGCGCCGCTGGGTCGTCTATCCGGCGCTGCGCAACGGCGCCTACTATCCCTGGGATTTCCAGCCGCTGCAAAAGGCGTCCGAGCGTTACATGCGCAATCACATGAACCTCGACAATCTCGAAGACAGCAAGCGGTATCCGCGAGGCGAATGATGTCAGACCTTCTCGTCCCCTCCCTCGACCACCTCAAGCAGGCCTATGCCGTCACATCCAGGGCGACGCAAATCACGCCGCTGCTGGAATCGACGGCACTGGCCCGTGAGACGGGGGCGGCCCGCGTCTTCATCAAGCCGGAATCGCTGCAATGGGCCGGCTCGTTCAAGGTGCGCGGCGCCTATTGGCGGCTGAAGCGGCTTTCGGCTGACGAAGCCAGGAAAGGCGTCGTCGCCTATTCCTCCGGCAATTTCGCGCAAGGGCTGGCGGCCGCCGGCCAGGCGCTTGCCATTCCGGTCACCATCGTCATGCCGATCGACGCACCGGCCGCCAAGCGCGACGCCACGGCAGGCTATGGCGCTCGTGTCGTGCTGACCGACCACGGCGAGCGCGCACGTGAGGAAGTCGCGGCCGCCAAGGCACGCGAGATCGCCGAGACCGAGGGGCTGGCGCTGCTGCATCCATTCGACGATCCGGAGATCGTCGCCGGCCAGGCGGGCGCCGGCCTCGAAGCGCTCGACCAACTCGAAGCCAAAGGTGCCAGCGCTGATCTTTTGTTCTGCTCGGTCGGCGGCGGCGGACTGATCGGCGGCGTTTCGCTTGCCTTCCACTATCTGTCGCCCGCCACTGAGATCATCGGCGTCGAGCCGGAAGGTTTCAACGGCATGGGCTCGTCACTGGCGCATGGCAGCATCGAGACGATGCCGATCGGGCCGAAATCGATATGCGACGGTTTGATGTCGCGACGGCCGGGCGATGCTCCGTTTGCCGCGGTGAAGACGGCAGGTGTTCGCGGCATCACCGTCGAGGACGCGTCTGTCCGCCGGGCGATGCGGATCGCCTTCGAGCGCATGAAGCTGGTGCTCGAACCGTCCGGCGCCGCCTCGCTGGCGGCACTGCTCGGCGGCGAGGTGGATGTGGCGGGCAAAACCGTCCTGGTTGTGGCTACTGGCGGCAATGTCTCGCTCGCCGACTTTATGGCGCATATGAACCATGCTTGAAGCGGATTTCGTCATCATCGGCTCCGGCTCGGCCGGCTCGGCCATGGCCTATCGCCTGTCGGAGGACGGCAAGCATTCGGTCATCGTCATCGAATTCGGCGGCAGCGATATCGGGCCGCTGATCCAGATGCCGTCGGCGCTGTCGATCCCGCTCAACATGAGCCTCTACGACTGGGGTTTTGCCAGCGAGCCGGAACCGCATCTCGGCGGCCGCGTGCTGGCGACGCCGCGCGGCAAGGTCATCGGCGGCTCGTCCTCGATCAACGGCATGGTCTATGTGCGCGGCCACGCCCGCGACTTCGACCATTGGGCCGAAGAGGGTGCGGCCGGCTGGGGCTTCGCCGACGTGCTTCCTTATTTCAAGCGCATGGAGGACTCGGACGGCGGCGAGGATGGCTGGCGCGGTCACGGCGGGCCGCTGCATGTGCAGCGCGGCTCGCGTAAAAATCCGCTCTACGGCGCATTCGTCGAGGCCGGTCGCCAGGCCGGGTTCGAACTGACCGACGATTACAACGGCGCTAAGCAGGAAGGCTTTGGGCCGATGGAGCAGACCATAAGCGGCGGCCGCCGCTGGTCGGCGGCATCCGCCTATCTGAAGCCAGCTCTCAAACGCAAGAACGTTAGCCTGCTCAAGGGTTTCGCCCGCCGGGTGATCATCGAGAATCAACGCGCCGTCGGTGTCGAGATCGAAGCTAACAAACAGATTCAGGTCGTTAAGGCGCGACGTGAGGTGATCGTTGCCGCATCATCGATCAACTCGCCCAAGATCCTGATGCTGTCCGGCATCGGCCCGGCCGAGCATTTGCGCGAAAACGGCATTGCCGTAGTGGCCGACAGACCCGGCGTCGGCCGCAATTTGCAGGACCATATGGAGCTCTACATCCAGCAGGAATCATTGCTGCCGATCACGCTCAATTCGGTGCTGAATCCGTTCTCGAAAGCGCTCATCGGCGCGCAGTGGCTGTTCCTCAAGACCGGGCTTGGCGCCACCAACCACTTTGAGGCGGCGGCCTTCGTGCGCTCACGTGCAGGCGTCGACTACCCCGACATCCAGTACCATTTCATCCCTGCCGCTGTCCGCTATGACGGCAAGGCCGCGGCCAAGTCGCACGGTTTCCAGGCGCATGTCGGGCCGATGCGCTCGAAGTCGCGCGGCTCGGTGACGCTGCGCTCGCCGGACCCGAAATCGAAGCCGGTGATCCACTTCAACTACATGTCGCATCCTGACGACTGGGCGGAGTTCCGCCACTGCATAAGGCTGACGCGCGAGATCTTCGGCCAGTCGGCGTTCGATCGCTATCGGGGCAACGAAATCTCGCCGGGCAGCCACGTGCAGTCGGACGACGATCTCGACATCTTCATCAGGGATCACGCAGAGAGCGCCTACCATCCTTGCGGCACCTGCAAGATGGGCCGCGCCGACGACATGATGAGTGTCGTCGATCCGGAGTGCCGGGTCATCGGCGTCGAAGGATTGCGGGTCGCCGATTCCTCGATCTTCCCGCGCGTCACCAACGGCAATCTCAATGCACCCTCGATCATGACCGGCGAAAAGGCTTCCGACCACATCCTTGGCCGCACGCCGCTGGCGCCGTCCAATCAGGAACCATGGATCAATCCGCGCTGGCAGGTCGCGGATCGATAGGGCATTGTCGAACGGACTTGGTAGCGAATACATCTGGAGAAAACCATGCGCGCCCAGCCCACGGCATCGCACTATGTCAATGGACGCTACATCGAGGACGAAGGCGGCGCGCCGCTGCCGGTCATCTATCCGGCAACCGGTGAGACCATCGCCATGCTACGTTCGGCGACGCCGAACGTGCTGGAGCTCGCCGTCGAGGCAGCGCGGGCGGCGCAGCCCGCTTGGGCGCGGCTGAAACCTGTCGAGCGCGGGCGCATCCTGCGCCGCGCCGCCGACATATTGCGCGCCCGAAATGCCGACCTCGCCCGCATCGAGACGTTGGACACCGGCAAGGCGATCCAGGAAACGCTGGTGGCGGACGCGCCTTCCGCCGCGGACTGCCTTGAATATTTCGGCGGCGCCGTCGCCGCCTACAATGGCGAGTCGGTCGATCTCGGCGGACCCTTCGCCTACACAAGGCGCGAAGCGCTCGGCGTCTGTGTCGGCATCGGCGCCTGGAACTATCCGATCCAGATCGCCGGCTGGAAATCGGCACCGGCACTCGCCATGGGCAATGCCATGGTGTTCAAGCCATCGGAAAACACGCCGCTTTCAGCACTCGCACTGGCGGAGATCTACAGCGAGGCCGGGCTGCCCGACGGCTTGTTCAACGTCGTGCAGGGCTATGGCGATGTCGGCGCCGGGCTTGTCGGCCACGATGTCGTCGCCAAGGTGTCGGTGACCGGTTCGGTGCCGACCGGCCGCAAGGTGCTGTCGCTGGCCGGCTCAAAAATGAAGCACGCGACGATGGAGCTCGGCGGCAAGTCGCCGCTGATCGTCTTCGACGATGCCGACATCGAGAACGCCATCGGCGGCGCCATGCTCGGCAATTTCTATTCGACCGGACAGATCTGCTCCAACGGCACGCGCGTCTTCGTGCAGAGCGGCATCCACGACCGCTTCGTCGAGCGCCTTGTCGAGCGGACCAAAAAAATCCGCATCGGCGACCCGCTCGACCCCGAAACCCAGATGGGCCCGTTGGTCTCCAGGGCGCAGCACGACAAGGTGGTCGGCTATATCGAAATCGGCAAGCAGGACGGAGCTGTTCTCGCCTGCGGCGGCAACGTGCCTTCGTTGCAGGGTTTTCAGGGCGGCTTCTTCGTCGAGCCGACGGTGTTCACCGGCGTCACCGATGGCATGCGCATCGCCCGCGAAGAGATTTTCGGGCCTGTCATGAGCGTGCTGAAGTTCGACGATGAGGACGAGGTGATCGACCGCGCCAACGACACCGAATTCGGCCTTGCCGCCGGCGTCTTCACGCGCGACCTGCCGCGCGCCCACCGCGTCATCGCCGAGTTGCAGGCCGGCACCTGCTGGATCAACGCCTACAATCTGACGCCGGTGGAAATCCCGTTCGGCGGCTTCAAGCAGTCAGGCATCGGACGTGAGAATTCACTGGCGGCACTGGCACTCTATTCGCAGCTGAAGTCGGTGTATGTCGAGACTGGGGATGTAGCGAGCCCGTATTGAGAGGCCGGCCTCTCAATACGGGCTCATCCCTTCTCCACCGTCCCATCAAGATACTGCGTCAGCGCGCAGACCAGATGATAGAAGATGCTGGCAGGAACGTCCGATGCCAGCGAGCGGCCGCGCTCGTCGATGCGATCGATCCACAGGCCGAGCGGCGCCGGGTCGATGTGCCAGCGGAACAGCCGGCCGACGCGCGCTTCGATTTCCGGCTTGAGATCGGGGCCGCCAGAGCCATCCAGCGCGATCGCCGCCTTCACGGCTTCGGCCTGCGGCCAACTGCGGGATATCAGGTCGAGCGGCAGGCCTTGCCTGGAGACGGCGCCATAGGCAAGCCCGGTGGCGCGGTTGAGGCCATTGGCAGTGGCTGACGCGTAAAGTTTTCGGGCAAAGCCGCTCAACTCGGCCTGGCCGCTACGCCCGGCGAAATCTACCAGCAAAGAGGCCCATTCGAAATGGTGGCCGGGCTCGGTCCATGAGCCTTTCTCGCCGGTGGAGGGTTTCCATTCGGCATCGAAATACTCGCCAAGCGTCCAGCTTTCCGGATCGAAGAAATGACTGCGGAAGAGATCGATGATACGCGCCGCGCGGCGCAGATGGGCGCGCTCGCCGGTCGCCTGGTGCCAGGCGAGAAAGGCCTCGAGCAGGTGCATATGCGGGTTGGAGCGGCGCTCGCCTTTGCCGTCCGACGTCTCAAGAAAGCCGGTCATACGGCTGTCTTCGAGATGCGCATCGAGAAAGGCGAAGGTTTCCTCGCCGAGGCGCAAGGCGTCGGGATTGCCAGACATGTGCGCATGCGCGAGCGCCAGGAGCACGCAGGAATGATCGTAGGCATCCTCGGTGGCGTCGGCGACCGAGCCGTCGACGTTCAGCGTGCGAACCCAGCCGCCTTTGTCGGTGCGGCCCTTGCCGGCCATGAAGGCGATGCCGTGGCTGATCAGCCGGTCGGCCGGACCGTCCCAGCCGCGCGCCCGGGCGACGGCGAAGGCATAGACCTGCCTTGCCATGGTGCGCATGCGCTTGGGCTTCATCAACGGCGAGGCGTCCAAGCCAAGCGCTTCGTGAAAACCGCCATGGCGTTCGTCGACGCCCGATGTCGACCACAGCGGCAAGGTCTCCTGAAACAGCCAGTGGTGCACGCGCCGCCGCCAGGCGCCGCTTTCGATGACGCGGTCATGCGCCGGCGTGAACCTGGTTTCCAGGCGACCCGATTTTTCGAGCTGCTCGACGATCTTCTTGACGTGTTGACTGTGGCTGACCGGGGCAACGAAGGTGGCATCCGATGTCGAAACGATGGCGATGTCCTTCATGCCGATCGCCGACAGCAGGCGGCCGTCACTGCGAATGTAGGAATTCTCGCAATCGATAGCGACGACATCGCCGATGATGACATTGCCCCGGTCGTCTGCGGGGCCGACATCGAGCAGCGACTGCCACGAGCCGAGATCGTTCCAGCGGAAGCCGGCCGGCACCATGGCGATGTCTTTTGCCCGCTCCATGATGGCGTAGTCGATCGAGTTCGACGGAATGGCGGCGTAGAGTTCCAGCGGCATGTAAAGGCCGGACAGGTCCGATGTCGCTGCCTTGTAGGCTGCTTCGGTGGCCTGCCAGATATCCGGCTGGAACGCTATGAAGGCGTCACGCATGGTGCTGGCGCGAAACAGGAAGATGCCGGTGTTCCAGTAGAAATTTCCGGCCTTGAGATAGCTCTGCGCAGTCGCAATATCCGGCTTTTCGACGAAGCGCGACACGTCGAAGGTGCCGCCGCTTTCGGCCGCGACCTCGATATAGCCGTAGCCGGTCTCTGGTTGCGTCGGCTTGATGCCGAACACCACCAGCCTGCCCTCGCGTGCTGCCTCGGTGCCGGCTTCTACGCTCTGCCAGAATTGGCTTGCGGTGGATATTTCGTGATCCGATGGCACCACCAGCACCAGGCTATCGCCGAATTCAGACAGTGTGCGCAGCGTCGCCAGTGCGACGGCGGCGGCTGTGTTGCGCCCGGTCGGCTCGAACAGCGGACCGCCGCCGGCGAGGTCGAGACCAGCAAGATCGGCGTGAACGCGATCAGCATGGCGCTCCGCGGCGATCAGGAAGATCGGCGTTTCGCCTTCCAGCCGGGCCGTCAGCCGACGCAAGGTCTTGGCCAGCATCGAGCCAGCGCCGGACAGATCGTGGAACTGCTTGGGGTTGTCCTCGCGCGACAGCGGCCACAACCGCGAGCCGACGCCGCCGCTCATGACAAAACTGACAATCCGCTCGGTCATTCAATTACCATTCAAAAGGTCTGGTTGTAGGCGCCCACTTCGGGGCTGCGGCGCAGCACGGCGTCGACAGCCTCGAACATTTGCCTTCGCCGCTGCTGCGACACCGGGCTTTCTACGACCACGACCAGTTCCGGCTTGTTCGATGAGGCCCGCACCAGCCCCCAGGTGCCGTCATCGGCGACGACGCGCACGCCGTTGACGGTGATGAGGTCTGCGATCTTCTGGCCAGCGAAAACCATTCCATCCCGCTTCATGGCCTGAAAGTCGGCAACCACCCGCTCGACAACGCCATACTTCACCTCGTCCGCGCAGTGCGGCGACATGGTCGGCGTGCCGAAGGTCAGCGGCAGCGCGCCGTAGAGATCGGCCATCGAACTGCCCGGGCTGCGATCCAGCATCTGGCAGATGGCGATGGCGGTGACCAGCCCGTCGTCATATCCGCGCCCAATCGGCGGATTGAAAAAGAAATGACCCGACTTTTCGAAACCGGCGACAGCACCGAGTTCGGCGACGCGGCGCTTGATGTAGGAATGGCCGGTTTTCCAATAGTCAGTGACGGCGCCATTGGCGCGCAGCATTGCGTCGGTATGGAACAGGCCGGTCGATTTGACGTCGACGACGAAGGTCGAGTTGGGATGCTGGCTGGAAATATCCCTTGCCAGCATCACACCGACCTTGTCGGCAAAAATTTCATTGCCTTCATTGTCGACGACACCGCAGCGGTCGCCATCGCCGTCGAAGCCAAGGCCGATGTCGGCGCCTGATGCCAGCACCTTGTCCCGGATGGCATGCAGCATCCGCATGTCCTCGGGATTGGGATTGTAGCGCGGAAATGTATGGTCGAGCTCGACGTCGAGCGCGATGACCTCGCAGCCGATGCGCTGCAACGCTTGCGGCGCGAAGGCGCCGGCGGTGCCATTGCCGCAGGCTGCGACCACTTTCAGTTTTCGGGCGATGCGCTTGTCGCGGGTCAGATCGTCGAGATAGGTCGCGCGAAAGTCACGGATGAAATCGTAGGAGCCGCCGCCGACAAGGTCAAAATCGCCGGACAGCACGATTGCTTTCAGCGCGCTCATCTCTTCCGGGCCGAAGGTCAGCGGCCGCGCCGCACCCATCTTGACGCCGGTCCAGCCATTTTCGTTGTGCGAAGCGGTGACCATGGCGACCGAGGGCGTATCCAAAGCGAACTGAGCGAAATACGCCATCGGCGACAACGCCAGTCCGATGTCCCTCACCCGTGCGCCTGCAGCCATCAAACCGGACACCAGGGCCAGTTTGATCGACAGCGAATAGGAGCGGAAATCATGCCCGGTAATGATATCGGGACCGGCGCCGAGACGGCGGATTAGCGTACCAAGCCCCATGCCGAGCGCCTGGACGCCGATCAGATTGAGTTCCGGTCGTTGCGCGGAGCCGGGATGGCCGAACCACCAGCGCGCATCATATTCGCGAAAGCCGGATGGCTTGATCAGCGCTGCGGTTTCGAATTCGAAACTGTTGGGCCGGGCGTCGCCAACGATGCTGAAGGACAAGACTGGAAACTCCGAATGGCCGAAATTACGAATTGTCGAGGGCTGCGGCTTAGCACACAAGGCTTTAAGCCACGTTTATTCCGGAAGGGAATCCGGGCCTTTCGGGCAATGCTCGACGAAAGCCGACGAAATGCGACAGAAGTGCCGCCGTGCCGCTTGCAGGAACCAAGTGTGGCGGCTATAAGCCCGCGGTCTGGTCACGGAGTGTAGCGCAGCCTGGTAGCGCACCTCGTTCGGGACGAGGGGGTCGCAGGTTCAAATCCTGCCACTCCGACCAGAAAAAACAAAGAGTTAGCGCATCCCGACTTCGGCGCTCCATCTGCCTCAAGCGAGACTACTCGCGTCCCCGCCAGTCGGATGGGCGAATTTCTATTCGCCGCCTCTATGACCCGGCCGACAGCGATGCCTGTTGCACTGCACAGTAGCCAGACGGTCTCAACCGGCCGCCTGATGCTTTCGTGCGTGCGGGCAGATTCCGGAAAACATCCCGACTGGTACGCGCGTCCCGCTCAGCGGAGGCCAAAAAAGCTCAAAATCGCTATCACGATGACCACAGCTCCAACGAGCCAAATGATATTGTTCATGATCTCTCTCCTGTTGCCCGGGGAAGCCCGCGCCTCTGGCGGAGAACGCGGGCCGACCAGCCTTTGCCGACTGATCCGCAGCAGACACCAAATCGTGATCCCGGCTGCGAGAAATAAAACCATCAGGCACGCCTAATGTTCCGCTGTTTGACGAGATCCAGCGATGACCAGTGAACGTTCGGGTCGATGCCGGACGACCGGAACCAAAGCGATCAGGGGCAGTTTATCCAATGAAGGGCTGATTAAGAAAATGGAGAAACTGCAATGAAAACAATGATCATGTGCGCGTTGGCGCTTTCCATTGGACTGCCCGTCGTGGCTTCGGCAGCCGAAGCGGATGTGGTAGTCAGAACCCATCATCGACATCACAGCAGCGTCAAGATCATCAACGAAGACGGTCAGCGCTTGCACCACCGCCGCCATGGTACCGTGGCGTTCTATGACCATGGGCGCCGGCATCATCACCGCGACACCGTTGTCGTGACAGGTTCCGTCTCCACCTATCGTCACCACCATCGGCACCATCCCGTGGTAATCGAAAACGACGGGTACTGACCACAGATCCCCGGCCCGATTCCTGATGGAGTCGGGCCACGAAAGGCCTTTTGGCACGCATCCCGATCATGCTTTTGGCGGCCGTCGGCAAGACCATTGCGCCCTACGATCAGACTTAGGTCCGGCCCCTCCCCGACCGAAGTCCAGGTTGGAAACGTTTGCCCTTGCCCCAAATTCGGGTGGCGGGCAAAAAATGACCAATGAGACTATGAGCAGCAGCATGTCGAACCGTGAGACCAAAAGATCCCATGCCCTGAGCATGCGCATGACAGAGATCAAGGCCAGGATGCAGGAAGCCCAGATTACCGAAGACGAGATGAAGACCTTCCAGAAGGTCGCGGCCATCATGGAGGGCGGCGAGGGCCGAATCGAGGTTGACGATCTGATTGCCGCGTCATTCCTCACCGACCGCTGCTGAACAGCCAGAAGCGTTAAGCGACCATGCCGACGATTAGCAGACTTTTTGATTCTCCCGCCGATGCGGCGCGGGTCGCCAGCGACTTGGTGGCGGCCGGAATTCCTCGCGTACAGATCGCGATCATCGGGCCTTACAATGACGAGGCGGGATCTCTTCGGGTTTCCGCTTTGGGATCGTTATTTGGCGCTGCCGCCGGCGGGTTGGCCTGCCTGAGCGCCGTTGCGGCCTATGGCATCAATCCTGTTGCTGCGGGCGTATTGCCAACAGCGGTGGCTGGCGCGGTCTGTGGCGGCGTTGCCGGTCTATTTGGAACATTCGCCACGGCCGCCATAAAGGCGGATGATCAGGAGGTTGCCGAAGGGGTCGTTCTGGTGACGGCGCATGTCGATGAAAATGACGCCGACATCGCTCAGACAGTGCTCGGCGGTTGCCCCCCGTCGACGTTCGTGGCCGAGGCAGCGTAGGAAAGGCCGCCCCGACGTCGCCGGAACCGGTACTCTCCGTTTGCCAGCGATTGAGCCCAACACTCGGCAGATAGCAATTCCAGTGACTGAGATGTTCCTGCGTCGGCCGCAAAGGCCGGGCCCAGGGAGGTTTCTTCGAGGCCGCATATTTTGACGAAAAGGTCTGTCGGTCTTAGGGTCGTGAACTTGATGGAGTCAGTGAAACGGCGGGCCGAGTGCGACATGAATTTGAATTCAACCACAGCCTCGCCCTTGATTCTCGTGATGACGCTGGTTCTCGTCGCTGGCTGTTCATCGCTCGGCAGAACCGTCGATCCAGCGAAATACGATTCAATGACGTGCACCGACCTCAACAGGGCGATGGGGGACGTCGCCCGTGACATCTCGCAAACGGCAATCACGCGCGGCAAGGTCGCCAACACCAATGTTCCACGCTGGCTGCTCGGCGGCTCACGCGTGAAGACCGCGGTGGCCAACCGCGAAACAGCCAGGATCGGCCGGCTCAAGCAGCAACAGGATGCCATTGCCGCTGTGCGAGCACGCAAGTGCCCGAGCTCCACAAATTGAGCGGACAGCCAGTGTATCGGTGCGAAGCCTGGTTCAGGCGCTCAGGCGAAATCGCGTCACGTCGATCGCGGCGGCCATCAGCGTCTGTGTGTAGGCGTGCCGCGGATCGCTGAAGATCGCCTCGGTCGGCCCTTCCTCGACGATCTTGCCCTGTTTCATGACGATGATGTAGTCGGCCATGGCGCGCACGACCGACAGATCGTGGCTGATGAAGAGATAAGACAATTCGTGGTCCGCCTGCAGCTTGCGCAGCAGTTCGACGATCTGTTTCTGCACAGAGCGATCGAGCGCCGAGGTCGGCTCATCCAATACCACCAGCTCGGGCTTCAGGATCATGGCGCGAGCAATGGCGATGCGCTGCCGCTGGCCGCCGGAGAATTCGTGCGGATAGCGGTTGCGGGCGTTGGGATCGAGGCCGACCTCGCGCAGGGCCTCTACCGCGCGCAGGTCCCGTTGCTTGCCCGAAAGGTTCGGCTCATGCACCAAGAGCCCTTCGGTGATGACCTGGCCGACGGTCATGCGCGGCGACAGCGAGCCGAACGGATCCTGGAAGACGAGCTGCATCTGGCGCCGCAGCGGCCGCATCGCCTGCCGGTCGGCCTGGGAAATGTCGCGGTCGCCAAAACGGATGAGCCCGTCACTGGGCAACAGCCGCAGCAAGGCGCGGCCGAGCGTCGATTTGCCAGAGCCGGATTCACCGACGATGCCGATGGTCTGGTTGCGCTGCAGCCGGATCGAGATGTGATCGACGGCACGCAGCATCAGCGGCTCGCCGGCGAGAAACCCACCGCCGATCCTGAACGTCACTTCGACATTCCTGCCTTCGAGCAGCACCGGGGCATTGGCGGGCGGCGGCGCCTTGCTGCCGGTCGGCTCGGCCGCCAGCAGCATTTTCGTGTAGGCATGCTGGGGATTGACGAAGATGGCCTCCGCCTCCCCCTCCTCGACAACCTCGCCCTGGCGCATGACATAGACCCGGTCGGCAAAGCGGCGGACGATGCCGAGATCGTGGGTGATGAAGACGATCGCCATGCCGAGCTTGCGCTGCAATTCGGCCAGAAGCATCAGGATCTGCGCCTGGATGGTCACGTCGAGCGCCGTCGTCGGCTCGTCGGCGATCAATATGTCAGGGTCGTTGGCGAGCGCCATCGCGATCATCACACGCTGGCGCTGGCCACCCGACATTTCGTGCGGATAGGATTTCATCCGCCGCTCGGGATCGGGAATATGCACCAGCCGCAGCAGCTTGAGCGCCTCTTCCCGCGCGTCGGGGGCATTCAGGCCCCGGTGTCGGCGGATCGGCTCGATCAACTGATTGCCAATCGAATAGAGCGGATCGAGTGAAGTCATCGGCTCCTGAAAGATCATGCTGATCTTGCGGCCACGAACCTGGTTGAGCTCGGATTTGCTGAGCGTCAGAAGATTGCAGCCGCGATAATCGACGCTGCCTGTCGCTTCGCCATTCGATGCCAGCAGGCTCATCGCCGCCATCATCGTCTGGCTTTTGCCGGACCCGGATTCGCCAACCACGGCAACGGTCTCGCCTGATTTGACATGGATGTTGATGCCCTTGACCGCCTCGACCGCGCCGTCCAGCGTGCGGAAGCGGACACGCAAATCCTTGACGCTGAGGATCGTTTCGGAAGCAGCCATCTCGGCGATCCCCATCTTAGCGATCCCTTGGGTCGAGTGCGTCGCGCAGGCCGTCGCCGACGAAATTCAGCGCGAACAGCGTCGAGACGAGGAAGAAGGCGGGGAACAGGAGCAGCCAGTTGGCGGTGCCGATGTTCTTGGCGCCGACCGAGATCAGCACGCCCCAGCTGGTCATCGGCTCCTGCACGCCGAGCCCCAGGAATGACAGGAAACTCTCCAGGATGATGACCTGCGGCACCAGCAGCGTCATGTAGATGACCACCGGGCCGAGCAGATTGGGAATGACGTGGCGCAGCAGGATACCGCGCTGGCCGACACCCATGGCTTCCGCCGCCTGGACATATTCCTGCCGGCGGATCGACAGCGCCTGGCCGCGCACGATGCGCGCCATGTCGAGCCACAGCACGGCGCCGACCGCCAGGAACATCAGCACGAAGTTGCGGCCGAAGAACACCACCAGCATGATGACGAAGAAGATGAAGGGCAAGGAATAGAGCACGTCGACGATGCGCATCATCACCTCGTCGATTTTGCCGCCGGCAAAGCCGGCAGCGGCCCCGTAGACCACGCCGATGACCACCGCCACGACACCAGCGAGCAGGCCGATGGCCAGCGATATGCGCCCGGCCATCAGCGTGCGCGACAACAGGTCCCGGCCGGTGTTGTCCGTGCCGAACAGGAAATACTGCTGCTTGATCGAGGCGCTCATTGTCACTTCGAGACCGTCGGGCGACTTGCTCTCGATCTTGGTGCCGTCAAAGGCATCGGAACGGTCGAGATAACGGATGTTGCGATCGTCGATCGGCCTGGTCGACTTGACGGTGACGAAGACCTGGTTGCCTTCCTGCCGCCACTCCTTGATGTCGACCCGCATGCGCTTGATCGCTTCGGCAAGCGCCGTCTCGATCATGTCGGCCTTCGGATAGGCTGACAGGCTTGGCGGCATGCGCACATAGTCGGCATAGATGGTAGTGTATTGATGTGGCACGAACCACGGCCCGAACACGCTGACGACACCGATCAAAGCGAGGTAGTACAGGCTGAACATGGCGGCGCGATTGGCCTTGAGACGCGCCCAGGCATCCCCCCAGAGTGAACGGCCGATGACGGCGGGGGCGGCTGTGGCTGCGATGTCAGTCATAGCGCACCCTCGGATCGACGACCGCGTACATGACGTCGACGATCAGGTTGAAGACAATGGTAAAGATGGCGATCACCACCACCGTTCCCATCACCAGCGTGTAGTCACGATTGAGCGCGGCATCGACGAAATAGCGGCCAACGCCTGGAATGGAGAAGATCGTCTCGACAATGACCGAGCCGGTCAGCAAAGCCGCGGCCGCCGGTCCGGTGAAGGAGACGATCGGCAGGATGGCGCCGCGCAGCGCGTGCTTGACCACCACCGACCAGTCGGAGAGGCCGAGCGCGCGTGCTGTGCGGATATGATGGGATCGCAAGGATTCGATCATTGAGCCACGCATCAGCCGGGCGACGATGGCGATCTGCGGCAGAGCGAGCGTCAGCGCCGGGCCGACCTTGTTGACGAAAGCGCCATCGCCCCATCCACCGATCGGCAACAGCTTCCAGGTCAACCCGAACAGGAGCTGGATCACCGGCGCGATGACGAAGGTGGGGATGGTGCTGCCGGCGGTCGCCAGCGCAATCACCGTATAGTCGCCAAGCTTGTTCTGGTTGAGCGCGGCAATGGTGCCAAGTACGGAACCGAGCAGAAGCGCCAGGACGAGCGCCGAAGCACCGAGCTGGACCGAAATGGGCAGGCCCTTGGCGAACAGTTCGGTGACGGTGAAATCCGGCATGTTGTAGCTCGGGCCGAAATTGCCGCGCAGCAGATTGCCGAGGTAGTGGACGAATTGCAGCCACAGCGGGTCGTCAAGGCCGAACTGGGCTTCGAGATTGGCCTTGATCTCAGGGCTCAGCCCCCGCTCCTGGTTGAATGGGCCGCCTGGCGCGATGCGCATCAGGAAAAACGCCATGGTCACGATGACGAACAGCGTTGGGATGGCGGTCAGAAGCCGCCGTAATACGTATCGCAGCATCGGTGCCCCGCTTGATCCAGAGCAACGCGCGTCCGGCCGGACGGTTGCGCTCTAGCCTTCAAATCTTCGCACCGACATGCCGAAAATCGATTCCGGTTCCCGGGCCGATGCGATGGCAAACCAGCGCCGCCGCGCCTTGAGTTGCGCGGCGGCCCGGCTAAGGATCAGTCCTTGCTGATGAAGCGGGACGGATGGATGTCCATCACATTGTCATCGAAGCCATGCAGCTTTGAGGAAACGATATCGTGGAAGCTGTAGTAGAGAAGCGGAATGTTGCCGACGTCATCGACAAGGATGCGCTCGGCCTCAGTGAGGTCCTTCATGCGCTCTTCCGGCTTGCCGCCGGCGGCCGCAGCCTTGTCCATGGCCGCTTCATAGGCCGGGCTGACATAGCTCGAATAGTTGTTGCCACTAGCCTTGCGTGTGATGCCGAGGAAGGTCTCGGGATCCTTGTAGTCGGCGATCCAGGCGGCACGCGCCACGTCGTAGTTGCCCTTCTGCTCAAGGAAGGAATAGTGGGTCTTGGTATCGGTGTTGAGCAGCGTGATGTCGACGCCGAGCGGCTTCAGCTGTTCCTGGATGGCAACCGCGGTGTTCTTGTGGTTTTCCGAGGTGTTGTAGCGGATCTCCATCTTCAGCGGATGCTCCGGCGTATAGCCGAGTTTCTCGAGGATCTTCTTGGCGGCGTCCTCGCGGTCGATCTGCGGCATGTCGGCGTATTTGGCCATTGCCGGCGTGTAGCCCGCGATGCCCGGAGGCACCATCGAATAGCCAGGCAGCATCGAGTTCTGCCAGACTTTCTCCGCAAGGAAGTCACGGTCGATCGCCATCGAGATGGCATTGCGCAGCTCGACATTGTCCCACGGCGCCTTGTCGGTCTTGATCGCGTAATAGTAGGTGCCGAGATAAGGTCCGACGCGGACCTGGTCGCCGAACTTGGTCTTGAGGTCAGCGAGCTGTTCGGTCGGCAGGTCGCCGTAGCTGTCGAGTTCGCCGGCCTCGAAGCGCTTCATCGCCGATGAGCGGTCTTCGGTCGGGATATAGTTGACGACGTCCATCTTGACGGTCGCGGCGTCCCAGAATTTCGGATTCTTGACCAGCTTCATGTGGTCGTTGGGAATCCACTCGGCCAGCGTATAGGCGCCGTTCGAAACGAGATTACCCGCCTTGATCCAGTCGGCGCCGAGCTTGTCGATCGAAGCCTTGTTGACCGGATAGGTGGCCTGATGGGTCAGCATCTCCAGGAAGTAAGGCGTCGGCGCCTTCAGCGTGACTTCGAGGGTATTTGCATCAATCGCTTTGACACCCATATCCTCCGGCTTGCCCTTCTTGGTGTTGACGTCCTCCGCACCCTTCACCGGGTACAGCATCGAGGCGTATTCGGCAGCGGTGGCCGGGTCTTCCAGCCGACGAAACGAATAGACGAAGTCGTCCGCCGTCACCGGGCTGCTATCCGACCAGAGGCCATCCTTGCGCAGCTTGAAGGTGTAGACAGTGCCGTCGTCGGACACTGTCCAGCTTTCGGCCGCGCCCGGAATGAGGTTCGTCTTCTGGTCATGCATGACCAGGCCCTGGAACAGGTCGCGTATGATGTCGGCTTCGTAGACGGTCGAGGTCTTGTGCGGATCGACCGTCTCCGCTTCGGCGGCGCTGCCTCTGTTATAGACTGTCTCGGCGAAAGCCGGTGTGTAGAACGTGCCGGCCGCCAAAGCCATGGTCGTGGCGAACACCGTCGCCTTCAGCATGTTTTTCAGCATGAAGTTCTCCCTGTCGGCGCTGCCGTTGGCGCGCCTATTAAGTGTTGACGCCCTGGAGCCGATATCTGACCCCTTTGAGCGCGCCGCTGGTTCCCGTCCTGCGGCTCGTGCCCAGACACTAACGCGGAGAATTTTTATTTCAACAGACTCTCTGGGTCACCCAAAGTAAGGCGGACGAAAGCTATGGCGTGGCCGCTGAAACACCAGCCGAAACCAAAAGCTTGACTTGGTTTCTTCACCTCGACGCCATTTTTCACCGCGAATCGGAGCCACGCCAGTTTGCCGGAATGTCTTAATGCGTTCTTAAGCAACCACAGGTTACATTATGATTGCCTTCTATACAGTTCGATCCTCAGACGCGTGGCGGCTATGAGCAACGGAACAAGTAAATTGCCCAAAATTTCTCAATTGGTGCGAAAATTTCAAGAGGAACGTGGAACTTCCGCGGTTGAGTTTGCCTTACTCTCGCCGATCTTCATTCTTCTTCTACTCGGCATGGTTGCATATGGTATATATTTCGGCGCCGCCAACTCGATCCAGCAGATAGCGGCGGATGCAGCCCGCACGGCGATTGCCGGGTTGAACCAGACCGAACGCCAGACGCTCGTAGCCAGCTTCGTCACCAACAATGCCGGCGGATATCCCTTCGTGGATGTCAGCAAGTTGACCTACCAGGCCAACGACAGCACGGCCGATGGAAGCCAGTTCGTGGTGTCCATCCAGTACGACGCCCGCAACCTGCCGATCTGGAACCTTTTCCCGGGCATAGCCATGCCCGGGACCACGATCAAGCGCCAGTCAACGATCAGGGTCGGGGGCATTTAAATGCTACTGCATGCGTGCAATGGGATCGGTCGGCTTGCCCGGTTGATGCTGAGTGACAGGAAAGCGAACTTCACCGTCATGGCGGCATTGAGCGCGCCGGTGGCGCTGGCGCTTGCCGCGGTGGCCATCGACGAAGCTTCGATCTACACCGAGCGCCGCGAGGCGCAGGCAATGGTGGACCTGGCGGCGATCACCGCCGCCTCGAACATGACCAATGTCGACACCGCGGTTGTCACCACGCTGACCGACAACGGCATGCCAGGCGTTGTCGTTCAAAGCTCGGGACAGACAATCGAGCCGGCGGCCGGCAAAACCGTCGTGACGGTCACGCCCGGGCGATATGTGGCATCCGGCGCCAATGTGGGCCAGCGTTTCCAGGCCAGCATAACACCCTACAATGCCGTCCGTGTCACCCTGAAGAAGATCCCTGCCCGCTATTTCGCGAGTTCGCTGATCCCCACTCCAGTCATCGGCACCCAAGCCACCGCCAGCATGACGCCGCAGGCGACGTTCTCGGTCGGATCGAGGCTCGCCAGCCTCGATGGCGGTATCCTCAACGCGCTTCTCGGCGGGCTTCTCGGCAGCAACATTTCGCTCAGCGTCATGGACTACAACGCGCTGATCTCCGCGGATGTGAGCGTGCTCTCCTTCGTGGACGGCCTTGCCACACAGCTGAACCTGACCGGCGTGTCGTATTCGGATGTGCTGGCATCGAAGGCGACCGTCGGTCAGATCGCCACGGCTATGGCCAATGTGCCTGGGCTTGGCAACACGGCCAAGGTCGCCCTGCAGACGATCGCGTCCAAGTCGACCAGCACGGTCCAGATCCCGCTCAGCCATCTGGTCGATCTCGGCTCCGTCGGCAAGTTGGGCCTCGGCCAAAAGCCGGCCGGCCTTGGCGTCGACGCAAGCGCCTTGGGCATGCTGACGGCCGCCGCCGGACTGGCAAACGGTTCGAAGCAGGTCGACGTCGCGCTCGGGGCCACCATTCCAGGGGTGCTGTCGACCACGCTCGCCATCGCCATCGGCGAACCGCCGCAATCCTCGCCATGGCTGGCGGTTGGAGAAGCCGGCACCGTGGTGCGCACCGCGCAAACGCGCATCAAGCTGGTGGTGAAGATCGGAGCCGGCAACAGCAATATCGGAGGCGGTATCACCCTGGTGTCGGTCAGCCTGCCTCTGCATGTCGAAGTCGCCTATGCCGAGGCCAAGCTCACCGACATAAGTTGTCAAACAGGCCCGGACAGTATCAAGGTCACCATCGCTACACGTCCCGGTATCGTCGAAGGACATCTCGGTGACAGCAGCAGCGCCGGCTTTGCCGATTTCACCAATAAGGAGTCGTTTTCCAACACCGAAATCGCGGCCGTGAAACTTCTGCTCATCCCCGTGGTGTCCGTAGTGGGCTCAGCGGCGTTTAACATGGCCAACAACACCGCGACGACGTTGACTTTCAACAAGGCCGACATCGATGCCAAGACGATAAGGACCGCTTACACGCAAAATTTTACCCAATCGCTGACTACGTCGCTGGTCAGCGATCTGTCGCTGACGGCGAATTTACTCGGCCTGCCGCTGAATCTGGACGCCCTTCTGGGATTTGTGAAGCCGCCGGTGGTGGCACTTCTGAACAGCGTGGCGGCCCCGATCGATACGTTGCTTGCCAACCTGCTTGGAACCCTTGGTGTGCGTCTCGGCGAGGCGGATGTCCGGGTCACCGGTGCGACTTGTGGACGCTCCGTGCTGGTGCAGTAGAGCAGTCGAGGCATCAGTGGAGCCTACCGAGGAAGCATCCAAGTCCCGGCAGCAAAAGCTCGACCTCGCTGGTGAGCGAGGCATCGCCGTCAAGTTCCGAAACCGCTCCTAAGTCTTGCGGCAACGGCCAATTGGCCGGCTCCCCAGCGAAATTGAAGACACAGAGCAATCTTTCACCGCCGCCTTCGCGGACGAATGCGAGCACGTCACCCTCAGCGTCAAGAAAGCGGATCGAGCCTGATACCAGCGCCTCATGCTCCCTGCGCAACACCAGCGCGGCCCGATAGGACTTCAGCACCGAGGTCGCATCGGCATTCTGAACGTCGACCGCGCCGGCGCGATGGCTGGCCGGTATCGGCAGCCACGGCCTGGCCGTGGAGAAGCCTGCATTGTCGGCGCCGGCCTCCCAGACCATTGGCGTGCGACACCCATCCCTGCCCTTGACGCCTGGCCAGAAGCGGATGCCGACGGGATCGCGCAGATCCTCATAGGCCAGCTCCGCCTCCTCCAGGCCCAGCTCCTCGCCCTCATAGAGGCAGATCGAACCGCGCAGGCAGGACAACAGCATGATCGAGAATCTTGCGACCGCGTCGGGATCGCTGCCCGGCCTTGTCCAGCGGCTGACATGGCGCACCACGTCATGGTTGGAGAACGCCCAGCAGACCCAGCCGTCGGACACCGCCGCTTCGAAGGCTTCGACGCAGCCGCGCACATGCGCGGCCGAGAACTGCGGACCGAGCAGGTCGAAGGTGTAACACATATGCAGCTTGTCGCCGCCTGAGGTGTAGGCGGCGAGCGTCTGCAGCGAGCGGCCTTCATCGCCGATTTCGCCGACCGCGGCGCGGTCGTCATATTCATCGAGCAGCGCCCTGAAGCGGCGCAGGAACGCCAGGTTTTCCGGCTGCGTCTTGTCGAACAGATGCTCCTGGTAGAGGTAGGTGTTGGTCTCGCCGTTGGTGCCGGCGACGCTCGACGCCAGCGGCGGATTGCTGCGCAGCCAGCGGTCGTGGACATAGTAATTGACCGTATCGAGCCGGAAGCCGTCGACGCCGCGCTCCAGCCAGAACCGCACCGTGTCGAGAAGCGCGTCCTGGACCTCCGGGTTATGGAAATTCAGGTCGGGCTGCGAGGCAAGGAAATTGTGCATGTAATACTGCCGGCGGGTCGAATCCCATTCCCAGGCCGGGCCACCGAAGACAGAGAGCCAGTTGTTAGGCGCCCCGCCATCGGGCTTGGTATCGGCCCAGACATACCAATCCGACTTGGGGTTATCGCGGCTGGCGCGGCTTTCGACAAACCAGTCGTGCTTGTCGGACGAATGCGACAGCACCTGGTCGATGATGATCTTCAGGCCGAGGCGATGCGCCTCGGCGACCAGCGCATCGAAATCCTCGAGCGTGCCGAACATCGGGTCGACATCGCAATAGTCCGACACGTCGTAGCCCATATCGGCCATCGGCGACTTGAAGAAGGGCGACAGCCAGACGGCGTCGACACCAAGCGAGGCGATATGGGCGAGCCTCGACGTGATACCGGCGAGATCGCCGCTGCCATCGCCGGTCGTGTCCTGGAAGGAGCGCGGATAGACCTGGTAGATGACGCAGCCGCGCCACCATCCGGTCCTGTCACCTGCCGCCATTGCGCTTTTCCCCTGTGCCGGCTTGCGCTCGTTCGATCATGAAGATCACCGCCCGTCCCGATATCGGTCGCGAGCTGTCCGCCGCATCCGGCGCTTTGATGGCTGGAGCCCAGAAGAATCCGTCTCGCTCAGGCAAGGTGAACATGCAGGCCCGGCGATCGCCGTTGATGATGACGGCAAGGCGGCTGACGCCACCCAGGATCATGACAAGACGGTGCCGCTGCGGATCTTGCCAGCTTTGTCCATCGAGCGGCGTGCCCGTTTCGGTCAGCCATGCGACGTCCGGCGTCCCCGAACCTGCCTGCGGCTGGCCAGTTAGGAAGCTTGTATCGAAGAGCGCCGGCATCGACCGGCGCAGCCTCGAGAGTTCCGCCGTGTAGCGCTCCAGCGCCTGGTCGCGGCCGGCCCAGTCCAGCCAGGTGATCTCGTTGTCCTGCGCATAGGCATTGTTGTTGCCTTGCTGGGTGCGGCCGAACTCGTCGCCCGCGGTCAGCATGATGGTGCCGCGTGAGGCAAACAGCGTGGCGAGCAGGGCGCGCTGATCATTCTGGCGAGCCTCCCATATGGCCGGATCGTCCGCATCCCCTTCGACGCCGTTGTTCCAGGACAGGTTTTCATTGTGGCCGTCGCGGTTCTGCTCGCCATTGGCTTCGTTGTGCTTGCGTTCGTAGCGCACGATATCGGTGAGCGTCATGCCGTCATGCGCGGCGATGAAATTGACCGTGCGGCTGGCGCCTTGCCCGTTCGCGGCAAACACATCGGACGAACCGGCGAGCCGGGTCGCCAGGGCGCCGACCATGCCGGCGTCGCCGCGCCAGAAGCGTCTGACATCGTCGCGATACTTGTCGTTCCATTCGAGGAAGGGCGCTGGAAAACTGCCGAGCTGATAGCCGTCGGGCCCGATGTCCCACGGCTCGGCGATCAACACGCGATCGGCCAGCAGCGGGTCGTCGCGCATCGCTGTCAGCAACGGCGCCTCGGCATCGAATGTGCCCTCGACCCGCCCCAGAATGGGAGCGAGGTCGAAGCGGAAGCCATCGACACCGGCATCCCTGACGAAATGGCGAAGCGTGTCGAGGACCATTTCCTGGACCACAGGATGGTCGCAAGCGACCGTGTTGCCGGTCCCGGTGTCATTGGCCAGCCTGCCGTCTGATGTGTGCCGGTAGTAGGCCTGGTTGTCGAAGCCGCGCAGCGACAGCGTGGGGCCGAGCCTGTCGCTCTCGCCGGTGTGGTTGAAGACGAGGTCGAGGATGACGCCGATACCAGCCTGGCGCAGCACAGCGACCGTGTTTCGCAATTCCATGATGCCGCCAGGCGCCAGGCGCGGATCGAGGGCCATGAACGTCACGGGATTGTAGCCCCACGCGTTGCGCAGCCCAAGCGGCGGTAAATGCCGCTCGTCGATCGACGCGGTCACCGGCATCAGTTCCACCGCGCCAACCCCCAGTTTTTTCAGATGCTCGATAACCGCCGGGTGAGCAAGTGCGGCGACTGTTCCGCGCAATTTTTCGGGAATGTCCGGATGCAGCATGGTGAAGGCGCGCACCGGCACTTCGTAAATAAGGCCGCCCGGCTGGAATAGCAGCGGGGCAGCCTGCACCGGCTTCGGCAGCGCAGCGGCAATCGCCTTCGGCATCAGCGGTGCGGTATCGGCGCCCTCGCCCCGGCGCTGGGCCAGCCGCCGGTCATAGACATAGGACCTGTCGATCTCGACGGCATAAGGATCGGTCAGGAGCTTGGCGGGATCGAACCACAGTCCGCGTTCCGGCGCGTAGTCGCCATCGGCGCGAAAGCCGTAGCGGATGCCCTGGCCAAGGCCCGCAACGAACAGCGCATGGACGCCCTCACCTTCCGGCTGCAGTTCGAGCCGTTCGATCTCCCGGTTGCCCTGCTCGTCGAAAATCGAGACCCAAAGCCGGCGGGCGGCCTCCGACCAAGCGGCAAAGCGGATGCCTTCGCGGGTGACGGTGGCGCCGAGCTGGGTCATGGGCGCGCCTCACCTTCTCCCACAAGGGGAGAAGGGAAGGCCCTGCGACGCAGGCTATCCGCCACCCTCAAGTAATCACACTTGGCTCGGCGCGGCCGGTATGGCTGTGAATCCGGGCAATATCATCGGCTGCGGCAATCAGATCGGCAAGGGCGGCCTGGGTGTCGAGATCGTGTCTCGATTTGTCCGGCTCGTAGCGTTCGATGTAGACGCGCAGCGTGGCACCTGACGTGCCGGTGCCGGACAGCCGAAAGACCACCCGCGAACCACCTTCAAACAGCACCCTGATACCCTGATGCTCGCTGATCGAACCGTCGACGGGATCGTGATAGGCAAAATCGTCGGCGCTGGCGATTTTCATGCCGCGCACGCTGGTGCCAGGCAGCGAAGCGAGCTTGGTACGCAACTCGTCGACCAGCGCGTTCGCCCGGTCGCTCTCGACCTCCTCATAGTCATGCCGCGAATAATAATTGCGCCCGTAGGTCGCCCAGTGCTCGGTGACGATCTGCTTGCAGCTTTCGCCGCGCGCGGCAAGGACGTTGAGCCACAAGAGCACCGCCCACAGGCCGTCCTTTTCGCGGACATGGTTGGAGCCGGTGCCGGCACTCTCCTCGCCGCAGATCGTCGCCAAGTCGGCATCGAGCAGGTTGCCGAAGAACTTCCAGCCGGTCGGCGTCTCATAAATGCCTATGCCGAGTTTTTCGGCGACGCGGTCGGCGGCGCCGCTGGTCGGCATCGAGCGGGCGATGCCTTTCAAACCAGCCTTGTAGCCGGGCGCCAGGCGCGCATTGGCGGCGAGCATGGCGATCGAATCCGACGGGGTGACGAAAATGCCCTTGCCGATGATCAGATTGCGGTCACCGTCGCCATCGGAAGCGGCGCCGAAATCCGGCGCGTCCGGCCCCATCATCTCGTCGTAGAGGTGCTTGGCATGGACGAGGTTCGGGTCCGGGTGATGGCCGCCGAAATCCGGCAGCGGCTTGAAATTGCGGCAGGTGCCATTGGGCGCGCCAAGCCGGTTCTCCAGGATCTCCTTGGCGTAGGGACCGGTCACCGCGTGCATGGCGTCGAAGCGCATGCGGAAGCCGGATTTGAACAGTTTGCGCAGGGCATCGAAATCGAACAGGCTTTCCATCAGTTCGGCATAGTCCGTGACCGGATCGATGATCTCGACCGTCATGCCGGCGGCCTTGACCGTGCCTGTTGTGTCGATGTCGATCGGATCGATGTCGGCGATCTTGAAGCTCGAAATCGCCTTGGTCTTTTCGAAGATCGCGTCGGTCAGCTTTTCCGGCGCCGGGCCGCCATTGCCGGCATTGTACTTGATGCCGAAATCCTCATGCGGGCCGCCCGGATTGTGGCTGGCCGACAGGATGATGCCGCCAAAGGTCTTGTATTTGCGGATGACATGCGAGGCGGCCGGCGTCGACAGGATGCCGCCCTGCCCGACCATCACCTTGCCGAAGCCGTTGGCGGCGGCCATGGCGATGGCCTTCTGGATGACCTCGCGGTTGTAAAAGCGGCCATCGCCGCCGATCACCAGGGTCTTGCCCTTGAAACCGTCGAGCGCGTCGAAGATCGACTGGATGAAATTCTCGGCATAGTGCTCCTGCCGAAAGACAGGCACCTTCTTGCGCAGGCCCGACGTGCCGGGCTTCTGGTCGGAATAAGGCTTGGTGGGGACGGTGCGTATCATGCTTCAGGCAACCCTTTTCGAAAGCAGAGAGCGATAGAGTTCGACATATTTTTCCGCGCTCTTGTCCCATGACACATCGGCCTTCATGCCCTGGCGCTGCAATGATTCCCAGACCGCCGGACTGGCATGGGCGTCGACGAGGCGGCGGATGGCGTGCAGCAAGGCACCGCCATTGTTGGGCGCGAACTGGAAGCCGGTGGCGACGCCGGCCGAAACGGCAGCCTCATTGGCGTCGATTACCGTGTCGGCAAGGCCGCCGGTGCGGGCAACCACGGGTACGCAGCCATAGCGCAGGCCGTAAAGCTGCGTCAGCCCGCACGGTTCGAAGCGCGAGGGAATGACGATGGCGTCGCAGCCGCCTTGCATGATGTGCGACAGCCCCTCGTCGTAGCCGACGACGACGCCGATGCGGCCGCGATGCCTGGCGGCGGCGGCAAGCAGCGCGCCTTCGAGGCCGGCATCGCCCGAGCCGAGGATGGCCAGGCGCGCGCCTGTGGCAACGATGCCATCGACCGCTGTCGCCAAGGTATCCATGCCCTTTTGCCAGGTCAGGCGGCTGACGACGCAGACGATCGGGCTATCGTCGCGCTCAAGGCTGAAGCGGTCTTCCACGGCAACCCTGTTGGGCGCGCGCGCCTTCAGCGTGCTAGCCGTATAGGTGGACACCAAGTGCTTGTCGGTTTCCGGATCCCAGATGTCGGTGTCGATGCCGTTGACTATGCCATAGAGATCGCTGGAGCGCATGTTGATGAGGCCGTCGAGGCCCATGCCGAATTCCGGCAAGCGGATCTCCTGCGCGTAGGTCGGACTGACCGTGGTGATTGCCCAGGCGGCCTGCAGGCCCGCCTTGAGGAAGCCGACGCCGCCGTAATATTCGACGCCGTCGAGCGCCATTGCCGACGCCGGCAGGCCGAGTTCGCCAAAGATGGCGGCGCCGAACTGGCCCTGGAAAGCGAGGTTGTGGACAGTCATAATCGATGGCACGCCGACCGCCTTGCCGTAGCGCATATAGGCCAGGGTCATCGCCGACTGCCAGTCATGGGCATGGACGATGTCGGGTTGGTAGCCAGAGATGGCGCCACCGGCGATGTCGCCGCCGACCTGGCTCAACGCCGCGAAACGCCGCCAATTGTCTGGCCAGTCCACGCCGGTGGCGTTGCCGTAGGGACCGCCGGGACGGTCGAACAGATGCGGCGCATCGAGCACGAACAGTTCGAGCCCGGCGAGTTGGACTGAATGGACGGAGGCCTTGCCGCCCTGCAGCAAGGGATATTGCAGAACCGCCCGCTTCTTCTTGAAGGCGGCCATGACGGTCGGAAAGCCGGGAATGAGCGTGCGCACGGTCACGTCCTTGGCCGCCAAAGCAATGGGCAGCGCGCCGGTCACGTCGGCAAGCCCTCCGGTCTTGATCAGCGGAAAGATCTCGGGCGTGACCGACAGAACCTGCATGCGTTAGAGCCCTAACTTGTCGATCATGTCCTGGGTGACCAGGCAGATGCCTTTCTCCGAGACCCGAAAGCGCTTGGCATCGAGGACGGGATCTTCGCCGACCACCAGGCCTTCCGGTATCCTAACACCATGGTCGATGACCACGCGCTTCAACTTTGCGTTCCGGCCGACATGAACGTCGGGCAGCATGACGACTTCTTCCAGCGTCGAAAAGGAATTGATGCGCGCGCCGGTGAAGATCAGGCTTCTTTTGAGCGACGCACCCGAGACGATGCAGTCGCCCGAGACAAGCGAGGACACGGCCGAACCGCGGCGGCCATCCTCGTCATGCACGAACTTTGCCGGCGGCTTCAATTCGGCATAGGTCCAGATCGGCCAGTCGCGGTCGTAGAGGTCGAGTTCAGGCGTGATGTCGGTCAGGTCGATATTGGCTTCCCAATAGGCGTCGACCGTTCCGACGTCGCGCCAGTAGGCCTCGTTCTCGGCGGTCGAGCGGACGCAGGATTTGGCGAAGCGATGCGCGATCGCCTTACCGTGCTGGACGATATAGGGGATGATGTCCTTGCCGAAGTCGCGGCTTGAGCCCGGCTCGGCCGCATCGCGGCGCAATTGCTCCATCAGGAATTTGGTTTTGAACACGTAGATGCCCATCGAAGCCAGCGCGAATTCGGGCTTATCGGGAATGCCGGGCGGATCGGCGGGTTTTTCGACGAAGGCGATGATGTTGTCCTTGGCATCGACATGCATGACGCCGAAGCCGGTGGCTTCCATGCGCGGCACTTCGAGGCAGCCGACGGTGACATCGGCATTGGCGTCGACGTGCTGGCGAAGCATCATCTCGTAGTCCATTTTGTAGATGTGATCGCCGGCCAGGATGACCATGTATTCGGGCCCATAGGCCTCGATGATGTCGATGTTCTGGTAGACGGCGTCGGCCGTGCCTTCATACCATTGCGTTTCCGAGACGCGCTGGCTGGCCGGCAGGATGTCGAAACTCTCGTTTCGCTCGGGCCGCAGGAAGTTCCAGCCGCGCTGCAGATGACGGATCAGCGAATGCGCCTTGTACTGGGTAGCAACGCCAAGGCGGCGAATGCCGGAATTCAGAGCATTGGAGAGCGCGAAGTCGATAATGCGCGTCTTGCCGCCGAAATATACGGCCGGCTTGGCACGCCGGTCGGTCAGTTCCCTGAGGCGGCTCCCACGGCCGCCGGCCAATACATAGGCCATGGCATCGCGCGCCAGCGGCTGGGTCCGTTTCAAGTCTGCCATTTCTACCCTCCCAAGTTACTCGATATCGACATGGCTCAGTCGGCAACGAGTTCAAGCATGATCGTCGACAGCGGCGGCAAAAGCATCGTCGCGGAGATGCTTCCTCCCTCCGCCCGTGCCTCGACCATGCCGCCATTGCCCTTGCCGGACCCGCCATATTCGGAAGCGTCGGTGTTGATGATTTCGCGCCATTTGCCGGCCGTCGGCAACGGCACGCGATAATTGTCACGCGGCACCGGCGTGAAATTGGAAATGACGGCCACCGGGCTGCCGCCCGGTGCACTGCGCAGCCAGGCAAAAACCGAATTCTGGCTGTCATCGACGATCAGCCAGGAAAACCCTTCCGGCTCACAATCACGGCCATGCAGTGCCGGGCGCGAACGGTAGAGATAGTTGAGATCGCGCACCGTCTGCCAGACGCCGCGATGCGGCCGGAATTCAAGCAGGTTCCAGTCGAGCGCGCGCGCCTCGCTCCATTCGCGGCGCTGCGCGAACTCCTGCCCCATGAAAAGCAGCTTCTTGCCGGGATAGCCCCACATGAAAGCGTAGTAGGCGCGCAGCGTCGCAAACTTCTGCCAATCGTCGCCGGCCATCTTGCCAAGCAACGTGCCTTTGCCGTGCACAACCTCGTCATGCGAGAGCGGCAGCACGAAATTCTCGGAGAAGGCGTAGGTCAGGCCGAAGGTGAGGTCGTTGTGGTGGTGCTTTCGGAAGATCGGTTCCTTGGAGAAATACTCCAGCGTGTCGTGCATGAAGCCCATATTCCACTTGAAGCCGAAGCCCAGCCCGCCTTCATGCACCGGTGCCGAGACCTTCGGCCAAGAGGTCGATTCCTCGGCGATGGTCATCACGCCCGGATGGTGGCCGTAGACCTCCTTGTTCATCTTCTGCAGGAAGCTGACCGCCTCAAGGTTCTCGCGGCCGCCTTTCTCGTTGGGGATCCATTCGCCGGCCTTGCGCGAATAGTCGAGGTACAGCATCGAGGCGACCGCATCGACGCGAAGTCCGTCGACATGGTATTTCTCGGCCCAGAACAACGCATTGTTGACCAGGAACGACACCACCTCGCGGCGGCCGAAATTGTAGATCGCGGTGTTCCAGTCGGGATGAAACCCCTTGCGCGGATCGGCATGTTCATAGAGCGCGGTGCCATCGAAATTGGCCAGGCCGTGCTCATCGACCGGGAAATGCGCCGGCACCCAGTCGAGAATAACGCCGACGCCGGCACGGTGGGCGCCGTCGACGAAGCGGGCAAAGCCGTCCGGATCGCCAAAGCGGGCCGATGGCGCGTAGAGGCCGGTCGTCTGGTAGCCCCAGGACGGGTCATAGGGATGTTCAGAGATCGGCATGAATTCGATATGGGTGAAGCCGGTCTCGACCACATAGGGGATGAGCCGGTCGGCCAACTCGTCCCATGACAGGAACGTACCGTCGTCGCGAAGCTGCCAGGAACCGGCATGGACCTCATAGATCGAAATGGCTTCGCGCCGGTGATCGGCATTGCGCCAGAAATTGCGATGCGCCTCATCGCCCCACTCATGCGCCGGCGGCACAGCAACGACCGAAGCGGTGGCCGGACGCAGTTCGGATTTGAAGGCGAACGGATCGGCCTTCAGCGGCAGCCTGACGCCGTCGGGGCCGATGATCTCGTATTTGTAGGGCCGGCCAGCACCGATATCGGGAATGAACACCTCCCAGATGCCGGTGTCGCGGCGGTCGCGCATCGAGTGCCGGCGGCCGTCCCATTCGTTGAAATCGCCGACCACAGAGACACGCCGCGCATTGGGAGCCCAGACGGCGAAATGCACGCCCGTGGCGCCTTCGTGCTCGATGACATGGGCGCCGAGCTTGTCGAATAGCCTGAGATGCGATCCCTCGGCGATGTAGTAGTCGTCCATCGGCCCGAGCACCGGACCGAACGAATAGGGATCGGTCAGCCACCAGTCGCCGCCGGCATTGCGCGCGTGATAGCGAAGCGGTTGCCGCTTCTTGATCGAGAGCTTGCCTTCGAAAAAGCCGCCATCGTCGCGCCTGGACAATTCACCCGCGATGGTGCCGGTCAGCGTATAAGCGGTGACGAATTCGGCATTCGGAACAAAGCAGCGGGCCACAAAACCCTTCCCAGCCTCCTGAACACCGAGAACGGCAAACGGATCGCCATGCGTGCCCGCAACAATCGCCGCAACATCGCTGGCTGCCGCCAGTCCGTCCGGCCCGCTTGTCGCAGCGGTCGCGCGGGGCTTCTTCATCAGGCAGTGTCCCTCCCCGGGCACCAAGTATTCGTTTCCTAGCGGTGTGATCCGACTTTCAAATCACATCACCGGGACCACATTGTTCGCGGCCTCATGCAATCACATCAGACAGGCACGTTCCAGATTTCTTTCGCATATTGGCGGATCGTGCGATCGGAGGAGAACCAGCCGACACGCGCAACGTTGCGGACTGCCCTGGCGTACCAGTCGGGACTGTTGCGCCAGACCGCATCGACCTCGCGCTGGGCGGCGGCATAGGCATCGAAATCCGCTGCGACCATGAACCAGTCGCTGTTGTAGAGACCGTTGATGAGGTCGCGGTAACGATCCGGATCGTCCGGCGAGAAGACGCCTGACGAAACAGCCGCGACCGCTTGCGCCAGCTCGGGCGATCCTTCGATGACGGCGCGCGGATCGTAGCCGTTGTTGCGCCGCTCGGCGACCTCGGCGGTGGTCAGGCCGAAGATGAAGATGTTGTCGTCGCCGACGCATTCCTTGATCTCGACATTGGCACCGTCGAGCGTGCCGATGGTCAGCGCACCGTTCAGTGCGAACTTCATGTTGCCGGTGCCCGATGCTTCCATCCCGGCGGTCGAGATCTGCTCGGACAAGTCAGCGGCCGGCATCATGATCTCGGCAAGGCTGACATTGTAGTTCGGCACGAACACCACCTTCAGCAGACCGCGCACGGCCGGATCGCGGTTGATGACTTTTGCGACATCGTTGGCGAGTTTGATGATCAGCTTGGCATTGTGGTAGCTGGGCGCCGCCTTGCCGCCGAAGAATTTCACGCGCGGCATCCAGTCGCGCTCGGGGTGCGAGCGGATCTGGTCATAGAGGGCGATTGCCTCGAGGATGTTCAGAAGCTGGCGCTTGTATTCGTGGATGCGTTTGATCTGGATGTCGAAAAGCGCCGAAGGATCGACCTTGATGCCGAGCCGGTCGGCGACGAGGTTGGCCAATCGCGCCTTGTTGGCGCGCTTGACGGCGGCGAACTTGTCGCGAAAGGCGGCATCGCCGGCGAAACCGTCGAGATCCTTGATGGCGTCGATGTCGTCGAGAAAGTGGTCGCCGATCGCCTCGCGGGCAAGCGAGGTCAGCCCGGGATTGCACTGGATCAGCCAGCGCCGCGGCGTGATGCCGTTGGTCTTGTTGTTGATGCGATCGGGATAGAGCTTGTGCAGATCGGCAAACACCGTCTCCTTCATCAGGTCGGTGTGAAGCGCCGAAACGCCGTTGATCGAGTGCGAGCCGACAAAGGCCAGATTGCCCATGCGCACCCGGCGGTCGCCATTTTCCTGGATCAGCGAGATGCGGCCGATCTGCTCGTCCGAGAACTGGTTGGAGGCACGAGCCTCCAGAAGCACTTCAGCGTTGATGGCATAGACGATCTGCATGTGGCGCGGCAAAAGCCGCTCGAACAGCGGCACCGGCCAGCTTTCCAGTGCCTCGGGCAACAGCGTGTGGTTGGTGTAGCCGAAGGTGCGCTTGGTGATATCCCAGGCCTGATCGAAATCCATGCCGTGGACGTCCATCAACAGGCGCATCAACTCCGGCACGGCGATGGCGGGATGGGTGTCGTTCAAGTGGATCGCAGCCTTGTCGGGCAGCGACTTCAGGTCGCCATATTGGCTCAGATGGCGCTGGACGATGTCCTGCAGCGAGGCGGTGGAGAAGAAATACTCTTGCCTGAGCCGCAATTCCTGCCCGGCCTTGTGGGAGTCGGCGGGATAGAGCACGCGCGACAAGGCATCTGCCTTGTTGCTTTCGGCAAGCGCGCCGATGTGATCGCCGGCGTTGAACTTGTCCAGCAGGATCGGATCGATCGGCATGCCCGACCACAGCCGTAGCGTGTTGACGCGGTTTGCCCGCCAGCCGACGACAGGCGTGTCGTAGGCGACGGCCAGCACATGCTCGGTCGGCTTCCAGACATGGCGCTCGAGCCGGCCGTCCTTCGAGGTGATCGATTCCACCGAACCGCCGAAACCGACCTCAAAAGAGCGTTCGCGGCGTTCGAATTCCCACGGGTTGCCGTGATCGAGCCAGGTCTCGGGCAGTTCCACCTGCCAGCCGTCGTGGATCTCCTGGCGGAACATACCGTTGGCATAGCGGATGCCGTAGCCATGCGCGGGAATGTCGACGGTCGCCATGCTTTCCATGAAGCAGGCGGCGAGCCGGCCGAGGCCGCCATTGCCGAGCGCCGCATCCGGTTCGAGCCCGGCGATAAGGTCGAGGTCGACGCCAAGGGATTTCAGCGCTTCGCGCATATTGTCCATCAGGCCGAGATTGGAGAAGGCATCACGCATCAGCCGGCCGATGAGGAATTCGAGCGACAGGTAATAGACGCGCTTTTCCTGCTGGGCGTAGGCCTCCTGCGTCGCCTGCATCCAGTGATCGACGATGCGGTCGCGCACGACCTTGATCGAGGCCGTCAGCCAATCATGTTGCGTGGCGACGTTGGTGCCCTTGCCTACCCGGTATTTGAGGGCCTTCAAGACTTCGTCGGCGAGCGTCTTGGGATCGGGGGTTTCGAGAACGGGAGCTTTGGATGTCATCGCGTTTGCCATGTCGCCTTCTCGTGCATTTGCCATGATCATACCGGCTTTCACCATTCCTCCCAGCCCATGCTAGCTGATCTCGGCATATCTTCAATCGATTTAAACTGCCGCGAGGCCGGTTGACCCTGCGGCAATTTGGGCCATCGGAGCCTCAAGCCGCCAACGCTGCCTCGGGCGGAACCTTTGCTCCGGTCATGAAGGCCACGGCATCGGACATCGTATATTGCTTGGGATCGATGACGCAGAGACGACGGCCCAGCCGGTGGATGTGAATGCGGTCGGCCACTTCGAAGACATGCGGCATGTTGTGCGAGATCAGCACGATCGGCAGGCCCCGTTTCTTGACGTCGAGGATCAACTCGAGCACGCGGCGGCTTTCCTTGACGCCAAGGGCGGCCGTCGGCTCATCCATGATCACCACACGACTGCCAAAGGCGGCCGCACGCGCCACGGCAACGCCCTGCCTTTGGCCGCCCGAGAGCGTCTCCACAGCCTGGCTGATGTTCTGGATGGTCATCAGGCCAAGTTCGGTAAGCTTGTCGCGGGCGCGCTTTTCCATCGCCGGACGGTCGAGCATACGAAGCCAGTCGCCCAGAAAACCCGGTTTGCGGATTTCGCGACCAAGGAACATGTTGTCGGCGATCGAGAGCGCCGGCGACAGCGCCAGATTCTGATAGACGGTCTCGATGCCGGCTTCGCGGGCCTCCATCGGCGATTTGAAGGCGACGGGCTTGCCTTCAAGCCGGATCTCGCCTTCGTCGGGTACGGCCGCGCCGGAAATCGCCTTGATGAGCGACGACTTGCCGGCTCCATTGTCGCCGATGACGGCAAGGATTTCGCCGGGGTAGAGGTCGAAGTCGGCGTTGTCGAGGGCGGTGACGCGGCCGTAGCGCTTGACCAGGCCACGCGCGGTGAGAATGGGTTCCTGGGTCGTGGTCATGCCGAAACCTTTCTGATCCATTGATCGACCGCCACGGCGCCGATGATCAGCACACCGGTGAGCAGCACCTTCCATTGCGGATCGGCGCCCAGCATGTTGAGGCCCATGGAGACGACGCCGACGATCATCGCGCCGAACAGCGTGCCCAGGATCGAGCCGCGTCCGCCGAACAGGGAAATACCGCCGATCACCGTCGCGGTGATCGCCTGGAGATTGTAGTCGGTGACGGCGGCGGACGGCGAGATCGAACCGTTGCGGCCGATGGAGACCCAGGCTGCGAAAGCGGCGATCAGCCCGGCAAGGGTGTAGACCGTCATCAGCACCTTCTTGGTCTGGATGCCCGACAGCTTCGCCGCCTCCTGATCGTCGCCAACGGCGTAGACATGGCGGCCCCATGCCGTGTGATTGAGCACGTACCAGAGGATCATCACGAGCACGACCGTGGCAATGACGCCGAGCGTCAGCACCGCCGTGCCGACCTTGAAGCTGATGGCAAAGAGATGCAGCAGCGGCGCCTGGGTGTCGACATCGGTGTCGCGGATCGTCTCGTTGGCCGAATAGATGAAGTTCGTGGCCATGACGATGTTCCAGGTGCCAAGCGTCACGATGAAGGGCGGCAGCTTCATGTAGGCGACAAGCACCCCGTTGAGCAGCCCGCAGGCCGCTCCGGCGGCAAGCCCGATCGCCACGGCGAGCACGCTCGGCATGCCGTAGCTGACCGCGCAATTGCCCATGATCACCGCCGAAATCACCATGATCACGCCAATCGACAGGTCGATGCCGGCGGTCAGGATGACCAGCGTCTGTGCGGCACCCAGAATGCCGATGATGGCGATCTGCTGCAGGATAAGCGTCAGCGTATAGGACGAAAAGAACCGCCCTCCGATGGTGATGCCGAAGACGATGATCGCCAGAACCAGGACGATCAGCGGCACCGCGGCCGGCGTCGAATGCAAGAAATGCTGGATGCGCTTGACGGCCGATTTGTGCTCGTCAAAAGCAGCAACGCTGGTGTCGCTGCTCGAGAGAACCTTCTCGAATTCCTGAGCTTGAGCCATGTTTACTCCCCGTAGGCTTCAGCCAAACGCCGACGCCAGTCCACGCCTTTCCGGTCTGCTGCCGGGATTGTTCGCGGTCACGCGAGCCATCGTCCACCCGAAGCGGCCGGGGATCAAGCCCCGACCGCTCAGGATCCCTGGATGCCTGTCAGACCGGCATCAGCCCCAGCACTTGGCGAGGCCTTCCTTGGTGTCGATGGACTTCACGCCGGTAGCCGGCTTGTCGGTCACGAGGTTGACGCCGGTGTCGAAGAAATTCTTGCCTTCGGTCGGCTTCGGCTTGGTTCCGTCCTTGGCGAAGGCGGCGATCGCCTCGATGCCGAGCGCTGCCATCTGCAGCGGATATTGCTGCGACGTGGCGCCGATGACACCTTCGGCCACCGACTTCACGCCGGGGCAGCCGCCGTCGACGGAGACGATCAGCACCTGGCTTTCGAGGCCGACAGCCTTGAGCGCCTGGTAGGCGCCGACAGCGGCGGGCTCGTTGATGGTGTGGATGACGTTGATGGTGTTGTCCTTCTGCAGGAGGTTCTCCATCGCCTTGCGGCCGCCCTCTTCGTTGCCGTTGGTGACGTCGTGGCCGACGATGCGCGCATCGTCCTCGTCGCCGATCTTGTTGGGATCCTTCACGTCGATGCCGTAGCCCATCATGAAGCCCTGATCGCGAAGCACGTCGACGGTCGGCTGCGAAGGGGTTAGGTCGAGGAAGCCGATCTTGGCATCCTTCGCCTTGTCGCCCAGCGTGGCGGCTGCCCAGGCACCGATCAGCTTGCCGGCTTCGAGATTGTCCGTCGCAAAGGTCGCGTCGGCGGCGTCGATCGGATCGAGCGGCGTGTCGAGCGCGATCACCAGCAGGCCGGCATCACGCGCCTTCTTCACGGTCGGCACGATGCCCTTGGTGTCGGAGGCAGTGATCAGGATACCCTTGGCGCCGTCGGCGATGCAGCTCTCGATAGCCGCGACCTGGCTCTCGCTGTCGCCGTCGATCTTGCCGGCATAGGTCTTGAGGTCGACGCCGAGTTCCTTGGCCTTCGCAGTCGCGCCTTCCTTCATCTTGACGAAGAAGGGATTGGTGTCGGTCTTGGTGATCAGGCAGGCACCGACACCGGCCGCGGATGCGGACGACGCAAACGCCATCAGCCCCAGAGCAGCGGCGGCAAACACGGTCGATTTCAACAGTTTTGTATTGGTCACGATTTCCTCCCAGTGGAACCATCCGGATGCCGGCCAACCGGCACCTGCAGCGCGTCCAACGAAATTCTCCCAGCGTGGACGCTGCTTCAACAGACACCAGCACGAAGCCCCTGTCAATAATTAAATCACTCTTATTTATTATTGACAGCCTTGCTTCGTTCACCCATTCTGGCCCAAAAGCATTGAGGGGAACGACGGGAGGAACAGGGTGGAAACGGCCATTGCGAGGCACGGTTCGCCCGAGGTGAATGACAGTCTCATTCACCGCGGCACCAACCAGAGCGGCATGCGCGACCACAATGAGCGGTTGGTGCTGTCGCTGGTGCGCCAGCACGGCAGCCTGGCAAAATCCGACATCGCCCGCATGACCGGCCTTTCGGCGCAGACGGTTTCGGTCATCATGCGCGAGTTGGAGGAAGAAAGCCTCCTGCTGCGCCAGGCGCCGTTGCGCGGCAAGATCGGCCAGCCTTCCATCCCGATGGCGCTCAACCCCGAAGGCGCTTTCTTCATTGGCCTGAAGATCGGCCGCCGCAGCGCTGAACTGGTATTGATAGATTTCATTGGCCATGTCCGTTCGATGCTGCAGCATTCCTATCGCTACCCGGCGCCGCGCGAGACGGTGGACTTCGTCACCAACGGCATGCGGCAGATGCGCGGCGCGCTGACGCCCGCGCAAGACAAGCGCATCGCCGGGCTCGGCATCGCCATGCCGTTCGAATTGTGGAACTGGGCCGATACCGCCGGCGCCCCGCGCGATGTCATGGACGAATGGCGTCACCGCGACATCAGGGCCGACATCCAGGCGCAATGCGATTTTCCGGTCTATTTGCAAAACGATGCCACGTCGGCTTGCGGCGCCGAGCTCGTCTTCGGCCAGGCGGGCGCTGCGCGTGACTTCGTCTATTTCTATATCGGCGCCTTTGCCGGTGGCGGCATCGTGCTGAATGGCCGGCTTTTTGGCGGCCCGACCGGCAATGCCGGAGCGCTCGGCTCCATGCCGGTGCCCGGGCCGGACGGCAAGCCGACCCAACTGATCGATGTCGCTTCCATCGCCATGCTCGAAAAGGCGCTCAATGCGCGCGGCATCGAGGCTTCGCATCTGTGGACCTCGCCGGAAGACTGGGGCGAGATCGGACCCGAGCTCGACGACTGGATCGCCAGCGCCTCGCAAGCGCTCGCCTACGCCATCGTCGCAGCATCCTCGGTCATCGATTTCGAGGCGGCGGTGATCGACGGTTGGATGCCGAAGGCGGTGCGCCGCCGGCTGGTCAACGCCATCATTGCGGCCATCGCCACGATCGACGGCGAAGGCTTGAAGCTGCCCGCCATTCGTGAGGGAACCGTCGGCATTCACGCCCGGGCGCTCGGCGGCGCCAGTCTGCCCCTTTCCGAACGCTTCCTGATCGGCTCGACGACGATTTCCAGGAGCGCTTGATGCTGATCGGAATTCCGGCGCTGCTCGGTCCGGAGCTTCTGGCGATCCTGCGCGGCATGGGGCATGGCGACGAAATCGCCCTTGTCGACGGAAACTATCCGGCGGAACAGCAGGCGACCCGGCTGGTGCGGGCCGACGGTCACCCTCTTATCCCCGTACTCGACGCGATATTGAGTGTCCTGCCTGTCGATGACGCCGTGCCGGAGGCGCTGTTTCGCGCCTCGGTCAAGGGCGATCCTTCGCTTGCCGATCCCGTCCATCATGAGATCGAGGCGACCTGCGCCAAACGGGCGCCAGGCCGCAAGGTGGTTGCGCTGGCCGGCGCCGACTTCTATGCACGGGTCAAATCGGCGCATGCCATCGTCGCGACCAGCGAGCCGCGGCTCTACGCCAACATCATCATCCGCAAGGGCGTGATCCATCCGCCGGAGACCAGGAAGCCATGATCCTCTGCTGCGGCGAAGCCCTGATCGACATGCTGCCGCGCACGACGGCAGCGGGCGAGCCGGCCTTTGCGCCTTACGTCGGCGGCGCCGTGTTCAACACGGCGATCGCGCTTGGCCGGCTCGGCGCGCCGGCAGGCTTCTTTTCGGGCCTGTCGTCGGATCTGTTCGGCGGCCAATTCCGGGATGTGCTGGGGGCAAGCAAGGTCAGCTCCACCTATGCGCACACCTCACCACGGCCAACGACGCTGGCCTTCGTCAAGCTCACCAACGGCCAGGCGACCTACACTTTCTATGACGAGAACACCGCCGGCCGCATGCTGACCGTCGACGACCTGCCGCAGCTTGGCAGCGAGATCGAAGCCATGCTGTTCGGCGCCATCAGCCTGATTTCGGAGCCCGCCGGCAGTGCCTATGAGGAATTCATGCGGCGCGAGCATGAAAGTCGAGTTATGATGCTCGATCCCAACATCCGGCCGAACTTCATACCGGACAAGGCCAAGCACCTCAGGCGCATTCGCGCGATGATGGCGATGGCCGACATCGTGAAATTGTCGGACGAAGACCTGAACTGGTTCGGCGAAGCCGGCTCGCACGAGGATGTCATCCGCAACTGGCTGGATCGAGGCCCGAAGCTGATCGTCGTCACCCATGGCAGCGAAGGCGCCGTCGGCTATACCAGGGAACATGCCGTCACCGTCATGCCGGAAAAGGTCGAGGTGGTCGACACGGTCGGTGCCGGCGATACCTTCAACGCCGGCATCCTCGCCTCCTTGCATGAGCAGGGCCTGCTGACCAAGGCGGCGATTTCCGGCTTGTCGAAAGACGCCATCCACAAGGCGCTGGCGCTCGGCGCGACGGCGGCGGCAGTGACCGTGTCGCGGGCCGGCGCCAATCCACCCTGGCGACATGAAATCGCCTGAGCAACGCTCAACATAAGCTGAGCCCAATCGATCACTTTATGTTTCGCAGGGGCTCTTTCCAGGGCTATGAGGGCGGGATGGCGCCCGACGAAGCCCGGATTTCCGGCATCTGACTGACATTCGCCGGGAAATACTGGTAACGAACTGCGACACTTGGGCAATTTAGGGCTCCGCCTGCCCGGCTTTCTCGGCAAGCGCAACTCTGGTACCAGCGGCCGATTATCTGGCTAACCCGTTTTGAGGCCGACATGCAGTTCATCGATCTTGGCGCGCAGCGCGAACGAATCCGCGACCGGCTGAAGGCCGCGATCGACCGTGTCGTCGACGAAGGCCGTTATATTCTTGGCCCGCAAGTCACCGAATTCGAGAACAAGCTTGCCGCCTATATCGGCACCAAGCATGTCGTGGCCTGCGCCAACGGCACCGACGCGCTGCTGTTGCCGCTGTTTGCGGCCGGCATCGGCCCGGGTGACGCGGTGTTCGTGCCGAGCTTCACTTTCGCCGCCACCGCCGAAGTGGTGGCACTGGCCAAGGCCGAGCCGGTGTTCGTCGATGTCGACCAGCATAGCTACAACATCGACATTGCCAGCCTCGAAGCGGCCATCGCCATGATCAAGAAGGAAGGAAGGCTGAAGCCGAAGGCTATCATTCCTGTCGATCTGTTTGGCCTAGCCGCCGATTACGAGGCGATCATGGCGATCGCCAACCGCGAAGGCCTAATGGTGATCGAGGATGCCGCCCAGTCGATGGGCGGTTCGCTCGACGGCAAGATGTGCGGTGCTTTCGGCCATGTCGGATCGACCAGCTTCTATCCGGCCAAGCCGCTTGGCTGCTACGGCGACGGCGGCGCGATGTTCACCAATGACGATGCTTTGGCCGAGCAGCTTCGCTCCTTCGCCTTCCATGGCAAGGGCGAGACGCAATACGACAATGTCCGCGTTGGCATCAATTCGCGACTCGACACGCTGCAGGCGGCGATCCTGATCGAGAAGCTGGCCATCCTGGAAGACGAGATGATCGCCCGGCAGGTGGTGGCAAAACGCTATGCCGAAGGGCTTGGCGACATCGTCACCGCCGCCCGCAATCTGGACGGCACCCGTTCGGCCTGGGCGCAATACGCCATCGAGACGCCCAAGCGCGACGGGCTGAGGGCGCATCTCGGCGAAAAGGGCATTCCGTCTGTCATTTACTACGTGAAGCCGCTGCATGCCCAGGTCGCTTATCGCGACTACCCACGCACGCCGAGCGGCCTTGCCGTTTCGGAAGACCTGCCGAAGCGCATACTCTGTCTGCCGATGCACCCTTATCTCAGCGAAGCCGACCAGGACCGCATCATCGAGACGATCCGCAACTATATCGGCTCGAATTCGGCGCAGGCCGCCGCGGAGTAAGCTGCCGAGCCTTTCTCAGCCGGGGCCCGCAGCCCTGCCGCTGGCAATGAAATGCGGATTGGCAAAATCTTCGTCGTCGCTTTGCCTGCGCTTGCCATAAACCAGAGGCTGGCCATCGAGCGTGCGCGTCATGCCGCCGGCGGCGCGCAGGATGGCGTCGCCCGCCGCTGTGTCCCATTCCATGGTGCGGCCGAAGCGCGGATAGACATCAGCCTCGGCACTGGCGAGAAGGCAGAATTTCAACGACGAACCGACCGAAACGATTTCGGCGGCACCCAGGTCGCGAATAAAGGCCTCGGTTTCCGGTGTGTTGTGAGACCGACTGGCGACGACGGCCAGGGGCGTCGCGGCCGTTCTCGCCGAGATCGGCCGGCGGCCGACGATCTGGTTATCGCCATCGATTTCGAGAGATTCCGCCCTTCCCGGCAGGCCGGAAAAGAAGCGCCCCGTACAGGGCGCAAAGACGACGCCGACTTCCGGCACGCCATTGCGAACCAGCGCGATGTTGACGGTGAAATCGGTGCGGCGGTTAACGAACTCCTTGGTCCCATCCAGCGGATCGATCAGAAAAAAAGCCCCGTCCAGGTCGGGCGGCACGATGCCGGCGGAAGCTTCTTCCTCGGCCACGCAAGGGATATCGGGAAATGCGGCACGCAGTCCGGCGAGAATGATCTTTTCACTCTCGCGGTCCGCCTCGGTCACCGGCGAGGCGTCGGACTTGCGGTCAACCGCACAGCCGGCGTGGAACACGCGCATCACCTCGCGCCCGGCCGACAAGGCCAGGCGCTCGAAGATTTCGAGCATCAGCCTGTCGTCAGATGCCGCCGCCGCTATCGTATTGGTCTTCGGCAATGTCGCGCTCGTTCAGCCAGTGTTCCAGGGCGTCGACCATCTCTTCGGCCGATTTGCCGAGTGTCCGCAGATGGATCTCCGGGGTTTCCGGCGCTTCATAAGGGGAATCGACGCCGGTGAAATTCTTGATCTCGCCATTCAGGGCGCGCGCATAGAGGCCCTTCGGATCACGCCGGGCGCATTCCTCGAAAGGCGTATCGACATACACCTCGACGAATTCGCCGTCAGCCATCAATTCACGTGCCATGCGCCGCTCGGCGCTGAACGGCGAAATAAACGAAACAATGACGATCAACCCGGCATCGGCCATCAAACGCGCCACTTCGGCGACGCGGCGGATGTTCTCGACGCGATCGGCGTCGGTGAAGCCAAGATCGCGATTGAGACCGTGACGGACGTTGTCGCCGTCCAGGATATAGGTATGACGGCCGGTGGCGAACAGCTTCTTTTCGAACAGGTTGGCGATGGTCGACTTGCCGGATCCCGACAGCCCAGTGAACCAGAACACGGCGGGCCGCTGGTTCTTCATGTCGGCGCGCACGCGCTTGCCGACATCGAGCGACTGCCAATGAATGTTTTCGGCACGGCGCAACGAGTGCAGGATCATGCCGGCGCCGACCGTGGCGTTGGAGATGCGGTCGATCAGGATGAAGGCGCCGGTGGTGCGGTTTTCGGCGAAGGGATCAAAGGCGATCGGCGTCCGCGTCGAGATGTTGCAGATGCCGACTTCGTTCATTTCGAGCGACTTGGCCGCTTCATGGGCAAAGTCATTGACGTTGATCCGATATTTCAGGTCGGTGACGGTGGCGCTGGTCTGGTCGGTCTCGGTGCGCAGGATGTAAGAGCGGCCTGGTAGCAACGCATGCTCGTCGAACCAGACGATGTTGGCGGCGAACTGGTCGGCGACTTGCGGCCGTGCGGCAGGCGAAACCAGCATGTTGCCGCGCGAGATTTCGACTTCGTCATCGAGGACGAGCGTGACGGCCTGGCCGGCGGCCGCCTGGGCGAGATCGCCGCCATACGAGACGATCCGCTTGACGCGCGAGGATTTGCCGGACTTGGCGACAACGACCTCGTCGCCGGGCGCAATCGAGCCGGAGGCGACCGTGCCGGCAAAGCCGCGAAAATCGAGATTGGGACGATTGACATACTGGACTGGGAAACGGAACGGCAGTTCGACCATCGCTTCGTCGACCGACACGGTTTCGAGATGCTCGATCAGCGTCGGGCCGGAATACCATTCCATGCTTTCCGACCGGCGGCTGACATTGTCGCCATAACGGGCCGACATTGGGATCGGCACAATGGTCTGGAAGCCGAGATCGCGCGAGAATTGCCCGTAGTCTTCGACGATCCGGTCGAAAACCGCCTGATCGAAATCGACAAGATCGATCTTGTTGACGGCCAGCACGACGTGGCGGATGCCGAGCAGCGAGGCGATGATCGAATGCCGCCTTGTCTGGCGAAGCACCCCCTGCCGGGCGTCGATCAGCACGATCGCCAGGTCGGCGGTCGAAGCGCCGGTGGCCATGTTGCGGGTGTATTGCTCGTGGCCAGGTGTGTCGGCAACGATGAATTTGCGTTTCGGTGTGGCGAAGAAGCGGTAAGCGACGTCGATGGTGATGCCTTGCTCGCGCTCGGCCTCCAGACCGTCGACCAGCAGCGCGAAATCAATGTCGTCGCCCGTCGTGCCATGCTTGCGCGAATCGCGTTCGAGCGCGGCGAGTTGATCCTCGAAAATCTGCTTGGTGTCGGACAGCAGGCGCCCGATCAGCGTCGACTTGCCGTCATCGACCGAGCCGCAGGTCAGGAAGCGCAGCAGCGACTTCTTCTCCTGCGCAGCCAGATAGTCGCGAACGCCGTCGGTGGGAGCGAGGCTCTTTGCCATGATGTGGCGCATGGTCAAAAGTACCCCTCGCGCTTCTTCTTTTCCATCGAGCCGGCTTCATCGCGGTCGATCAGGCGGCCCTGCCGTTCGGACGTGCGTGCCGTCAGCATTTCGCCGACGATGGCTTCCAGCGTGTCGGCATCCGATTCGATGGCGCCGGTCAGCGGATAGCAACCCAGCGTGCGGAACCGCACCAGCCTGTTCTCCACTGTCTCGCCGGGGCGCAGTTTCATGCGCTCGTCGTCCCGCAGGATCAGCATGCCGTCGCGTTCCACCACCGGCCGTTCCTTGGCGAAATAGAGCGGCACGATCGGGATACTTTCCTGCAGGATGTACTGCCAGATATCGAGTTCGGTCCAGTTCGACAGCGGAAAGACACGGATCGATTCACCCGATGCGATGCGGGTGTTGAATATCTTCCACATTTCGGGGCGCTGGTTCTTCGGATCCCACACATGCTGGGCGTTGCGGAAGGAAAAGATGCGCTCCTTGGCGCGCGATTTCTCCTCGTCGCGACGAGCGCCGCCAAAGGCCGCATCGAAACCGTATTTGTCGAGCGCCTGGCGCAGCGCCACGGTCTTCATGACATGGGTGTGGGTGTTCGAACCATGGTCGAACGGATTGATGTTGTCGCGCACGCCGTCTTCGTTGACATGAACCAGGAGATCGAAGCCGAGTTTCTGCGCCATCTGATCGCGAAAGGCGATCATCTCGCGGAACTTCCACGTCGTGTCGACGTGAAGAAAGGGGAACGGCGGCTTGGCGGGATAAAACGCCTTCATCGCCAGATGCATCAACACGGATGAATCCTTGCCGACCGAATAGAGCATGACCGGCTTGGCAAAAGCGGCCGCAACCTCACGGAATATATGGATGGACTCGGCTTCAAGCCGCTGAAGATGCGTAAGCGCTGTTGTCATGGGCCGTGGGCGTTCTTTCGTATCTTCCAACAGAAGACCTTGCCTCAAATCATCGAGCTCTTCGCGCCCGGTTCGAGCCTTGTTTCTGGACAATCTTTCTCGTGCCGGCGTTCTAGCAGATCGCCATTGTCAAGAACAATGCAAGACTGGCCCGGCCGCACATGGTTCGAGAATGAATTTTCCACAGATGCCGGCAAACCCGGAAATTCCTGCCCGCAAGCTCAACGGCCCAGAAAACGCGGGGAAAATATTGCTTGAATGGACCAGTTGCGGCTTTCAAGGGACTTCCTCTGGTCGGCCCGCGCCTGCCGCCGATTTTCGGTGGCAATCTGCCCTATACACTATCGAAAATGGGGGGCAGCCGCTATACCAGCCTCGGGAAGCGGGCAAGTGCATCATGAGGCATGGGGCAATTTCGAGGCGAGCGTATTCAACTTCGCTAAACAGATCCGCCGCATGAAACTTGCCGAAGACAGCGAGCCCGAAAATTGACCCGGCTTTCATCCCTGAGACAGCAATTCACGCCTTCGCGGATCAACAACTACTTCTCCATCCTTTGCTTCTTTTTTCCACCGGTTCTGGGATCGGTGGTCAGCTTTGTATTCAATGGCGGAGGCCTTTCGTCAGTCCTGCTGATTGCTTTACGGAAAAGGCGCTTCAACGCCGACCGGCCCATGATCTGGATGACGGTCGCGATCTATGCCTACTGCGCCTCCAATCTCCTGGCTTCCATCGTCAACAATTCGTTCGCCCGGGATGCGCCGCATCTTATCCCGCTGGTGACCTTCCTGTTTTTCCCCGTGTCCTATTCGACCTGGAGCATCACGCAGAAAACCACGCTTGCCCGCATCATCGTGCTTTCCAGCATGGCCGCCTGCTTTGTCGCGCTGCTCATGGCCGTCATCCAGCAATATTGGATTGGCGTCAGGGCCGAGGGGGGAGCTGGAAATCCGATCGTCTTCGCAACCGTCGTCTGCCTTGCCGTGGTCATGTGTGTGGCTGGCGCCTTGTCCGGTATTGAGCAAGCCCGGACACCCCTCTTCTACGCGGCACTGGCCGGGACGATCGCCGTCATCTATTCCGGCTCGCGTATCGTCTGGCTGGCACTGCTGATCGCCGGCATCGCCGTCATGCTGATCAACCGGCACAGGCTCAGAGGCAGGAATGCCGTTCGCCTGCTGCTGCTGCTGGCGGCGGTCGGCGTCGTGATCGCCGCTTCCAGCTTCCAGGCGATATCCGGGCGGGTCGACTTTTTGCGCTCCGATTGGGGTGCGCTTGGAGCCAGCGGCAACTACGACACCTCGCTGGGAATACGTGTTGCGCTTTGGGAGATCGGCCTCAAAGCATTCCATGACATGCCACTGTTCGGGCACGGTGTGGGTGCAACCCAGCATCTGATCAAGCAGGGCTTTCATGAGCAGTTCGCGATGGACACAGGCTTCAACCATTTCCACAACGGCTTCCTGACCGCCTTGGTGCAAGCAGGAATTCTGGGCGCCGCGACGCTGGCAGCGATCTTTATCGTCGCCGCAGGAAATGCCGCCCGGGTCTTGCGAAACAGCAGCGATCCGAACGAGCGGTTCGGCGCCACCATGAGTGTCGTCGTGGTGATCACCTATCTGACGGCCGGAATGACGGGCATCCTGGTCGGCCATGACATTCTGGACTCGGTGCTGATGGTCTTCCTGGTGAGCGGAACATATCTCGCCTCCGGACGCCATGTTCCTTTGTTGGAAGAGCAGGCACTTGCACCAGTGATGGAAGAGCGAGCACTTCCGGTAATCACCAAAGAGCTGTTTCGGGCAAGGCCATGAAGGTTCTGGTCACGGGCGCGACAGGTTTTATCGGGCGTCTTGTCGTGCGCCACCTTCGCGAAGCCGGTGCCGAGCTTCGCCTCGCCTCCCGCCATCCCGAGAGGCTTGGTTCGGAAAATGAGACTGTGCCGATGCCCGGTTTCGACGCGCCGGCCGCCGCCTTCCTGGAACTGACCCGGGATATGACTGACGTCGTCCATTGCGCCGGCCTCAACAATGATCAGGGAAATGCAACCGAAGCCGATTACAGGGCGGTCAATGTGGAATTGAGCGCAAGTCTGGCGCATGCAGCGGCCGCCCAGATAAGCGGACGCTTCATCCATCTCTCCTCGATCCGAGCGGTGATCGGCGCGCACGTCAGCGCAACGATCGACGAGGACACGCTTCCTGCCCCACAATGCGCCTATGGACGCTCGAAGCGCGAAGGCGAGATCAAGGTTTTGGACGCCTACGCGCTACACGGCCGCTCGGACGCCGCCGTGTTGCGCCTGCCTCCGGTTTATGGAAGCGGCATGAGGGGAAATCTGGCAACGCTGATGCGCCTTGCCGATACGCCGCTGCCGCTGCCGACGGGTGCCTTGACCGGAATCCGCTCGCTGATGTCTTCCGAGGCCGCGGTGCGAGCAGTATCGCACCTGCTCAGCCATTCCGGACCGCTTCGCCCGATCTACGTCGGCGCCGATGTGCCGCCGGTCGCCGTCGAGGCCATCATCGCCGCCTTTCGCAGAGGTTTGGGGCGGCCTGTGCGCCTGATGGCTGTGCCGGCCGGCCTGATACGGCCGGTCGTGGCCGCGCTCGGCAGGCGGGCGTTCTGGGACAGCCTGACTGCGACACAGATATGCGACCCTGCCCTGCTGGTATCGCAGGGGTGGACGCCTGAAGCTCGCACGGTCGAGCGACTGGCCGAGCTGGCGCGGCTCGGTAGATCCTGACTCCCTGGTGACCTATCAGCTTCGGTAGAGCGTTCCAAACAGGATCCGAAAATCGAGCCAGAACGACGCGGTGCGGAGGTAGGCAGCATCCGTTTCGGCCAAAAGCTCCGGGTTAGACATGTCGATGCCCCTGATCTGGGCCAGGCCGGTTATGCCCGGCAGCGCCGCCAAAACCCCCAGCCGCCTGCGACACTCGATCAACTCCGTTTGGGTCGGCAGGCAGGGGCGCGGCCCGACCAGGCTCATTTCGCCCTTCAGGACGTTCCAGAATTGTGGCAGCTCGTCGAGCTTGAACTTCCGCAAGACCTTTCCAACCGATGTCACGGAATTCGCAGGCGCCTCATGCGAGGGCAATGACGGCGTCCCGACATACATCGTGCGCAACTTGTGACAGCGAAAAGGCCGACCGTCACGGCCGACCCGCACCTGTGAAAAAATAGCCGGGCCCGGCGACGATGCCCGAACGGCAAGGACGGTGAGCGCCAAGACAGGAGATGTGGCCACCAGCAGCAGAGCCGCACCGGCAATATCGAAGATTTGCTTGGCTGCCTTCATGAACGGCCGATAGTGCTCCCTGCCGAAGTCCCGAGGCAACGCCGCAGGCAAATGCCGTCGATCCGGTCGAAGTAGCATGAGCCGATCTTTTGACCAAGCGTGCCACGCACTCGTGCCAATGTTCAGATGCGCCCCAGGACGAAAGCGAGATAGAGCCCCAGGTTTCCGGAAACGGTCTGCCGATAGACGCCGCTTTGGCGCAAGCCCGCCAAGCGCCGGAAAAGACCGCCGTTGCGCCCGCGGGTGAAAAGGTCGAGGCATGCCGTCGCGTCCTCGGTCAGGAGGTCGCGATTGAGGGCGAGACCGTCGAGGTTGAGGTCTGTCCAGCCGGCGAATTCCCCCTTGAACAGGCGGCCAAGCCGGGACACCCTTGCCTTCCAGGACACGTTGGCGCCGACCAGGTTCGCCGCGTGCTGCCGGTAGCGCACCAGCGGCCGCGGATCGTAGCGGACGATGCCGCCGGCGGCGGTCACGATGAGATAGGCCCACCAGTCATGGCTGACGAACCCGGTCCGCGTGGAGGCCCTGGCCAGCAGGTCGCGTGCCGCCACGTTGAGCAGGATGGTGTTGCCGCCGGCGATGCTTTGCACAAGCGCGTTGCGAAAGGTTGGCGGCCGGGCAAACAGCGGCGAATGGCCGACAAGGCTTCCTGCTTCCGTCATGGTCGCGGTTCGCGAACAAAACATCAGCGGGGTTTTCGCATCCTGGGTCCGCATCCAGCTGATAGCGCTCTCCAGCCTGTCGGGCTCCCAGATATCGTCCTGGTCGCAGAAGGCATAGCAGTCCGCCTCGATGCGTCGATCGACGATCATAGAGCGGAAATTGGCGGCGAAGCCTTGCCGCGGCCCCTCTACCAGCGTCATCCGACCCTTGGGCCGCCAGCGGGATTTCCATGTCTCGATGATGGCGGTCGTGCCGTCGACGGAGCCATCGTCGGATATCCACAGGTCGACCAGAGGGTGCGACTGCGCGAGCAGGGACTGCAGCTGTTCATCGATGAAGGCCGCGCCATCCTTCGTGCCCATCAGGACCGCGATGCGCAGATCTGCTTTGCTCACGACCAAGATCGCTTTCTGAATTCTGAACCTAGCTCGCCTGCCCGGCCGTTTTCGGGATCGCGTCTTGACGTGCACTCTCCCTGGCCTTCTTGGCGCGGTCGAGACCTGCCAATGCGGCGAGCGCGGCAGCCTTGTCCTGGTTTTTCGCCGACTGCTGCAGGGCCGAGAGCGCGACCTGGACATCCGACCATTCCACGGCGTCCGTGCTGAGGCCGAAAACCTTCGAGATGCCGAGTTCGACGAGTTCCTCGTCTTCGCCATGCAGCGTTTCGTGAAGTTTTTCGCCCGGCCTGATGCCGGTGAACCGGATCGCGATGTCCTTGTATGGGCTCTTTCCGGACAAGCGGATCATCGTTTCGGCCACTTCAAGGATCGGCACCGGCTTGCCCATGTCGAGCATATAGACGGCATAATCGTGTCCGCTCTGCCGCGACGCGGCATCGGCCGCCGACATGATGACGAGATCGACGGCTTCGGCCACGGTCATGAAATAGCGCGTCATGCGCCGGTCGGTGATGGTGACGGGCCCTCCGGCCTCGATTTGCGCCTGGAATATGGTCGCCACCGAACCATTGCTGCCGAAGACATTGCCGAACCGCACTGCAATGAACTTGGTGGCCGGGTCACGCCCGCCCGTCTCGCCATGCAAGGCGCTGATGATCTGTTCGGCGGCCCGCTTCGTCATGCCGAGCACTGATGAGGGATCCACCGCCTTGTCGCTCGATATCAGGACAAATTGCGCAACCCCGCACTTGGCGGCAACCTCGGCGCAGACGAGCGTTCCGAAAATGTTGGTTTGAATGGCTGAATCCCAGTTCTCCTCGAGCAGCGGAACATGTTTGAGCGCCGCGGCGTGAAAGATGATGTCCGGCCGGAATTCCGTGACGACACGCGTTATCTGGCGTCGGTCCGAGACATCGACGATGCGGACCTTGAGCCGGTCATGGTCCTTCTCGTCAACATACTGGCTCAACTGGAAAATGCCGAACTCGGAGTTGTCGGCGACCAGCACCGCCTCGGCTCCCAGTTCCAGCGACCGCTTGACCAGCGTCTGGCCGATAGAACCGGCGCCGCCGGTCACCAGAACGCGTTTGCCGCTGACAAAGGCGCCGATGCGCTGGATGTCGGACGCGACCGCCGGACGGCGCAGGATCGTTTCCATCTCAACGGTGTCGAGAACCAGCTTTCCGTGCTGTTCCAACTCCGAAAGGCCTGAGAACTGCACCACATTTATGTCGCCGTGCCGGGCAACGCGGACGAGTTCCGAATACTCCTCGATCTCGTGCTCGGCGCCGCTGCCGAAAATCAGCAGGTCCAGACTTTTGGTGCCGGTCGCATAGTCTTCCAGGACATCGATCAGGCGCGGCATGGCCGCCACCACGGGAACACCTTGAATCCGCGTGCCCAACGGTGCGCCGCGCTCGGTCGCCATGATGCCTGCGATGGAATAGTCCGCCGGTTGCGCCGTGCGGGTGAAGCGAATGATCAGGTCGGCCTCGTCGAGCCGGCCGACGAACAGAGCGCGCTTGGCCTGCCTGATGTCGGTCTTGCGGCTCAGAATCCCCCAGCTCGCGCCGTCACGCAGGAAGCGGTAGAACAGCCGGGGTGCCGAGATGATGGTGAAGGAGACAAGGAAGAAGACGATGAACTGACGCTCGTTGAGCCCCGCCACCGGCCGGTAAAAACGCAGCAGCAGCGACGCCATGTAAAGAGTGAACGTCAAAATCGCGCAGCTCTTCAGGATGTTGAAAAAGTCCGGCGTCGAGGCGAAGCGCCAGACGGTGGTGTAGAGGCCACTGTAGCGGAACAGCAAATGGCTGATGACGACGATGCCCGCCCATGTCGCCAGACCCTCCTTGGAGAGCGCGTCGAACGAAAGATTAGACCGCGAAAGCACGAGGCTGAGCGCAACGGCGACCAGGACCATGACCACGTCCTGGACCATGATGAAGGCGCGCCGCATCTGTGGCCTGAGCCCGAACACAGCTTCGAGGTGGGAATTCATTGGACGGCACTAGACTCCAGGCTCAGGGGCATCAACACCAGCGAGGTGCGACACGAAGATACTTCGCGACCGATCACCTTACTCAAGTGCCATCCCCGGCCCCCGCCGTCCTGTATCGCATACTTCGGGGGCGAGGGCATAGCCAGAGGTTTTTTCGGGAAGAGGCGGTCAGTGGAGAACATGGATCTTGCTCGGGCGATTGCCGCAAAGTCAACATTACCAAACACTAAATAAGCCACACAGCATAAGCATGTGTTCAGTTTTGCCGCAGTTGACTCTGCTCCCCACCGCGTTACGACGCAATGCGTTGCCATATGCCCATCGAAATGGCTATTAGAGACGGGCTTGGTGGTTCGCTATGGCCAGCGAAGAATAATGCGCCAGAACAACGGATTGCGATACTCCCAGCTATGATTGCGGCACTAAACGGCGCTTTTGACGACATCTCAAAGGCCATGAGACTACACCGGGTCTGGATTGCGCTTGCCCATGAGGACATCGGCGACCAACACAGACGCACGACGCTCGGCCCGCTTTGGATGCTGGTCAATTATTTCGCTTTCGTCGGCACTTTTGTCTTTGTTTTCGTGACCACAGACGCCAGCAACCCAAGCTATATAGCCTATGTAGCCATCGGCATGCTGGTCTGGTTCTATCTCACCGAAACCATCACCATGAGTGTGTCGCTCTTCCAGCGAGAAGCGAGCTTCATTCAAGGCACAACGCTGCCGTTGTTCGTCTATGTGATGCGATTGACGATGCAATGCATCATCAGAGCTGCTTATTCGTTGGCGGGTTGCGTTCTTGTTCTGCTGCTGGGCGGTTACGGGATCAACACGAATTGGCTGCTATCGCTGCTGGGGCTGCTGCTCATCATCTTGGCAACGCCCGCATTCGTAACGGTTTTTGCGTTCTTGGGCGCTTTCTTTCCCGATAGTGAGTTCATCGTCGGGAATCTGATGCGGGTCGGCATGTTCTTCACGCCGGTCTTCTGGGTCTATAGCGGTCAGGAAGGCGTCCAAAAGTATGCCTACCATTGGAATCCTTTCACCTATTTCCTGGAGGGCGTGCGTGAGCCGATCACGGCCGGCATATTTCCGACGCATGCATTGGCCGTGGCTGGTTACATCAGTCTCGGCCTATGGGCTCTTGCGTTGCTGTTGCTGGGCCGTTATCGCAAACGCATCGTTTTCCTGATCTGAGTTCCATGACATCTATCCAACTGAACAATGTCAGCCTCGTTTATCGTCTGTTCGAAAAACTGACACTTTCGGCGCCTGGCCGGCGTCGCAGCGCTCTTGGCGGCAACATAGCCAAATCGGGCACCAAGCAGGTCGTGCAGGCGCTCGACGATGTCAGCTTCGAACTCAAGGCAGGCGACCGGTTGGGCCTTGTTGGCCCGAATGGCGCCGGCAAGACGACGCTGCTCAAGGTTCTATATGGAATCTATCAGCCGTCGGGTGGCACGATATCGATCGCGGGCAAGGTCGATGCCCTGTTCAACATCAACATAGGGTTTCGCCCCGAGGCCACCGGGCGCAGGAACATCGTGCTGAGAGGATTGATCAGCGGCTGGACGACGACCGAGATCGAAGAGAAGATGGAAGAAATAATCGATTTCAGCGAACTGGGTGACTTCATCGACCTGCCGTTCAAGGCGTACAGCCAGGGCATGGCGGCGCGCCTGGCATTTGCGGCGGCGACCACGCTCGAGCCCGAAATTCTGCTGATGGATGAATGGATTGGCGCCGGCGACGCATCGTTCCAGGAAAAAGCCAAACAACGGATGGACCAACTGGCGGAAAAGGCCGGCATTATAGTATTGGCCAGCCACGACGATGCGCTCATCGAGCGCGTTTGCACGAAGAAAATGACGCTTCGGGCTGGCCGGATCGAGTCCCTGGTTTAAAAGCCGCCTCGCGATCAATTGGCTTGATATCCAAAGTTCTTCGGGTCCATGCCGAAAATGGCAGCCAGTCGGTCTTAAGAAAAATTAGAAGAGGGTGGATTGTCAAAGCTTATCATCCAGATCCCATGCTTGAATGAGGAGGGGACACTCGCCGTCACGCTTGCAGACCTGCCGCGCCGGGTCGAGGGTTTCGACCAGGTAGAGTGGCTCGTGATCGACGATGGCTCCACTGACCGCACAGTGGAGGTTGCCCGGGAAAACGGGGTGGATCACGTGGTCTCGCTGCCCCACAATCAGGGGCTTGCCAAAGCCTTCATGACCGGCATTGAGACGGCGTTGAAGCTCGGCGCCGATGTTATTGTCAACACAGATGCTGACAATCAGTATGATGCCTCCTGCATTCCCGATCTCGTCCGCCCGATATTGGAGAAAAAGGCCCTGATCGTCGTCGGCGCAAGGCCGATCAGCGAGATAGAGCATTTTTCTCCCGTCAAGAAGTTTCTGCAGAAGCTTGGAAGCCTGGCCGTCAAGCTTGCCAGCGGCACGACGGTTCCCGACGCGCCGAGCGGTTTCCGTGCCATCCACCGCGACGCGGCGATACAGCTCAACGTCTTCAACCGCTACACCTATACGCTGGAAACCATCATCCAGGCGGGACGCAGGAACATTCCGATCACCTCCGTGCCAATCCGCGTGAACGGCGATCTTCGGCCCTCGCGGCTGGTCAAGAGCATACCAAGCTATGTCCGGCGCTCCCTGATAACGGTTGTGAGGATCTTTGTCGTCTATAGCCCGCTGCGCTTCTTCTCGGTGTGTGCGGCCATAGTCGCCACACCGGGTTTGATCATGATCGCCCGGTTCCTTTTCCACTACCTGAGGGGCGAAGGCAGCGGCAACATTCAGTCCCTGATTCTCTCCAGCGCCTTGCTTGCCCTTGCTGGCATCCTCGCCATGAGTGGTATCCTTTCCGAACTGATCGCGGTTAACCGGCAAATCCTCGAAGAAATCCGGATCAGGCAATTGCAGCAGGAGCATCGGGAGAACGCATTGATCCGCTCCCTTTCGGCAAATCGCGAAGATTTCAAGGTTCAGGCAGGTAAAATAAGCGGAATAGTGTAGATGAACGAAGCGCCAGCAGCCTACGATAACGTTCCGGGCAATTACTACGACAAATACAATACCCGGAATCCGATCGCACGATATCTCATGGATGGCTTTCTGAGCAGTTTCGATATGTTGACGGCGAAGACAGGCGTCCGCAACGCTTATGAGGTCGGCTGCGGCGAGGGAAATCTGTCCATTCGCCTTCATGATGGGGGATGGAATGTTCGCGGCAGCGACCTGGAATCCGTCAGTGTTTCGGAGGCTAACGAGCAATGCACGAAGCGTGGGCTGGAGCCGATATTTGAAACACGCTCGCTTTTCGACCTGACACCGGAAGTCGCTTCGGCCGAACTGGTGATCTGTTGCGAAGTTCTCGAGCATATTCCCGATACCGAACAAGCACTTGCGATACTCAAATCGCTTGCCAAACCTTACCTTCTTGTCAGCGTGCCACGCGAGCCTGTCTGGCGGGCACTTAACATGGCCAGAGGTAAATACATCCCAAGCCTTGGAAATACCCCAGGGCATATCCAGCACTGGTCATCCGCATCCTTCATCAACCTGCTAGGAAAATCTCTGGAGGTCGTGGAGGTCCGCAAACCGCTTCCTTGGACCATGGCCCTTTGCCGCTGTGACTGAGACAATGCCGACGGCACCATCAACCAAAAGCAGAAAGCTAAATTCAATAATTCGCGCCGGGGGTCTGATTGTCAGCCTTGCCGCGCTTGTCTTCGTCGGATTGGCGATCCATCGCTCCTTCGGCGACCTGCAACGACAACTCATCTCACCATTTTTTCTGATCGCCATACCGGGCTGCGCCATCGCCTATGCCGTCATCCTGCAACTGGTCGGCATCGCGTGGTATCGCTTCCTGGTTGCCGTTGACGGGCCGTCGCTTGGGTTGAGTCGTGCGCTTGGCATTTTTGGGAAGACGCAGATCTACAAATACCTGCCGAGCAACGTGATGCATATGGTTGGCCGGTTTGCCCTCGCCCGCAATGCCGGAGCGTCGAACAAGGCGCTTGCCTTTGCCCAGATAGGGGAATTGTCCATCATCATCCTTGCCGCAGGAACATTGGCCGCCTTGCTGGCATGGCCGGTTTTCCAGGATGCCTATGCGCGCTATGGTCTCGATAACCCTAGATTGCTTGCGGGAATAATCGCCGCCGGGCTTTTTGCGCTTGCCGTCGGGACAGCGCTTTTGTTTCGCTTCAGGATCGCCGGCATCGGGAGAAGAGCGCTAATCGCCTCTGCCGAAGCATTTCTTCTCTATGCACTGTTTTTCATCGGCAATGGCTTGCTGATCGTTGCGCTTTCCAGAACCTTGGACGATGCGGGGCATGTGGCCGAGCTGGTCGGCATAGGAGCGGCTGCCTGGCTCATTGGCTTTGTCGTTCCGGGGGCGCCGGGTGGCCTTGGGGTGCGTGAAGCAGTTCTGATCATGGGGCTTACCGCCGCGGGCCTGCCGCCTCCGGCAGCCACCGCGATTGCTCTCGGCAACCGGCTCGTCTCCGTTCTCGGAGACTGCCTGGTCGCCCTGGTGGAATTGATATCGCAAAAGGGGAAGAGCGCATGAACACGCAAATGGGGGAAGCACCCGTGCAAAACAGCCATTTGCCGGGAGAGACCCCATTTCTGCGACACATCATTTCGATGATGCTTCTTTTCATTCTCGTCTTGGGAATCGTCGGCGTGAATCCTTTTCGGCAAACGCTGGCACCAATGGATCTGCTGCTGGCGTATCCAGGATGGGACAATGCTGGGATCGACACCCCACTTATCAATGCAGAGCGTTCTGACGCGCTGGATCACCGCCTACCAAACTGGAGAGAGTTTAGGCGAGAGTTATGGGAGGGGCATATCCCGCTATGGAACCCCGTCCATCAGCTGGGCGCAACAGGCATCCAGTCGCCGATCTACGAAGGCCTTTCAATACCCTTTCTAATTTATGCGCTGACCCCCAACGAGGCCATGGGTTACACATTTGCGATCCTGGCAAACTATCTCCTGGCTGCTTTCGGCACCTATTTTCTGCTGTTTTTCATGTTCAGAAATCGTTTGGCTGCGGTTTTCGGCGCCATGGTATTCGCATTTTGCGGTTTTAACATCGCCTGGGCACATTGGCCGCACCTGACAACGAGCGCTCTTGTTCCATGGGTCCTCGCCACTCAGCTTCGATATTGGCAGACAGGCCGTTTGAGTTGGGCTCTGGGGTTCACTTTCAGCGTAGCCTTGATGGGTCTGGGCGGCTTTCCATTTGTCGCCCTGCTTGGAGTCATCTCGGCCCTGATCCTGGCGATCGTGGTCCTCGCTGTCGAAATCAGGAGCACCGGCGTCAATCAGCTTATGATCAGGCGATCTATCGGGCTGGGATGCGCAGGTATTGCGGGCGCCTTCTTATCCCTCCCCGGCCTTTTGCAACTCAAAGACATTCTCGATTCAACTGACTTATCGATTCGAACGGGTGGCACTATATTCACGCCTTATGATATCGTTAACATGTTTGGCTCTGACTTTGTGAACCACCTGGGCGTTGAGCGTACCTTTTCGGCTGGAGTGCCCGCCGCTTTCCTCACCCTTATTGCCCTATATTTTATCTTCAGGTCACCCGATCGGTTTGCCGTCTTTGGGCTACTTGTGGCCATATTCACGCTGGCAACTGCTTTCGGCATGGCTCCCGCCGAACTTGTGAGCGCAATTCCGGGATTTTCCGTCAACACCTGGAGTAGAGCGTCAATTTTGATTGGCCTATCAGTTGCTGTTCTGTCATCTTATACTATGAGCCATATATACAATACCTCTTTAACTTATAAAGTTTCTTATAAATTTCATATTGCACTAATAATTTTGGCAATACAAGCTATTAATCTTTCTTATTCTTTCACGCAATTAAATGCTCGACCTGATATCGATACTTTCTTTCCGGAAACGCCGTCTCTGAGTTATACGTTGTCAAAAATTCTGCCGGGACAGAGTGTTATAGCAGACGGTAGCTTTGTTACCTCAGGCGTTTTGTCGAATTATCGATTGCCAGAATTGTTTGCTCACGGTTTTCGTACCGATGCCCAAAAAAAGATAGCTTCAGACATAGTATCTTCCTATCAGACGACATATACGGCCTCCATAATTCAATGCTCCGACATCAACTTCTCCAGCCGGGGGATTACCTATGCTGCTGTCCGTTTCTTCCTTGTCAAAGGGGGGTGCACTGAATTGGCTTATGAGGCCACTGGAGTTGACCCGAAACCTAGCCCCCCCCTTAAATTTGGTTCCCTCAAAAGTGACTTGTTAATCGATAGGCCCATGAGCGTTGCAAGCGTGCAGGTATTATTTGGAACCTACGATCAGGACTACGCCCCGTCGGCTCTGACTTTTGATCTTTTCCATGGCGAGACCCCCTTGGCTCATGCTGAATTACCGCCGGAGGCGATACGCAATAACCAATTCGCCACCTTTGTTTTCAATCAAGACATTCCTCTCGTGGCCGGAACGTATCGGTACGTCATCTCAATGACCAAACCCGATAGTCAAGGGTTGGTCAGCGCATGGACCTTCGAGACCGCCGCGGGGGCAACCTATCAAATTGGGCCGACCACATTTCCCGGCATCCCAAGAATCAAGATTATTGAGAAAACTCGTCTTCCGCAGAATTTCTCGATCGCGCCGGTAGAGCCGGGCATTAGCGTTATTGAAAATCACGAGGTTTCAGGTTCGGGCTACTATGTGAATGGATTGGGCGGACAACCGGAAGCAGATTTTGGCCCTGTGCGCCTTACGACTTATCGACCGGATGACGTAACAGTAGAATATTCGGGAGCAACCCATGGATGGGTCGTTTTTCCCATTCGTTCCAATAAGTATTGGCGTGCCACACTAAATGGAACCCCCGTAAGATTAGGCAAATTTTTAGATTTTTTTCCCGCAGTTGAGGTGAGCGGGCAAAGCGAAATTCGTTTTTATTATGACACGGGTCACCTGCTGAAGACGCTGAAACTTTGCATCGCCGGCTTTGCGGTCTCAGTTATTCTCCTAATCATGGTGAATGGCAGAGCTTCCCGGTTACTGACAGGCACCTGAACGGCCCATCCCCTACCTGCGCCTCCCATCATCGGTGTTCGCCAGCGACAGCCACACACTTTTGAAGAGGCATGCGAGGGAGCCAGCGTGACGGAGGCTTTGCCGGCTGCTAAGGTCCGCCCCAGCATCGACTTTAGAGGAAATGATGGACATTCTAGACGCATATGTCGCGACTTCGCCAAGCGCCCAAAATGCAGTTGATATTTTCAAAGGCGAATGGTCATCCAAATTTCCAGCGACGGCCGACGCGACGACAGATCCCGGGAGTGCCGCCCTATTTGAGGATGCACGCATCGACTGGCTTTCGAAAACCATGGGGGGATTTTCCGGCAAGCGCATCCTGGAGCTCGGGCCGCTGGAGGCCGGACACACTTACATGATGCATCAAGCAGGCGCGGAATCGATACTCGCCGTCGAGGCCAATTCGCGATCCTACCTGAAATGCCTCTGCGTCAAGGAAATCTTCGACCTCAACCGTGCCCGGTTTCTCTATGGCGATGCGATGACGTATCTGTCGGAAACCAGCGAACGCTTCGACGTATGCGTGGCATCAGGCATACTCTACCATATGGTCCACCCCATCGAGTTTCTCCGTAACATTGCGCGGGTGTCCGATACACTCTTCCTCTGGACGCACTATTACGACGACTCGCTGCGCACCCGCCCAAATCTGGCCAAGCAGTTCGAGAAGCCGTACGAGATCGAGGTCAACGGCAAGTCCTATACGGTATCCCGACGCAACTATCAGGAAGCGCTCAAATGGGCCGGCTTCTGCGGCGGCGGAAAGCCTTGGGCATTCTGGCTTACCCGGGATTCCCTGATGCGGGCGATCGCCGATTTCGGCTTCACCGTGAAGGCAATCGAATTTGACCACCCAGACCACCCGAACGGCCCGGCATTGGCCCTTGTGGCGCACAAAGCGTGAACTTCAAGGCTGAAGTTCAGGCACATTTTTTCGCAGGGCCATTGCTTCGTGTCGACGAGCTCAGCATCTTGCTGCCCAAAAATGCCAAGCGATCTAAGCAACCTTGAAGCCATTGCGGTCGCCATAAAGCTTTAAAGCCGCCTAAGCGTCACATAGAATTCCAACGTGTTTGGCTGCGTTGGGTAGAATGATGCAACCTCGAAAGAGCCTTTTATTATATTTCCTATTGAATTCATGCACCCAATAAACTCGGAATCAGCAAATACCCAGCAATGGGTATCAACGTACCCTTCCCTGCTTTTCAGATCCTTCAGAACGTCTACAATACCGTTTCGGTCCATTACATATTCAGCATTTTCAGCAGTAATATTTCCGCTCCAACAATCCACCGGGTTAGCTTTGCTAATATTCCAAAAATGATCGCAAATCTGCTGGAAACTCGGCTTCGTCCGCCTCTCAAGGTAAGCCGCCACGAGATCCGAAATCATGCTGCTTTTTCGTTTCAGGTCGAAGCAGTAGCGTTTATCCGGAAACGCTACGGCCATCCGGCCGCCGGGCTTGAGGACATACAGATTTGCCTCGAGCCATCCCAGCAGATCGGGCACATGCTCCATGACATGCGACGCCACGATGTAATCGATCGACTCCTTTGGGAGAAATTCGGAAATCAGCTTGCCGCCGGTGACGATGTCGATCTCGGGGATCAGGCTGACGTCGACGTTGGGATCGTTGGCATAGTGTTGCATCAGGGAAGCGCGGTCAGCGTGATCCACATAGGAAACGTCGTAATGCGGCTTCCGCAAAAGCGCAGCATGCAAGGGGCCGTATTCGATGCCCTTTCCAGAAAGGTTCAACGCCGAGGTAATATTCTTTGTGCGCGGCTCTAGCACTGGGGGAGACTTACGAAAGAATCTCATCTGATTTTATTTCACCATCACACGCATGACTGGCTGAGAGCACACCCATCGAGAACCGATCGTCGGCGTCGATTAACCCGGATCGAAGCCGGTCCCGGCCATCGCCATTTTTCCGACATCAGCTTAGCGAGAAATCCTCGCGCCCTCTGGTCAAGTTCGGCGAATAGTAGGGATCACGCTCGATGATCTCTTTCCATCGTCTTTGCATATACGCAATTTCTCTGCTGAAACGTTCCATTTTTTCCGGAGCAGCATCAATGCCGCGCGAGACGCTTTCGAGATGGTAAAGCTCGGCATAGGGCGTCCAGACGTTTGAATAGCCGGCTTCCCCGACTTTCAGACAAAGGTCCACATCGTTGAAGGCTACCGTCAGGTCCACCTCGTTGAGACCACCAACTTCTTCAAACACGCTTTTGCGGATCAGGAGACAAGCTGCCGTCACAGCGGAGAGATTCTGCAGAGCCTTCAACCTGTAAAAATATCCAGGATGATCGCGCGGGAAATCCTTATGCGAATGGCAGGCGACGCCGCCCAATCCGACAATCACACCGCCATGCTGAATGGTATCATTGGCATAATAGAGCTTGGCACCGACGCAACCCACATCCGGCTGAACGGCCCAGGAGACCATTTCCGTCAACCAGTCCGGTGAGATCACCTCGATGTCGTTGTTGACGAGGCCGATGATCGACCCCTTCGCTTTTCCCACGGCGAAATTGTTGATCGCGGAATAATTGAACGGCTTGTCGTAACGGAGCACACGAACATTCTTCGCACTCATCAGCTCGCTGAAATAAGCGAGCGTTTCCTCCTCCACCGAGCCATTGTCGACCACCAGGATCTCGTAATTCCCGTAGGTGGTCTTTTCGCGGATGGACTCCACACAGTTGCGAAGGAGCTCAACCTTGTCGCGCGTTGGAACGATGAGGCTCACAAACGGCTTCGGTTCGGGGACGAAAAAGTGAAGGCGGTAACAGGGTGTGCCGGGACCTTCCTCAGCTTTCGCCGGAATCTTCATGCGTTCGACATGTTCTTCCAGCGCACGCAACCCAGCCGTATAGGCGTAGCTCTTTTGCGAGCCATCGAGCGCCGTCGAGCCTTCCACCGCACGCCAGTGGTAGAGCACCTTCGGAATGTGCCGAATTCTCGCAGGGGCTACGCGCTCGAAGACGCGCAGATTGAGGTCATAGTCCTGGCTGCCCTCGAAACCGGGGCGCCAGCCGCCGACGGCGCGGATATTTTCCGCCCGGTGCACGGTGAGATGGTTCAGATAGTTCTGTGAGCGGAAAAGCTCCCGCGAGAAATCCGGCTTGAAACAGGGGTCATAGCGCCTGCCTTCCGCATCGATCTTGTCTTCGTCGCTGTAGATCAGTTCTGCATCAGGGTGACGATCGACTTCCAGCACGATTTCGGCCAGCGCATGCGGACGGAGAAGATCGTCGTGGTCGAGCAATGCGACCCACTCGCCGGTGACCAGTTCCAGGGCAGAATTGGATGCATGCGAGATATGGCCGTTCTTATCGCGAAAGACGATTTTGATGCGCGGGTCGCGTTTCGCATATTCGTTCAAAACGCGCCGCACGTGCGGTTTCGTCGAGCAATCGTCCGCGATGCAGAGTTCCCAGTTACCGCAGATCTGGGCGCGGACGCTCTCGATTGCTTCCCGCAGGAGCCTCTCTGGCGTGTTGTAGACCGGCATCAGCACCGAAATGAGCGGCATGTTCTCCAACCGGGCCAGCCGCCGCCGCAAATCCGCAATGTCTTGTTCCGTAGGCGTATCGTTGAGCGCAATCCACCCTTCATAAGTAATGCTGCCCAGAGCGCCTCGTGCCTCCGCCGACCGGAGCCTGGCTGCAAATCCCCGCAGGCCGCTTTGCCTCAGGAGTTTTACCCCACGCGCGGCAGACTGCACGAGAGAACCAGGGCTTTTCACGTGGCGAGCAACGATTCTTCCGATGAGAGACACATAATATTCAATCCGGCCGAGCCGACGCAACCGCACACGGCCAATAGCAATCTTGACAGAGGCCTCACTCGGATCAACACGCAGTTTTTGGGCGCCGGCATGAAGCGAAAACACGGCCACGGCCGGTCCCTTGCCAGTCGAACGAAAATGCAGATCGATCCGTTCGATTTCGTTGTAGCCCCTGCCACTGTCGACATAAAGGTACGCGTCGGTCAACGCATCCGAGCCCGCCGGAACACGTGCGCTGATTTGGTAGTGCCCAGGAACCAGGGGGCCGAAGCCCGGCCACAGGAGCTCGAACTGCGGATCCTCACCCGCTATTGTCCACTCCGTGGCACCCTTGCCCAATGGCAGACCTTCCAAATGGTGAACTGGATGCAACACGACGGTCCGTCCGGCATAGAAAATTGCCTTATTCGGAAGTGACAGAAGTCTCCGCAGGATCGATCGATAACGCCAAGTTCGGCTGCTGTGAATCAACTCGATTTCGTGATTCAACACGGCCATCTGCCGGTCGCGCTCCTGCAACGTATGCTCGCGCTCCTGCAACTCACGCCGAAGCGCCGCGATGTCGTGGTCTCTTGCTACATGGGCCGACTCCAGCGCTTGCGTCGCCGCGCGGAGATGCTCGCGGTCCAGCATCAGCGCAGCGATCTCACCGGAATAAGCCTCGATGCGTGCCTCCTGGCTTACCACCAACGCCCTGTTGGTTTCGATTTCCGCTTCCATGGTCGTCGTTCTCAGCGACCATGGGTTTCCGGTTTGGTCAGTCGCCTTGCTCCTCGTCTCGTCGAGAGCAACCATGCCCTCGTCGGCGAGCGCGACCTGCCCGTGTACGCTGCGCGCGCCCAGGACGTTTTCCGGAATTGGCAGCTTCGTTACAATGCAAAGCGAGTTCAAGAACTCGACGGAATGAACCGATGCGAGAGAAGCTTCATCGAATGCGACCTGGTGCCTGTCGGCGAAAGTCGCCAAGGCATCGACCCGACGGCGATCCAGCCCCCAATGCTCATGGTTGACCACATCAAGCAGACGCTTGAAAAACGACATCGAGGAAAGCGGATCGTACAGACCGCCCTCGAACTCCTGCCAATAACTGCAATGCAGATCTTCAGCGATGTACATGCCCCCTTCGGAAAGGTGGGGGAAATATCGCGCGAACGAGCGTATTATATCCGAAGACAGGTGCGATCCGTCATCAATGATAATATCGAATTTTTTCGACCGCGAAACGATATCGCGCTCGACTTCATCAGTGTTGGCATCACCTATGGATATCTCGATCCTCTTGTCGTCGAAAACAAGATTGCCGCAATCTGAATTTATATCGCAGCCGAGAATGAGTTCCGCATTCGGGAAATATTTTTGCCATATCTCCAGCGAACCGCCGTTCTGAACTCCGATTTCCAGAATTCGAACCGGCCTGTCTCGATACTCTGAAAAAATATGGTCATATGTGCCGAGATAGATCGACCATTTATCCGACACTTTGCCGCGATGCGCGTCGTACAGGTCACGAAGTGAAACGTCCTGCTTTGCAGGCCGTGCCGTTTTCGCTTTGGCGCGTGCCTTGCCAGCAGGCATCCCATCGCGCACGGTCTCGGGTGACGAGTGCTTGTTCATGCCGTCAATGCCTGTTTCGTCTCCCCGATAAGAAGCCGGTGCACCACCGCCTCCGTCGATTGCCGCCAGTCCGGTGCCCTCCACCCGAACGCCGCCGCGAATTTCGCGCTCGACAGCCGGGAATTGGCGGGGCGGCGCGCCTTGGTTGGGTAGGCCATCGTTGCAATGTCCCGTACCCGCGCCCAAGGACCACCCAACACGCGGCTTGTGTCCAGGATATGACGGGCAAAGCCGCTCCAGTTGGCCTCGCCGGTTCCGGCCAGATGATAGATGCCGGATGTGGCGGCGCCCTCCTGCAGCTGTGCCGCCGCATGCAGGATTGCGTCGGCGATATCAAGTGCCGATGTCGGATTTCCCCACTGATCGGCCACCACCGCGATCTCGTCGCGGTCGGCGGCCAGCCGCAGCATGGTCTTGACGAAATTCCGGCCGAACGGGCTGTAGACCCATGCCGTGCGCAGGATCAGATGGCGCGGATTGGCTGATGCCACCGCCTGCTCGCCGGCAAGCTTGGAGGCGCCATAGACGCTGGCCGGTGCGGTCGCGTCCGTCTCGACATAGGCACTGTCCTTCGAGCCGTCGAAGACATAGTCGGTCGAAAGATGGATGACGGGAACGCCAAGCCGCCTTGCCGCTTCCGCCACCTTGCCGGCGCCGACGGCGTTCACCGCGAACGCCAGATCGGGCTCGTCCTCGGCCTGATCCACGGCCGTGTAGGCGGCGGCCGACACGACGATGTCGGGCTTCGCGGCCGCGATCGCTTCGATCACGGTGTCGGGTCTTGCGAGGTCGAGTTGCGGACGGCCAATGGCGATGACCTCAACGCTGGCGGCCGCCTGGCCGGCCTCCAGGAGGCTTGCCGCGACCTGCCCGTCGCGTCCTGTGACAACCAGCCTCACGCCGCCCCCTTGCGTGCTTCGCCCAGCCGTTCACCGGCATAGCGCTGCTCGCGGATCGGTCCCCACCACCATTTGTTGTCGAGAAACCAGTCGACGGTCTTGGCGAGGCCGCTGTCGAAATTCTCATTGGGCGCCCAGCCCAGGTCCCGGCCTATCTTCGAGGCGTCGATGGCATAGCGGCGATCGTGACCGGGGCGGTCGGTGACAAAGGAAATCAGGTCGCGATAGCTCTTGCCTCCTGCCCGCGGCCGCCTGCCGTCGAGCAGATCGCAGATCGTCTCGACGACGCCAAGGTTCGTCCGCTCGGAATTGCCACCGACATTGTAGCTTTCGCCCGGCAGTCCCCTGGTCGCGACAAGTTCCAGCGCGCGCGCGTGATCCTCGACGAACAGCCAGTCGCGCACATTGGCGCCGGCGCCATAGACCGGCAGCGGCTTTTCATCGAGCGCATTGAGGATGACCAGCGGGATCAGTTTTTCGGGAAAGTGATAGGGTCCGTAATTGTTCGAGCAATTGGAAAGCACGACCGGCAGGCCATAGGTTTCGTGCCAGGCCCGCACCAGATGGTCCGAGGCCGCTTTCGAGGCGGAATAGGGCGAGGATGGGGCGTAGGGCGTTTCCTCGACGAACATGCCGCCATCGAAGGGAAGATCGCCGAACACCTCGTCAGTCGAGACATGATGGAAGCGGAAATGGCTCCTCCTGTCTTCGGGCAGGCCGCGCCAGTATTCCAGCGCGGCATTGAGCATCTTGTAGGTGCCGACGATGTTGGTTTCGATGAAGGTGCCCGGCCCATCGATCGAGCGGTCGACATGGCTCTCGGCGGCGAGGTTCATGACGATGTCGATATCGTCGCGCCGGAGGATGTCGAGCACCGCCTTTTCGTCACAGATATCGGCCTGCGCGAAGCGATAATTGTGTGCGTTCTCGATCGGCCGCAGCGAGGCCAGGTTTCCCGCATAGGTAAGCTTGTCGAGATTGGTCACCCGATAGGCCGGGTTGGCGCACAGATGCCGGCACACCGCCGAACCGATAAAGCCCGCACCGCCCGTCACCAGAAAATTCATGCCGCTGTCCTCACGTAACCCATCAGGCGAACACCTCGGCGGCGGCCAGCAGCGGCGCCTTGAGATCCTTGTCCGAGAGCTGGAACCCGCCGGTCAATGACGGCCATTCGATGCCGATGGCGGGATCGTCGAAACGGACCGACCGGTCATGCGCCTGCGAATAGGTGTCGGTCACCTTATACAGAACCTCGGTGTCGGGCACGAGCGTCACGAAGCCGTGCGCGAAGCCTTTCGGCACCAGAATCTGGTTGCCCTTCTCGGCCGATACTTCGAGAGCGACCCATTTTCCGAATGTTTTCGAACCGCGGCGAATGTCGACCGCGACATCGAGAATGCTGCCCCGGATGACGCGCAGCAGCTTGTCCTGCGCGCGCGGCGCAAGCTGATAATGAAGCCCTCGCAAGACGCCCGCCGCGGCGGAATAGGAATGATTGTCCTGCACGAAAGCCAGGTCTATGCCGGCCTGCGAAAAGCGCTCGGCATTGTAGGTTTCCACGAAGAACCCGCGCGCGTCGCCATGTCGCTTCGGAACGATTTCCAGCACGCCATCGATGCCAAGGGGCTTGACCTCCAACACCTAGCCCTCCGACAGGTCGACGACACGCCGGCGCAGATAGGCGGCATATTCATTCTTGCCCAGGCGGTCGGCGCGACGCAGAACCTGGTCCACAGTCAGCCAACCCTGTTCAAAGGCGATCTCTTCGGGACAGGCGACCTTGATGCCCTGGCGGTGCTCGATGGTGCGCACGAATGACGAGGCCTCATGCAGGCTGTCATGCGTGCCGGTGTCGAGCCAGGCAAAGCCGCGCCCCAACCGATGCACATGCAACTGGCCGCGCTCGAGGTAGACGTTGTTGACCGCCGTGATCTCGAGCTCGCCGCGCGCCGAGGGACGGATGGCAGGGGCGATGTCGACAACGTCGTTGTCATAGAAGTAGAGACCGGTGACCGCCCAGTTGGATTTCGGCGCCTGCGGCTTTTCCTCGATCGTCAGCGCCGTTCCTGTGGTCTTGTCGAAGGAAACCACGCCATAACGCTGGGGATCCTCGACATGATAGGCGAACACCGAAGCGCCCTTTTCGCGCGAGGCAGCATCGCGGCAAAGCTGCGACAGCCCATCGCCGAAATAGATGTTGTCGCCGAGGATCATCGACACGTTGTCCTTGCCGATGAAATTGCGGCCGATGATGAAGGCCTCCGCCAGCCCGTTGGGCTGCGGTTGCTCGGCATAGGACAGGTCGAGGCCGAACTCCGATCCATCGCCAAGCAGATCGCGAAAAATCGGCAGGTCACGGGGCGTCGAAATGATCAGAATTTCCCGGATACCCGCGAGCATCAGAACGCTCAGCGGATAATAGATCATCGGCTTGTCGTATATCGGCAGAATTTGCTTAGAGACTGCTAATGTTAGTGGATAAAGACGCGTTCCACTGCCTCCAGCAAGGATAATTCCTTTCAAGAAGCTCTCCTTGACATGCCTGAACCCCCCGGCCCCAGCCGCCCGTGCTTAGGTTCCATGCAATGGCTTGTCAATCTCGGCGTTCGGCAAACGACCGGGCCACGGTCCAGCGCCAATCCATGGCCACTTCCAGGCGACGCATTGCTATCGTCTTGCCAAGGCCGGCCTGACGGGAACAAGCAGATTGTCATCATGGGCCTCGGTCGACTCGCCTCTCTGGCTTAACCGCACAGCAAGTCCCTTGTGAAAGATGATGCCATTCATATAGGCGAAAGTCATCGCAAGCGCCGCCGTTCGCATGGGATAATCGACCAGGGAATGAACGAGCAGAAACGATACTGAGAGAAATGCCATTTTCTGCAGCGGATCTCGCCGTGCCGCAAGGGAAAACGCAAAAAGCAATACCGAGTAGGCCGCGACCAGAAAGACAACAGGCGCGCCACCTTCAAGTGCCAATTCCAGATAATCATTGTGGGCGTGATTGACGTAGGGCTTGAAGATCATCTCTCCCTTTTCGTAAATCTGGTAGACTTTCGGAAAACTCCCAAAGCCGACGCCCGTCGCCCAGTTCTCTGCAATTCCCGCGATCGTCGTGCGGGCAAATTCGGCCCGTCCAAAGGCCGGGTCAACCACTTCCGCATCGATCTTCGTCCACGCCCCGATGGTGTAGAGCGAAAGCCCGATGAAGACAGCGGGTATTCCATACCCGCCCAGCCTCGAGCGCGCGGACAGAAAGACGACTGATACTATGGTGATCGCCAGTCCTATCAGAATACCGGCGCGCGAACCGGCGGCCAGAAGCAGCAGCAGCAGCGTTATCAAGCCGAGCGACCCGGACAGAAGGTGCCCGCGAAACAGGCCGTAGTAGACGACGAAGGGGATGGAGACGAAGAGCAAAGCTGAAAAATGGTTCTGGTTGGCAAATAGTCCGGCATTGATCGTGAACGGCAGCAAACCCTGTATGGCAACCGTATCGGAGAGCGAATACTGGATCGCCGCAGCCAGTCCGTTACAGATGACACCCATGAAAAAGAAGGGCAGAAGGCCGTAGACCTGATCTGGGCGCAGGCGAGTGACGCTCAGAAAGAATGCAGCCATCGCCACGAAATACAACAGACACTCGATCGTACGTCCCACGCCGACACTGACGAAACGCAGCCCGGTTTCACCGCTCAGCCACGGATTTGCAAGTAGAACCTCAGGCCGCAATCCGCTCAACAGGGCGGCTGGCAGCGGCACGATTTGAAAACAGAACACGGCAAGGCCCAGAGCAAGCAACCACAGGGCCGAGCGAGGGATGCCGTGCTCCGACGGCCTTGAAAAGACGGCCGCGGCCGCTACAATCGCCGCCACCTCGATCAGCGCTTCGGTGTAGAGACCGCTCGCGGTGCCGCCGCCAATAAGCACTGACAGGAAAAGAACCGACCCAAGCAGATATTTTTCCCATTCCGTGGACCGGGTTGACCGCTCTCTCAAGATGAAACTCTTTCGATGCTCAATTTGTGCATGACCAGCGTGCCAACGTACCGAAATCGCCAGCTCTCAGCGATGGCAGTTGTTTCGAGCCGCAACAATTGCATGGGACACGCGCCTGGTCCGATCGCGAAATCCAGGCTCAACTGCCGCCGATTGAATGTGCCTTCCGGAATGTTGAACCGCGCTATTTCGCCCGCCGGATCCGCGCATCTGATGGACCAGAACAACTGTTTGGGCAGCTTCAGGTTTCTCGCGGAGGCGATCAGGGAAATCCTGTAGGAGCCGGGAGGCAATCCAACGTATTGCTGGAGCGCGGCGTTCTTTACCGGCGTATTCAGGAATCGGACAGTCGCTCCGCTATCGCTTTCGCCGACATCGCGCGCCCCGGCAAAGGTAATTTCCAGACCGGAGCGGTCGCGAACCTGCCAGTCGAATGGCTTGTCGCTGAGGATATGCTCAAAGCCGCCGTTGAAAATGTATCCGGCCAGTGTCCGCTCCTGATCGGACAGACTGAACAGGAACAGCCGATAGGCCGCCTCGTATTCCTTCTGCCGGATGTACCCGTTGATTACGGCAGACAATTCCTTCGACGTCGGTCGTGAGCTCGATCCGGCAAGGTCAAGCAACAGTTGATTTGCGACGCGCAGGCCCCGCGGATCCTTACCAAGGGCGGAGAAAAGATTGGATCTCCACGGCGCCTCGATCCTTAAGGCTGCCAGGACAGCCTGATATCCGTCCGGGTTTGAAAGAATAGCCGGCAAGCCTGCCGCAATGACTGGAAATCTGTCGGGCCACCGGCGCAGCAACGTGTCGATCTCGGCAACGGCCTTTGACAGATCGCCCACCTCGATCGAGCGATCGATCGATCTCTGAAGCGAATGGATTTCGGTCTTGGACAGCTTTCGAGCCTGGTCGAAGAGTTCAAAAGCCGCGTCTTTCTCGCCTTGTCGATACTCAATCTCGCCTATCAGGCTGTAGAGCCGGGCATCCCCGACATTGAAACGAAGCGCGCGCTTCGCCTTTGTTGCCAAGACGTCGAGATCAACACCGTCGCCTGTTTCGCTCAACCGACCGGCAATTTCGCCTATCAAGGCATCTGTGTTCAACGGATCAAGCGCAAGCGAGACGGCCGGCGTTTCCGACTCAAGAAGCCGACTTAGCCCTATCGACGAAACCGCCAACACCAGAACGGAGGCGACGAACCAAACGCCTGAACGCCGGAGATTTCGCGTGAGCGGGCTGGCCTGCTCCGTCATCGACTTTGCCCTCAATTTTCGGGGTACTCGCGCCATAGTCGTAGTACTGATAGTTCATGTATTTATAGGCGTAATTGTAATCGAACTTGTTGACCGTAAATTTCGACATCGCCGCTCCGATCACGTTCGCACCGGCTGAGCGCAGACGCTTGAGCGCCGTTTTGGCTGACTTGCGTGTGACCTGATTGGTCGAAACGACCATCAATGTGCCTTCGGCAAGCCGGCTGAGGATTGGTGCGTCGGAAAGACCGACGACCGGCGGGGCGTCGATGATGACCAGATCGAAGCGTTTGCCTAGATTGGTCAAGATCAACGCCATCTTCGGCGACGAGAGCAGGTCGGCCGGATTCGGTGGAATCGTTCCGGACGTCAGCACGGTGACATTGGGGTATTTCGTCGGTCTGAAAATGCTCGGCAGATCGTCCTTGCGAACGGTATTTGTCAGCAGGTTGCTCAACCCGATCGCATTGTCGAGGCCGAACAGCCGGTGCAGGTTGGGTTTGCGGAGATCGCCGTCGACAAGCAGAACCCTTGCGCCGAGTGCCGCGAAATCCTGGCCAAGCTTGAACGACGTGGTCGACTTGCCTTCCGACGGTTCCGAACTGGTCACCAGAAGCGATCGCGGCGCGCCCTCCGCACCGGAGAACTGCAGCGATGTTCGCAGCGAACGATAGGCCTCGGAGAGCCCGGATTTTTGATCGGCGATGCTGGCTATGAGTTCGCGGTCACCGACAAGCGGCAGAATGCCGAGCATCGCCAGCCCCAGCTCTTTCTCGATCTGCTCCGGGTTGGTGAAAGTGTTGTTCAGCAACTCGATGATATAGATGATCGATGCAGCCAGGGCCATGAAAAGCGCGAGAGCGACTGCAAGATTGATGCTCAGACGTGGAGAATAGGGGGCTGTGGGCAGCGAAGCGAAATCGACTATCGCAGCGCTTTGCGTCTTGAGCTCCGAGCTAACGCCGACTTCATTCAGCTTGGCGATAAGGCTGTCATACTGCGACCGGTTGGAGTCGACTTCGCGTTTCAGGATCGTGTATTTGATATTCTTGTCGTTGAAGACGACCTGCTGCCTCTCCATCTCCGCGAGCTTGGACTTGAGGTCGGTTTCCTTGTTCTGCGCTTCCTGATATTTCAGCCGCAATGAATCGGTTATCGCCAGCACGCCGTTGTTGTAGAGTCGCTGCAGTTCCTTGATCTGCGATTGCAATTGCTGCATTTCCGGAAAACCGGGCTTCAGGATGCCCAATTTCTGCTGATACTGGCTGGTCAGATCCGCCAGCTTATCGCTAAGCTTCTGCAAACCTTCGCTTTCCAAAACCGGACCGAGGCTCGACCCGCGGCCCTTTTCTATCTGATCGACCACCCGCCCCGCATCAAGACGCTCCTGGATTGCCGTGGCCAGGGCGGTGTTCAGGGCTTCGATGTTGGAGCCGATCAGCGATTTGTCATCGCCGGTAACCGTGATGCCGGCATCTTTTGCATAGGTGACCAGTTCCTCTTCGGAGGTCTGCAGCTTTTGCTTCACTTGCAAAACCTGTTCCTGGATGAACTGCCGTGCCAGATCAGAGGTCTCGCTGGTCTGATCGAGACGTTGATCGATAAAACTCTGCGCAACCTGATTGGCAACGTCGCTTGCATATTTCGGCTTTTGATCGACGAAGGTGATCGATAGCAGGCTTGTATTGGTGACCAGATTGACCGTCAGATCTTCCTGGATGCGCTTGATGGCAATTGCCTCGCACTCTTCGGGCGTTTTCTCCTCAATGGAGGGTGACTTGGACATCCCGAACGCACGGTAGACAATATTGCTCGGGGAAAAGCTCGGCGTCGGAAACAGAAAATCCGGTTTTTCGCTAAGCCCAAGCTGGAACACCACGCGCTGAGCCAATGCCCGGCTCTTCAGCTTCTCCCGAGCGGTCAGGAAGGCCCGGACGTCGCTGTTTTCGGAAACAACCTCAATGTCCTGAAACACTTTCGCCGAAGGCACCAGAACTTCGAGCTGCGTCGTCGCCAGATATTTTGGTGTCTGCATCATCGTCACGATGACGCCGGCAACGAGCCCGGCCGCCGCCATCATGACGATCAGCCAGCGATACTGGACGATGTATAAAAGCAGCTTGAGCGGGTTGAACCCCTCATCCTGGCCCGCATAGTCGCGACCATAGGGACCGTAGTTTTGCGGCACGTCGTAATAGGAGTCCGCGGACAGGGCCTGGCCATGTCCGGGTCCGGCAAGTTGGGGCTGCCTGTTGCGATCGAGCATACGCGAGGTGATCCTGGGGTTGTCCGTGTCTACGGAATGACCGCAATGCGGGCAGCGCTGGAGGCTAGGCCCAGCGCATCCTTCAAATTGTTCATCGCGATTTTCGACTTCGAAGCAAAAACGACGACCACGTCGCCGCCATAGATCCGCGGGTTGCGGTTCTTGCCGGCGCGGATTTCCTCGACATTGTAATTTGCGACCAGCTTGTTTTGGCCGACATTGCGATAGACGAAGACCTTACCGGCATCACCGACCGGATTGAACCCTCCGGCAAGGGCGATCGCGTCGAGCAAGGAAGCGCTGCTGGACACCGGATAAATGCCGGCCTTGTTGACTTCACCATCGACCGTGATGCGCTGGCCAATCGACTCCTTGACGAAAATCGTCACGTCAGGCGACTGCAAGTACTTTTCACCGTAGGCAGTCTCGATTTCCTTCTCGAGCTGACGAACGGTCTTGCCGGCTGCAGTCATGGTTCCAATCAGCGGAAGCGAAATCTGCCCGCCCGCGTCGACCTGAACTGTTCTGTTCAAATTATCGACCTGAAACACACTGACCTCGAGTACATCGTTGGCAGACAGCGGCTGCTCGCTGCCGTTCTGGGTATTCTGCGGCGGCGGGAGATCCTTGACCACCTGCAGCGTACCACCGCCTGAGAGCGCCGATGAAGACGCCATCGGCTGCAGCGCATCGACAGAACTGGTGGAGGACGTCGATGTCGACGAAGTGCTTGCGCAAGCAGATATTGCTAGCGATGCGAGCAAAGCGGGCACGGTGCCTGCATGACTTCTTGCAAGATCGAAAATGCCCATCAAAGAGCCCCGCTCTTGAACAACCGGCCCAATCCGCCAAACCGCCCCGCACTGCTGCCGCCCGATTTCCTCGCGCTTTGCTTTCCGATGGGCACGAGCGGTCGATTTTGCAATATCGCGTCCGGGCGTTTCACTGCCATGTTGTAAGCCTCATCTTCCCCACACCGGTTCGCGATGGCGAGAACCGCCTGCGAAAGCCCTGGCCGCCGCCGGCTGGCGCCGTGCGTGTCGGAGGCGATAATATCCACCCTGCCCTCATCCAGCAGCTTCTCCGAGTAGTAGAGCGCCGTACGTCCAAAGGCCCCCGTCACAGAATCAGCCGTGAGCTGAATAAGGCAGCCTAGCGTATTCAACCTCTCGATGACGTCGTAATTCGCCTTGATCCAGGTCAACCGCTCTGGATGAGTGAGGATCGGCACGAAGCCGGCGCCTATGAGACGCGCGGCGAAGTCTTCGAGCCGCGGAGGCAGAATGTGATGTGGCGGTTCGAACAGGAAATAGCGGGATCCGTTCAGAGTCGGCACCGTACCAAGCCTCAATCGATCGGGAAGATCAGGCGCGAGATGAACATCAGCGCCAACGTATAGGGTAAGCGGTATGGCAGCGCGATGAAGCTCCAGTTCCAACGCCTGAACAGCCTCGGCAATGTTTGGCGTGGCGTTCTCATAAAACCCAGGCATTACATGCGGCGTACATGCCATATGCGTTGTACCGTCGGCGACTGCCAGCCGTGCCATCTCCAGCGACATGGCCAAGTCAGGAGAACCGTCATCAAGACCGGGCAGGATATGTGAATGCAGGTCGATCATTGGCGTTTCTGGTTGAGAGGAGGCAAAGCTTCGCCTCGACAAAAATAGAAACGTGTCACCCGCATGAAGGCGAATGACGCATTTGGCAAATTTACGCAAAACAACGGGGGTCGTATCCCGCCTATTGGCTGACCGCGTCGTCGTCATCCTGCAGGCCGATAATAAGGGCGACGGCACCACCGACGGCGGCGCCGCCCAAGAGAACCGGCAGCATGCCAGGTTCTGAGCTGGCGGGTACGATCGTCGCAGATGGTGTCTCAAGCGAAACGCACATGCCGCCTTCGATAGGGTCGACCTTGACGGTGGCATTGGCTGGAATATCGAGCGCGCAATTGGCTCCGATAGCCAGCGAAGCAGACGCCTGCGCCCCGGTCATGATGCGCGCGCCCGCATACACCGGCGCCTCGGCATCCACCCCTGCATAGCCGCTGGCCTGGGACATCTGGACATCACCCCGGACCTGCGTAAGACGACCTATCGCGTCTTCGGACGCCGGCACGGGCGCAAGACAGGAACAGGTTTGCTGAGCTACAGCCTCGGGCGCGGCGAACAGGACGCCCCCTGCGACGAATGCAACAAAAGCAAAAGCAGCCCCGAACCGATGGCAACTCATCATTTTACCCCACCAAAACCTGTAACTCGCCCTGTTGGTACGAATTACAGCTCGCCCCGCCCCAAGCAATAGAACAATATGGTTAACAAACCCAATAAACCAGCCGGCCCCGCCAACCTATCCAGACCCTTCTCTACAGCGGCCGACGCCGCCATACTTCGTCAGCGGCTGACGCCGTTGTCGTCGTCCTGCGTCGCCGCGAGCACGCCAGACGTCAGAAGCGCCCCGGCGAAAATCGCCTCCGGCGGACCGAACCCAGCGCCGCCGCCGGAGGGCTGAATAGCAGCCGTCTGCTCCGAGCCGACAAGCTTGAGGCAAATGTTGTTGCCAAGGCGGGAAACGTCGAGGCTCGAATTGGCCGAAACCTCCAGATTGCAGCCGCCGACCAGAACGGAGGCCGCGCCCTTGGCGCCAACCACCACACGGCTGCCGAAATCGAGCGCGCTTCCAACCTTGGCAGCGCCATAGCCCGCCGTCTGCGACACCATCACATCACCGATGGCGGAACGGATGGATCCGATCGGGTTTGCCGAACCTTGATAGGGTGTCGCGCAGCTGCACGAAGCATCCTGGGCAAACGATGAAGCTGGACCAAACCCGATTGACACGACAAATACGGCAAGCGCAGTTTTAACCACAAGGTTCATCAGTCTTCGATCCCTTCTTGCTGCACCACTTCAGACGCACCAGTCAAAGGCAGTGCATCAGCGCGTACCAGTTTTTGGCCACAATTCCAACCTGTTTCGCGCGCGCGAGGCGATTAAGCTGATGCGTGTCTGTCCGAGCACAGTACTTTAGCCCAATCGCATTAATAGTTTTCGACTAACTTTCACAGGTTCTTATTATCGGGCAAAAATTTGAGTCTCCTTTCCGCGGTGACTGGCTCGATAAGATTTGACCAAGCTGAGCGCGCCAAACCTTCCGACACCCAAGCTAATATATTGAATTATAGATACATTTTCGGTGTAGATATTCCTGCTGACAAGCATGTAATTCGAGATCGGCTCGATACCAATCGCGGCCAACGGGGGTAGACGGCCGGCTCGGCTACCCATTCCTCATCTCTCGGCCATAGAGATCTGGCTCCATGCCCCCACCTCGATCCAATTCACCAAGTCGACGTGCCTCAGACTTGGAGCCTTTACCGCCTATTTTGGCCGTACCACGTTCCCTTGCCGGTTCCATGTTGGGCCAGATGGTTCGCTTCGACCAGAATGGCCAAGTGTTTTTTGACGGTATTTCGGTTTGCACCTGTCAAGTTGACGATCTCGCTGATGGTTATGCGCCCACGCTCATTGATGGCCTCAACGATTTGCAGCGAGAGTTCGGGCAACGTGCCGAGCACAAGGCGTTCCCGCTCGATTTTTTTCTCCAACCTCCGCTTTTGCTGCTGCAGAGCGCGCAGGAAATACACAGCCCATGGCTGCCAATTGGGGTTCGGGCTGCGGATCGTCTTCTGGGTCTGACGTAGCGCCAGATAGTAGCCTTCCTTGCTGTTCTCAATCACGCTTTCGAGGGAAGAGTAAGGCACATACGCATATCCGCTGCGCATCAGCAGGAGCGTCGTCAGAACGCGCGACAGCCGTCCATTCCCGTCCTGGAATGGGTGTATCTCCAGAAACACCACCGTGAAGATTGCGACGACGAGCAGAGGGTGCAGGCTTTGCTCGTTGAGTGTGTTGCGAGTCCACTCGATAAGCTCCTTCATCCGCTTTGGTGTATCGAAGGGCGTCGCCGTTTCGAAAATGACGCCAATCTCTTTCCCGTCGGCATCGAACGCACTGACATTATTGGCGAGTGTCTTATATGCACCGCGATGGCGTTCATCCTTGTTGCTGAACGCCAGCAGGTCACGGTGTAGTTGTGTCAGGTGGTTTTCGGTCAGATCAATCGCATCGAAATGCGCGAAGATCATTTCCATGACCTGCGCATATCCGGCGACTTCCTGCTCGTCTCGGGACTCAAAGAATTTGATGTCGAGGTTGGCGAGCAGCCGCTCCACTTCGCCGTCAGTAAGCCTGCTTCCTTCGATACGGGTAGAAGAGCCGATGCTCTCGATGGTCGCAACGCGGCGCAGAGCCGATAGGCGCTCCGGAGCGAGCGCGCCCAGCGCTCGCCAAGCCCCTTTGAATTCGTCGATCTCCGAGACCAGGGCAAGGATCTCGGTGGTAATTTGCAGAGAGTCGATCTTCAGGGTCATACCCAAAAATATACCCACAAATACCCGAAAATTCAAGAACCGACATACCCAAGAAAGGACCCATAAATACCCAAATACGGGCAGCCGGCCAGCTTGAGAACAAGACCCACTCACTTCGCCGCAAGAGGCTCCGGTCTTTACTGGCGACCTGCTCAGCAAGGTTTGTACGTTGCGCCGGCCTGAACCGGCTGGCCGCAGAGAATTCCGCCCTGCGTAAGTATGGTGGCCAAATCTTCGCCCTCGGTCGTCAAGCACTGCACAACAAGGGTATCGCCAACCCTGGAGGCGATCTTGCCGTCGCAAGGTGTTCCGGCACCGACAGGTTTGCAGGCCAGGACGAGCCCCTGGTAGTCTCGGCGCGCCGCTTCCGTCACCAGGAGGCGCATAGCCTGAGGCCTGGAAAACGCCGCTCCGCACAGCAGGATCTTGCGACCGCCGACGCGCAGATCATCGACCGATGGGATTGCGAGCTTGCCGTCAAACGGCTTGAGCTCGGCTACCGGCTTCGCGGGGGACGGGCCGCCCCTCTGCATCACGATGATGCCCAGAAAGCCAACACCAAACAAAACAGCCACGACGGCAAGCAACGCTATGCTCCTGACTGACAAAACCATCCTCCATCCGACCCTGTGCGGCCGGTCCGCTCATTTCGTCGCAAGGGCGCTCAGTCTTTCTATCTGCTGCATGTACTTCTCGATGACGATCGTTTCCGAAAACTGCCGCTCGACCTTGTTTCTGCTCTGTGCCCCCATCCTGTCCCTGGACGAGCCGTCCAGCCGCGCAAACTCGACCATCTTGCTCGCAAGGTCATCAGGGTCCCTCACCTTGCATAGGAAGCCATTGACGGAGTGGTCCACCACTTCCCTGCATCCTGGCACGTCGGTTGCGATCAGCGGCTTGCCCATCGCAGCCGCCTCGAGCAGCGAGCGCGGCGTTCCCTCCCTGTAGGAGGGCAGCACGACACAATCGGCGGCACGCATGAAAGGCCGCACATCGTCGGTGGAGCCGAGATATTCGACCAATCCCTCGCCAACCCATTTTTCCACGTGCTCGCGGCTGACCGCGGTCCGGTTTTCGACATCAAGAAAGCCGAGTAGCTGGAAACGCACTCCGGGCACCTCACGGCAAACCCGACGGGCCGCCGTGATGAACTCGCCGACACCCTTGTCCCAGAGAAGCCGGGCCACGAGAAGAAAGACGATGGCGCCAGACCCGGTGCGCGCTTCGGACAACGGGGCAAAACGCACGAGGTCGATGCCGGAGCCAGGCAAAAGCGCGGTTCGATCCTTGCGAACCAGACGTTCGTCGACGAACAGCATCCGGTCATCGTCATTCTGGAAGAAAACCACTTTGGAACGGGCCAATGCCACCCGGTACAAGGCCTTGGCAATCCTGAGCAGCAGACCACCGCGGACGAACGCCGTCCCCAATCCCGAAATGTTGTTGATGACGGGAATGCCGTTCAGATTGGCCGCGATGGAGCCGAACACATTGGGCTTGATCGTGAAGCCGACAAACGCCAGCGGTCTCTCGCGCCGCAAGAGACGCCAGTAGCGCCACAGAAGGACCAAATCCCGCAACGGTGACGTGCCGGAATTGTCCATGTCGAGTTCGACATAGCGGCAGCCCATGGCCCCAATCAGCGGAGAATACTCGTCTCTCGGCGCGACGACGACCACGTCATAGCCACGGCTCCGCAGCGCCTCGATCAGTCCCTTGCGGAAATTGACGACATTCCAGGATGTGTTTATCGAGACGACTATCTTGTTGCGAGCAACGGCCGTCATCTCTGCCCACCCGGATATGACGACGGCGCTCTCAACAGCATATCCGCAAACCGATCCGGCGATCTTTCCGACAAGGTCTTTCCGTACAAGGCCGACCGATCACCGCCTTGAATGACCTTCAGCAGTGCTTCCGCAATTTCCGACGGGCCAAAGCCGGCAGAAATCTCCAGGCCCGACAGCATGTCCAGATCTCCCGCACAGGGGGTGGTGACGATGCCGGGAATCCGGCAAGCCATCATTTCCAGAAGGACGTTGGGAAATCCCTCCGTCGCCGACGTGAGCATGCCGGCACGCGCTGCGCGAAACAGCGGAAACGGGTTGTCTCTCTGGCCGAGCAGATTTAGTCGCGAGGCCAGATCAAGCTTGCCGGCGCGGGCTCTCAACTCCGCTTCCATGGGGCCAGAGCCAACCATGGTCAGCTCATAATCCTCGCCGGTCCTTCGTCTGACTTCGGCCAGCACATCAACCGCGATCGTCGGACGCTTCACATCAATCAGCCGGCCGCACCAGACTATCTGCGGACGGCGGGAAAGTATCTCGGCGTCGTGCCCGGACAATGCCTCCATGGACATTTTGACGATGAGATCGTCGTCGACCGGGTTGGGCAAAGTACACAACTTGGCGATTGCTCGCCGGGGCAATACGTCACGCAAGCGTTCATTCATATAGCTCGTTTGCGCGACTATCATGTCCTGGCTGCCATAGGCAGCGTAGAGCGCCTTGTAAGCGAGCGCGCGAGGACCCTTGAAGCGATCCAGAAGTACGGTGGACTCGCGGGCGACCAGCCTATGGCTGCGGAGAAGTCCAATGCTTCGAGCGGCAGCCAGAAACGAGTTTACCCGTGCGTGGCTCGAGAACACCAAATCGTACCGACGCCGGAGCAGCCGCGGGGCGAGCAAAAACTCGCTCATGGCCTTGCCGCCGCCAAAGCCGTAGCTGCACCGAATTCCGTCCTGGTGTGATCCAGCGGCCTCGCCCGCCGCCTGGCTACCCAAGAAGCCGATTTCGACGTCCCAGTCGGGTCGCCTCGCGAGTGCGCGCGCAACAAGTTTCAGGATGGTTTCGGCACCGCCTCTTCTGTCGAGCGGAATGGCGATCAGCGCGAGCTTTCTTTTCATGAGCCGCGGGAACTCACTGTTTTCGCCGAAAGACATAGGCGTAGGTTTCAGCGGCATCCTTGCGGAGAAACAGGGCCGAAACGCCTAACCAGATGCGCCAGGCGAGAAAGGCCGGCACGAAAAAATAGAAGTAGGAGCTTTTCCAGAACAGACGGCGCTCGACAAGTTCCAGGTCGTTCCGTTTTGCGATTGTCTCGACGTCACTGGGCAAGCACTTGTCGTAGAAGGCCGGAAACCCGTCATGACCCATGCCCTTTTCAGGATAGATCGCAAAAAGCAGCCGTCGCTTCATCCCCTCCGGCAGGACCCGATTCAATCTGGCAAAAACGGCGTTGCGCGAGGGCGAGAAAATGGCAACCATGCCTCCCGGCTTCACGCAACTGGCAATGCCGCGCAGGGCACCCTCGCCATCACGGACGTGCTCGAGCGTTGCCTGGCAAATGACGACGTCAGCATCGCCCCTCCCCCTAAACGAGGTAAGGTCCGCTTCAATCTCCTCGTCGTATATTCCGCGTGGCGCTTTCGACAACTCTTCCGCGTCGAGGTCGAGCCCAACGACAAAAAGCCCCAGGCGCCGCTTCTCCGAAAGACTGACGAACGGCCTGGCACCCCCGCCAAGATCGTAAACCCGTGCGTTTGAGGTAAGTAAGGGAGGTGCTATCTCCGTCGCAAAGATCCGGTTGCCGTCGATGCGAAGGCGCCGCGGCAGAGCACTGTCCAGGAACTCGGAAATGGCCACATTCGCGCGAACAAACTTTCGCAAAATCGACACTGCTTCACCACCGGTTTCGTCTGGCGATCTGCGCCCACTCGGATTTGACATCCGCGCGCTATATCCTGTGGAAGACGTAGAGCCGCGTATGATGCGAAAATGGGCCGAGCAACCGGTCCGCGGCAGCACGCAAACCTCTCAGGATTCCATTCTTGCTGTCGTACCAGGCCTGCATCGGCTTGGAGAAAAATGTCTCGTCCTTCAGCCCCTTGAAGCCTCCCCTTGGCTGTGATCCCAGAAGCTTGAAGCCGTGCTGTTCGAAACTGGAAACAATCGAAGACGGCTCAAGAACGAACTGGTAAAATCCGGCCTGTTCACCTGAAAACCTGGGATAGAGACCCATTCTGATCTTCAGCCGTCGGAGAGGAGAAATGCTCGGCACCGTCACGAAGGCAACTCCTCCTGACCGAATGATGCGCCTCATCTCCAATGCGATCTCATCGTAACCGTCGAAGAAGTGCTCGATCACCCCCAGAGACCACACCCCATCGAAGAATTCGTCCGCGAAGCCCGTTGCTCGAACATCCCCCACGGTCACTTGCAAATGGGGCGCGGCACGGTTCACCATCCCCACGGTCTTCTGCGCGAAGTCGATCCCGTAGGCGGAAAAGCCTGCCTGGTGGAGGCCATGGACCGTATTGGCCAAGCCACATCCAGCGTCCAGGATCTTGGCCGATCCGGTCAGGTATCGCTTGGTGGTTTCGACGACAAAGCGATCCGGCCTCAAGACAATCCCTTCGGCCCAGTGAGAATCCCAATAGTCGTCATCAGCCACCGTGCCGACATGGACGATGCGCCTGTTTTCCTCGTCGTAAAGTGCTTTCTTCTCATTCATTTCCGGCATCCGGCCCGACCACCAAAACAGTGCGCTGTTTCGCACCAGACCCTTGGTCTGCAATCACATTCCTCAATGCGAAAAAGGAACAGGCAGCGGCAACGACATATCCGAACAAAAACGCCATTTCACTGCCAAGCGGCACCCGCCACCAAAGGCCCAATGCCGCCAGACAACAGCAAGCCGACGCCCCTATCGCGTAGGAATAGGTCAACGTCATCGCTTTGCTCGACCGAAGCGCAAACGGATCGATGATCACCTTTTTCGTCCTGTTGACCAGAACAGCACAAGAAACGATCCCGAACACCACAGGGTTAAAAGACTTCCCCAGCCATCCGGAGGCATGGCCTGAGAAAAACAGGCCAACTATTCCGGCCGCGGCCGCGGTCGCAAAAATGAGTGCGATGGCCGCTCCCTCGAACAGTCCGCGCCGGAACTCCCTGACGTTTCCATTTGCGGCACTGAGAAACGCCCTTGGCACAAATACGAAGCTGGCCGCATTCATGAAGAAGCCGACGGACCGTTGTGAAAGATCGACACAGAACGAGAAGACGCCGAGATGGGTCTCGGAGCCAAGCAACAAAACAATGTATCGAATGCCGACAAACATGCCGCTCTCGGCCAGATTGCTCAACACAAATCCCCAGCCAGTGACCAGAGACCCGGCAAGATAGGAAAAGCCAGGCCGTCTCAGCTTCCTAGGTCCCAGCAAGGCAAATGAAATCAGCGCTCCGACGAAATAGCTGAGCGAAAAGGCTGCAAGAGCCGAGCCTACTTTCGCATCTCCGACAAGCAGGACTATGGCTCCTGCCTGGTATGCGACGGCCTGGCCAATCGCCGACCAACCGTACGCCCACAAACGCAGTTGTGACCTCAAAATCTCTTGAAGTGCGGTGTGCAAGCCGAAAGAAACGATGATGGTCGCGGCAACGGCATTGCCAAATCCCAGCCACGTCAGTGCCAGTCCAGCCAGGATGACAAACAACGCCACAACTGCCAGCACGGTCAAAATGGACGATACGTACTCTCTACCCATTCCCGCGGCATGCATTTTTGCGGAAACCGGCATTACCGAATAGGTCGCGACTCCAAAACAAGTGTCGAAATAAATGAAACTGTTGCAATCGTCGTGCTGAAAATACCGTACTGTCCAGTCTCCAGATGGCTGCCGATGTACAGCAACGTCGCTATGTTCAGAAGACCAGGAACAATTCGTATTACGATGGCTTCCACCAACTTCCACAGGCTGGCTTCTTTCATGAAGTCACCCCCACGAATGACCTCTTGAGCAAGAACGGGAAACTCAAGGCACCAAAGCTCAAACAGGCAAGAACCGCCTTGCCCAGGAACCGAACCGACCGATATCGTCCTAGCCAGAACGCCTTGATGTAGTTCAAGTTCAGCAACAACATCGGGTATGCATTTTGCCGCTGAAGAAGCCGAATCCTTGCCGTCATCCCCTCCGGCAAATATCGTTTTCGTCCAATCTCGACATTGACACAGATAACGTCGTATTCGATCGCCAATCTGGACCAGAGAAGAGATGTTGGAACACGGCGGAACCGCCCCGCTGGGGGCACGGCAACCCGTTTAAGCAAAGGAGTTTTGATGACCTCCTTCTTGTCGCCGACCACCCGTTCGTCGGCCCGCATCTTTATCAGGTTTGTCCGTTCCGACGGAAACGGCTCTGCTGCCGTCTCTGGGTGGCCAAGAGCCATCGAGAACACAAAACCCGCAATCTTCTCATCGACACTTCTCTGCGAGAGGTGCTCACAGACTTCCGGCAAGCGATCGGTGAAGAGATCGTCGTCATCATCGAAGACCATGCAATAGTCGCCAGTGGCGGAAGCAATCGCCGAAAACATCGCGCGGCCTCTGCCGTCATTCGGGCCGGTGGTGACCACCAACCTGGCATCGCGAAATGCGATTTCCGCAAGCGCTTCGTTCGTTCCGTCGGTCGAACCGTCGACATGGACGCATATCTGCAATGGGCAGTCCGTACGCAACAGTTGCTGAACCAGCGCCGCAACGCGATCCCGCCGATTGAACGTGGGGATGCAGACGCTCAATAGCGCCTGGGACTGCAATGGATTGCAGACTGCCTGTTTGCGAGCCGTATCGATTCCATCTGCTCCTGGTTACGTGATCATGGAACAGCGCGGATCAGCCGGGAAACGCCGAGCCTTATCCCCGCCCGAAATACGCCTGGTACCACTCGACGAACCGCCCGACGCCCTCGATCACTGTCGTCGTCGGGCGGTAGCCGACCGCCTGCTCCAGCGCCGAGGTGTCGGCGAAGGTATCGGGCACGTCGCCGGGCTGCAGCGGCAAAAGTTCGACGATGGCTTTGCGGCCCAGCGCGTTTTCCAGCGCCTCGACATAGGCGGTCAGCTTCACCGGGTTGTTGTTGCCGATGT